>OZ251520.1:600000-900000 GCA_965242985.1 uncultured candidatus Poriferisulfidus sp. | reverse complement strand
CGCACGAAATAGACGGACATGCTCTTCCGCGTGGTCTCCGAGGATGGGATTCCAGCATACCAGCTGCCGCGGGATCAGACTCCGCAGGACTCCGACATGACGCGCCGCCGCGAGGATGCGGAACACTCGGCGTACTGCGGCGGTTTCCCTGATACCCGCGTTTTTCCAACATGTTATGATTCTTCCTGCATCTATCCTGACATCAACTGCAAGGGACCGCGCATGCATTCCCCCATCACCCCCGAGGAGCTCGGCGCCCGGCTGCGCTGCGCCCGGGAAGCGGAGCAAATCACGCAGGCGGACGCGGCGGCCCGCATCCGGGTCGCGCGCACGACCCTGGTCGCCATTGAACAGGGCCGGCGCCGCATCCAACTGGCGGAACTCCAGCAATTGGCGCGGCTGTACCAGACATCGGTCAACGCTCTGCGACGCGCCGAAGCGGTGCATGTCGACCTGATCTCCGAGTTCCGTCGGCACGCGCCCCGGGACCGCCAAGCGCACGAAGCGGCCAAACTGCTGACGGTGCTGGTGCAGGCGGAAGCGGAACTGGAGAACGTGCTGGGCATCGAGCACGCGCACAGCGCGCCGCCGGAACGGCCGCTGTTGGCCGGCGCGGACGTGCGCGCCCAAGCCGCGGAAGATGCCACCGAGCTCCGGCAGCGGCTGGGCCTCGGCATGGCGCCGGTGCGCGACCCGGAAGCCGTTCTGAAACTGGAATTCGGCATGCGCGTCCATACGCGGCGGATCGACACCCGGCTGTCCGGGCTGTTCGCCTACCGCGAACGGGTCGGCGGCTGCCTGCTCCTGAACGCGAACCACCCGCCGGACCGGCGCGCGTTCGCCTGCGCCCGCGAACTGGGGCATTTCGTGTCGAACCGGCGGCAGCCGGACGTGCTGTACCGGAACGGCCGCGACGCTTCGCGGCCGGGACGCTACGCCGACGCGTTCGCCAAGACTTTCCTGATGCCGCTGCGGGCGATGGAACGCCAGTTCCGCCAGACCGTAGCAGGGATGTCGAAACTCACGCGACAGCATGTCGCGCTGCTGGCGAGCGAATTCGGCGTGCCGCCGGAAGCGATGGCGCTGCAGCTCGAAGAACTTTCGCTGGCCCCGGTCGGCACTTGGAAGTGGTTCACGGAAAGCGCCAGCGGCGGCAGCGAACCGGCTCGGGAAATTGCCAATGACCTTGCTGCGGAGAACGCGATCAAGACGGACGCGGACCGCATCGTTCCGTTGCGCCTCGGATTGATGGCGCTGGAGGCGTGGGAGAAAGAACTACTGAGCGAGGGGCAACTGGCGCGCCTGCTGAACCTCAAGCGCATCGAATTGCGCGACATGCTGATCGGCATGGAAGCCGAACGAGGGGATGCGGATGACGCGCTGGAACTCGCTGCCTGACTTCGCGGGGCCGCTGGTCGTCGACACCAGCGTCCTCATCAATCTCTGCGCGACGGGAAGCTTCGAGGAACTTCTGGCGGCGTTGCCGGGCATCCTCATGATCGTCGAAGAGGTGCTGCAGGAATTCGAGGTGGGACAAGAAAAGGGCGCAGTGCGCGCCAGCGATTTTCCCGCTTGGACGAAACGGGGAATGCTCGCAGTCGCGGCCTTGAGAGAAATCGGCCTGCGGCACTTCAACGACCTGACCGAAAGATCCTTAGACGACGGCGAAGCCGCCGTCATCGCTTGCGCGCTGGAACGCGGCGGGGCGGCGGTGATCGACGAAAGCAAGGGCCTGAGGATCTGCAGGGAACGCTTCCCGCGCCTGCCGACGGCGAGCACGATGGACATCCTGACCTGCCGGCAGGCGGAAACCGCCCTCGGCCGCGGGGGACAAGCGCAAGCCGTCTACAACGCCCTGCGCCTGGGACGCATGAAAGTTCCCGAGGAATACCACGAGAAAACGCTCGCCCTGATCGGGAAAGACCGCGCCCGGCAGTGCCTTTCCCTGCCGGCGCGGATCCGGGAAGGCGGGCGCCGCTAGCACCGGACGGCCGGCGGCGGGCGGCGTCCTCAGACGTTGAAGCGGAAGTGGATCACGTCCCCTTCCCGCACCTCGTATTCCCGGCCCTCGGCGCGGCACTTGCCGGCGGCGCGCGCCGCCGCCTCGCCGCCGCAGACGAGATAGTCCTCGTAGGCGATCACCTCGGCGCAGATGAAGCCGCGCTCGAAGTCGGTGTGGATCGTCCCGGCCGCCTGCGGCGCGCACATGCCGCTGCGGATGCTCCAGGCGCGCGCCTCCTTCGGCCCGGCGGTGAAGTAGGTGCGCAGGTCCAGCAGCCGGTAGCCGGCCCGGACCACCCGGTCGAGGCCGGGCGCCTCGAGCCCCAGGTCGGCCAGGAACTCGGCCCGGTCGCCGCCGTCCAGCTGCGCCAGCTCCGCCTCCAGCGCCGCGCACACCGGCACCACCTCGCCGCCTTTCCCGGCGGCGTAGTCCGCGAGCGCGCCGAACGCCGCGCCGCCGCCGCCGCGCTCCGCCTCGCCGACGTTGGCGATGTACAGCATCGGCTTGGCGGTCAGCAGGCACAGGTCGCGGATCGCCGCCGCGCCCGCCTCATCCAGCTCCTGCGCGCGCGCCGGCGTCCCCGCGTCGAGCCCGCCGCGCACCTGCTCCAGCCGCTCGCCC
Source organism: uncultured candidatus Poriferisulfidus sp. (assembly GCA_965242985.1). Taxonomy (GTDB): domain Bacteria; phylum Pseudomonadota; class Gammaproteobacteria; order Poriferisulfidales; family Poriferisulfidaceae; genus Poriferisulfidus. The sequence goes on along the minus strand of OZ251520.1, from coordinate 897,377 downwards.
CGCGCCCGCGCCTCCTTGTCGCCGGCCTTGGCCTGGCGGCGCAGCCGCTCCAAGGCGCGCTCGACCGTGCCCAGGTCCGCCAGCAGCAGCTCGGTGAGCACCGTCTCGCAGTCGCGCGCCGGATCCACCGAGCCGTCCACGTGCGCGATGTCCGGGTCGTCGAAGCAGCGCGCCACCTGCGCCACCGCGTCGGCCTCGCGGATGTGCGCGAGGAACTGGTTGCCGAGGCCCTCGCCGCGCGAGGCGCCGGCGACCAGCCCGGCGATGTCGACGAACTCCACCGTCGCCGGCAGCGTCCGCGCCGAGCCGGCGAGCCGCGCCAGCTCGTCCAGGCGCGGATCCGGCACCGGCACCGCGCCCAGGTTCGGCTCGATGGTGCAGAACGGATAGTTCGCGGCCGCGGCGCCGGCTTGGGTCAGCGCGTTGAACAGCGTCGATTTGCCGACGTTGGGCAGGCCGACGATGCCGCAGCGCAGGCTCACGCCGCCTCCGGCTCCGGCCCGTGCAGCCGGTTCATGACCGCCTCGCGCTCGCCGCGCGCCAGCGCCGGCAATTCGGCCGCGGCGCGCGCCAGCGCCGCGTCGATCCGGGCGCGCTCGGCCGCCGCCGGCGCGCGCAGCACGTACGCCTCCACCTGCGCGGCGCGCTCGGGGCGGCCGACCCCCAGCCGCAGCCGCCAGAACTCCGGCCCCAGCAGCCGCGCCACGTCGCGCAGGCCCTTGTGGCCGCCGGAGCCGCCGCCGAACTTGAGCCGCACCGCGCCGCACGGCAGGTCGATGTCGTCGTGCGCGACCAGCAGGGCGGCCGGCGGAATGCGGTAGTAGCGGCAGGCGGCCGCGACCGGGGCGCCGCTGACGTTGACGTAGGCGGCCGGCACCAGCAGGCGCAGCGGGACGCCGGCCAAATCCAGCACGGCGGTCGCGCCGCCGGCGGCGCGGGACGCCTGCAGCGCCGCGCCGGCGCGCTCGGCCAGCAGCCGCGCCCACCAAGCGCCGGCGTTGTGCCGGGTGTCCGCGTAGCGGGCGCCGGGATTGCCCAGGCCCGCGACCAGCCGAACCGCGTCGCCCGGAGCCGTCATGATCCGGGCCGAGTCAGGATTCCTGCGCGTCGGAATCGGCCGCCTCGCCGTCCGCCTGCTCCTCAGCCTCCGCCTCTTCGTCCGCGGCGGCCTCCTCTTCCTCCGGCTCGATCTGCTCGCGGCGGACGTTGATGATCACGACGGCGGGATCCTGGCCGTGCTCGAGGGCGACCAGCTCCACCCCCTCCGGCAGCTCCAGCGCCGACAGGTGCACCGGCTCGCCGATGTGCAGCCCGGACACGTCCACCGGCAGGAATTCCGGCAGCTGCGACGGCAGGCAGGACACTTCGGCCTCGGTCATCAGGTGGCTCACCAGGCCGCTCTGCTGGCGCACGCCCGGCGCCTCGTCCTCGCCGAGGAAGTGCAGCGGCACCAGCATGCGGATCTTCTCGTCCCGGCGCACCCGCAACAGGTCGACGTGCAGCACCTCGGCGCGCACCGGGTGGCGCTGCACGCCGCGCAGCACCACCTGCTCCTGGCCGCCGTCCAAGTGCAGGGTCAGGATGTGCGAATAGAAGCTCTCGTGCTCCAAGTGGCGCGCCAGCTCCTTGTGCGCCAAGGCGATGGCCGTGGCGCCGCCGCCGGCGCCGTAGACCACGCCCGGCACCTTGCCGGCGCGGCGCAGCCGCCGCATCGCGGCGCTGCCGGTCTGCGCGCGCGGCCGCGCATGCAGGTCGAAATCGATGGTGCTCATGGGCGTCTCGTCCCGCCGTCCGGGAAAATGTCGTCGGGCCGCGGCCCCGCGGGCGGGTCAGCGGCCAGTTCGTGGTGGAGCTAGGCGGGATCGAACCGCCGACCTCTTGCATGCCATGCAAGCGCTCTCCCAGCTGAGCTATAGCCCCACGCGGGCGCGTATTGTGCACCGCCGGGCGGGCGGCTGTCAATTCCGCGCGTCACGCCGGCGGATTCCGGATTCCGGCGCGCCGGCTCGCTCCGGGCGGCGGACGCCCCGCCGGCCGGTTCGCCCGCGCCTAGAAGCGCAGTTCGCCGGTCGCCATCAGGCTGCGCTCGGCGCCGCCCGACGGCGGGTCGCGCACCTCCAGCTCCAGCCCCAGGCTGGCCGTCGCGTCCAGCGCCACCGCGCCTTTCAGGCGGCAGGCCGCGCCCGCGTCCTCGCCCGCTTCGCCGCCCAGCGTCAGCCTCAGCAGCCCGCGGCTCCACGGCGACTTCAGTCCGTAGCCCAGCTCCGCCTCCAGGCGGCCGCCGAGGTCGGCCTCGTCCGCAGTGCCGCTCAGCCCCGGCGCGCCCTGTTCCCACAGTTTTTGCGCGCCGCTCTGCGCAGTACCCCACGACGGCGACAGCCGGAACGAGAAGCCCCGCCCGTCCGCGCCCGGCGCGTACGCCAGCGCCAAGTCCGCGCCCCACTCGTCGTAGTCCGAATTCGCCGCCAGAACCCGCGCCCCGCCCGATGCCGTCAGCCGGCCCGACGCGTACTCCGCGCCGCCGCCCAGCTCCACCCCCGCGCCGGTCTCGCCGTCGCCGCCGTCGTGCCGCAGCCCCAGCTCGAACCGCGGCGAAAGCCGCGCCCCCGACGCCAGCACGCGGTCCCGCCGCGCCTCCAGCGCCAGCCGCAGCCTTGAGGCGTCCGCCGTGTAGGCCTGGATGCGCCCGTCGTTGCCGTCCACCTCGAAACTCGAATACAGCGCCTCGCCGCGCAGCGACACCTGCAAGCCGCTTTCCGTCTCGTGCAGCGGCCCCCGCGCCCCGGCCGCCGCCAGCCACATGTCCGCGTCCGATTTCTCCCGCGCCGTTCCGCCGGCGGCGATCTCCAGGTCGCCGCTGCCCGCGCCCGCCGAGGCCCACAACTCCAAGCCGCCCGGCGTCGTCCAGCCCAGGTACGGCTGCGCGCTGGTCATCTCCAGCTCCCACTCGCCTTCGCGGCCCTCGTGCCGGTAGTCGAACTTCGCCTCCGACCACGACGCCGCCAAGCCGACGCGCAGACCGTTCGCCAGTTTCCGGTCCAAGCCGAGATGCGCGCTCACGACGTCGCCGTCCCACGACACCCCGCGCGCCTCGCCGTCCAAGTTCGCGTAGTCGCCGCTTCCCCACACGGCCACGCCGCCGCCGCTCTCGCCGGCCGCGTTCAGCGGCAGCGCGAACGACGACCCCGCCAGCGCCGTCTTCCAGTCCAGTTCGTCTTTCTGCAGCGACGGGCCGTGCTCCGTCAGCAATGCCATCAGCGCCGGCGGCGCCGACGCCTCCGCCGCGTCCGCGCTCTCCAGCCGCCGCCGCACCGCGCCCGCCCGGCTGTCCGCCATCGCCCGCGCCGCCTCCGGCAGCAGCACCGCCGTCACCGCCTCCGCGCCGTCGTCATCGCGGATGGTCAGCGTCACCGCGGCCGGCTGCTCGACGCCGTGCGCGTTCCGCGCCCGCCCCGACACCGCCACCTCCCGGTCCGGCGTCTGCTCCTCGTCGTCCACCGCCGTCAGCGTCACCGCATCCGCGCTCGCCGTCGCCCCCGCGGGGATCGAGAGGACGTTGTCTGCGCCCACCGTCGCCCCGGCCGCGGCCGACACCGCCACCGTCGTCGCCATGCTCGAGGGATGGCTCAGCGCCGCCGTCACCCGCGCCTCGTTGTCCGGCGCGCTCTCGTCGATCGCCGCTGGCGTCAAGATCAGCGACGCCCGCGGCGCCGCGTCGTCGTCCGCGATCGTCAGCGTCAAGGAGTCCGGATCCAGCGCCCTCTGGCCGCCGCTCGCCGACCCCGACACCGTCACCTGCCGGGTCTCCGGGCCGTCCACGTCGTCGTCCACCGCGGTGATGGTCACCGTCCCCGTGCTCGCCGTCGACCCCGCCGCCACCGTCAGCGTCCGGTTCTCGCTCAGCCGGAAGTGCGCCGCCGACGCGCCCGTCCCCGCCGCCGCCGACACCCGGATCGTCGTCACCGCCCCCACCGAACGGCCGAGGCGCGCCGTCACCGCCGCCGATTCGCCCTCCGCGAGCCGCCCGTCCGCCGCCGACACCGACAGCGTCACCGTCACTGCGTCGTCGTCCTCGTTCGTGCCCGACACCAGCACGTCATCCAAGCCGTCGTAGTCGCTGTCGCCCGTGCTGCTCGGATTCAGCGTGATCGTGTAGTCCCGCGAGCCGTCCGGGTCGTTGTCGTCCACGCCCGTCACCGTCACCGTCCGCGGATCGCTCCACAGGAACACCGGGTTGGCGGGGTCGCTGTTGTCCGCCGCCGTCCCGAACCTCAGGCTCGCTGGAGAAACCGCCGCCTCGCCCGTGTCGCTGCTGCTGATCGCGATCGTCACGACCGCCGATGGCAGCGTCCCCAGGCGCACCGTGAAATCGTCCGCGTTCGCGGCCGCGTCGGCGACGTCCTCGCTGGTCGACACTTCGGTCTTCGACAGCGTCAATCCCGCCGTGTCGTCGTCCACCACGGTCACCGACACCGTCTCATCCCCCAGCGTGTTGTAGTTCGTGTCCGTGCTGCTGACCGACAGCGTGATATCGCACGGCTGATCGGCATCAGCGCTGGGGTCGTCAATGGCCCGCACCATCACCGTTTGCGGCGCGCTCCACAGGGTGGCCGGAGTGGAGGCCGTGAACGTCAACGTCGTCGAGGCGCCGTACGCGCCCGCGCCGCTCTTCACTTCGCATTCCGTGCCGTCCGCCGCCGGCCGCGACGCCGTCACCGTCACGGCCGCCGTCGGCTGCGACGCCAGATTCACCGCGAACGAGCCCTCCTCCCCGGGCTCGGCCACCGACAGCGCGGTCGGCGACAAGTCCAGGCCCGGCCCGTCGTCGTCCCGGATCGTCAGCGTCGCGTCCGCCGGCGCCACCGTGTTCCCGCCCGACGACGTCGCCGACACCGTCACCGTCTTGTTCGCCGCGTCCACGGCGTTGTCCACCGCCGTGATCGTCACCGTCCCCGTGCTGGTCGTCGCGCCCGACGCGATCGTCAGCGTGCTCCCGCTCAGGCTGTAATCGCCCGCCACCGCCGGACTCACCGGCGCCGCCGACACCGTGAGCGTCACCCGCGACGCCGCGGGATCCGCCAGCGTCGCCGTCACCGTCGCCCGGTTGTTCATCCCGCTCTCGTCGATCGCGGGCGGCGTCAGCGCCAGCGTCGGCTGCACGTCGTTGTCGGTGACGGTCACCGACACGTCGACATCGGCCAAATTGTGGTATCTGGTATCGCCCGAGGCCGGCACGCTGGCCGGGTTCAGCCGCACCGTGCATGTCTGGTCGTCGTCGTCCGCGGCATCGTCCACGCTCCGCACCCTCACCCTCTGCCCCGTGCTCCACAGGGCCGTCTGGGCTCCCGAAATTTCGCCGGCCGTCGGCACGAACGTCAGCGTCCCCGTGCTGCCGGACGCGATGTAGTTCGCGCCGTCGTCCACCGACGCCTCGCACTCGCGGGTGCCGTCCGAGTCATTCACCACCGACACCGCCACCTGCACCACCGACCGCGGCTGGCTCGCCAGGCTCACCTCGAAATCGTCCGTCGCCGTCGAACCCTCCGCCACCGTGGTCGAACCGCCGCTGTGGTCCACCGTCAGGTCCGTCATGTCGTCGTCGTTGATCGTCAGCGTCGCGGAGCCGGACCGGTAGTCGACGGTCGTCGCCACCGCTCCCCTCACCGTCACCTGCTTGGTCTCCGGGCCGTCCAGGTTGTTGTTCACCGCCGTGATCAACGCGAGCCCGCTGGTGGTGCCGTTCGCCGGAATCGTCAACGTCGTCGTGGCTCCCGACCAGCTCGTCGTGAAATCCGCCGACGTCGCCGGACTCACCGGCGCCGCCGACAGCGTCACCGCCAGAGCCGTGGTCGGCTCGGAGCCCGTCGGCACCGTCGCCTGCACCACCGTCGTTATGGTTCCGCCACTCTCGTTGATCGTCGCCGGCGACAGCGACACCGTCACCTGCGGCGCCTGGGCGTCGAGAATCGTCAGCGTGGCCGAGGTGATGGCGCTGGTACCCACCCCGGCCCACGCGTTGTTTGGATCAGTGCGGTCTTGGGTCCCCGATACCGTCACCGTCCTGTGCCCGGTGTCCGCCGTGTCGACCGTGGTCGAAATCGTCACCGTGCCCGCCCAAGGGTTGCTCGAATTGTTCGAGTTCATGGTCAGCCGCACGTTGCTGGACAGCGTAACGTTGCTGTAAGTGGTGGGACTGATCGCGATATCCGCCTTGGTAGTCGTCTCCGTCTGGGCGCCGCCGGTTGTTATCAAGTTGTTGCCGCAATACGAGGTGCAGCTCAGGCCCACCGTGACCGACTCGCCTTCGGTGATCACGCTCTTGCTCAGGGTCACCTGATAGGCGAGGTGCTGCGCCTGCGCCGGCGACGCCGGCAGCAGCGCCGCGGCCAGCAACGCCGCCGCCAGCCCGCGCGCGCAACGCGCGCCGGTCATCGGTTCCGGCCGAGACGGCCGGGCCGGAGCGCCGGACGTCCGGCGCGCGGAAAGGCTTTTAGACCCCCCCCCCCGTATTAGGGCTGCGCGCGATAGGACCACGCGCGGCGCAGGCGCGATTCAGGGCCGATGCGGCGGGATATTCCATGTCAGTGAGACAGTTCGGCGCAGTTCGCTTCGCGGACTGAAGCGGTTGCAGTCCGAAAGCGGGCGGGATTATACCCCAGCGGCGGCTGACACCGGCGGCTTCGGCCGGGACCGCCGGGCGCGCTGGGCGCGGCGCGGAACGCCCCTAGAATTCATAGCGCGCCTTCAGGTAGTAGAAGCCCCCGGCCGTGCCCATGGGCCCGTATTCCGGGTACTTGGAGCCGTGCTCGCCGGCGTAGGGATTCCGGTCCGGGTAGTTGTCGAACACGTTGTCGGCGCCGAACACCAGCTCCAGGTCCGCCGCCGGGCGGTAGCCGAACTCCACGTCCCAGGTGACTTCGGCGCCGGACTGCAGGGGCTTGTTCGCGTCGTCGGCGTGGAACAGATGCACGGGGCCGTAGTAGTTGGCCCGCAGCAGCGCGCGCCAGTCGCCCTCCGCGTGCGTCAGCGCGGCGTTGAAGCGCACCCGGGGCAGGCCCTTCTCCAGCTGCGCGATGCGCTTGCGGCTCACGGCGCCGGGGTCGTGGCGCACCACCTCGGTCTTGGTCCAGTTGCCGGCAAACGCCAGCTCCGACTCGCCGGCGGCGCGCAGCGCCAGCGGCAGGGAGGCCACCACGTCGAGGCCCCGGGTGCGGGTGTCGAACGCGTTCAGGTAGTAGCGGATCCGCTGCAGGTCCGCGTTGCGGCCGAAGCCGGACGCCTCCCGGGCCGCCTGCAGCGCGGCGCGGTCGGCCCACAGGCAGGAGGCGTCCGCCTCGCAGCGGCCGCCGGCGACGAAGTCGCTCAGCGTGAACGACTGCGACTGGGCGATGCGGTCCTCCACCTCGATGGCGAAGAAGTCCGCCGTCAATTCGAGCGGCCCCAGGTCGGCACCGACGCCGAACGCGTAGGCCGCCGATTCCTCGGGCTCCAGGGCCCGCCCGCCCAGCGGCGCCGCCAGGGGCGAGGTCGGCTGCACGGTGGCGCGCTGCGTCAGCGAGGTCTGCCCGCCGGCGCCGGTGCCGAAAGCGGTGACGATGCTGGCGATCCGCTGCTGCCCGACGGTCGGCGCGCGGAAGCCGGTGTTGTAGGAGCCGCGCACGCGCAGGTTGCCGGTCAGCCGGTACAGGCCCGACAGCTTCCAGTTCGCGGTGGTGCCGAAGTCGCTGAAATCCTCCCAGCGCAGCGCGCCGCCCAGCGTCAGCCGCTCGCTGACGTCGGCCTCCAAGTCCAGGTACAGGGCGATGTTCCAGCGGTCCCAGCGGCCCGCGATCTCGGGGCCGAAGCCGGAGAAGCCGTTGGCCCCGACGCCTAAGCCCTGCGCGGCGACGAAGCGGTCGGCGCGCCAGGAATCGGGCTCGCCCGCGCGCACCTCGAAGCGCTCCTCGCGCCACTCGAAGCCGCCGGCGACGTTGAGCGGCGAGGCGAACGCCGCCACCTCCAGCGGGTAGCTCAGGTCGAGGTTGACGTCGACCTCCTCTTGGATGTAGGAGCCGAGCTCGAAGGCGGTCGGCGTGTCCGGGCCGAGGCTGGTGCTGACGGTGTCGCGGATGAAGAAGTCCACCGCGTTCTGCCCCTTGGCCACGCTGAGGTCGTAGGCCAGGCCGCCCTCGAGCTCGCCGCGGACGCCGCCCGCCAGCGCGTAGTCGCTCAGCGCGCCGCCGAACTGCGGCGTGAAGCCGTCCGGCAGCAGCTCGTTGAGGATGTAGCAGTTCTCGTTGCCCGGGCCCGTGATCCGGGCCAGCTGCGCCCGCTCGGCAGCCCGCGCCCGCTCCAGCGCCGCCGCGCCGCCGCCCGGGCCGGGGAACAGGTGGGCCGCCTGCTCCGGGGTCAGCTCGGCCGCGATGTAGACCGGCGCCGCGCCGTTGACGCCGGAGCCCGCGGGGCAGTCGGCCCGGCCGTCGTCGGTCAGGTCGACGACGATGCGCGCCTTCGCCGTCTCCCCGCCGCGGCCGGTCGGCGCGTCCCAGCGGTAGGCGCCGGGGCGGTCGTCCGGGTTGCGGAAGTAGAAGCCGCCCTCCGTCTCCCGTTCGGCGTAGTTGCCGAACGCGTAGAACTCGGCGCGTTCGCTCAGCGGCGCCGCCAGGTTGAGGAAGCCCTTCCAGTCGTCGCGGATGTCCGGCTGCCCCCAGATTTGCGCGTACGGCTGCCGGACGCCGTCGCGGCCCGCCGCGAGCAGCTTGCGCGCCCCGTCGGTCTGCACGCTGCGCACCGTCGGCTCGACCTCCTTCCAGTCGCCGCTCAGGTTGAGGAAGCCGCCGTCGCCGAGCGGCAGGCCGAGGTTGGCCGACAGCTGCCGCTGCTCGCCGTCGCCGGCATAGGTCTGGCCGAGCTTGGTCTCCACCGCGCCGCCGGCGGGCGCGTCCTTCAGCACGAAGTTGAGCACCCCGGCGATGGCGTCCGAGCCGTACTGCGCCGCGGCGCCGTCGCGCAGCACCTCGACCTGCTTCAGGGCGATCGCCGGGATGGCGCTGACGTCCGGCCCCTGCGCGCCGTCGGCGACGCCGGCGCCGAAGAACGTGATCACCGCCGCCCGGTGCCGGCGCTTGCCGTTGACCAGCACCAGCATCTGATCGGGCGCGAGGCCGCGCAGGTTGGCCGGGCGCACCAGCGTGGCGCCGTCGTCGATCGGGTGCTCGCCGACGTTGTACGAGGGCACCAGCGCGCGCAGCATGCTGTTGGTGTCGCCCTCGCCCTGGCGCGAGAAGTCGGCCCCGGAGATGATGTCGAGCGGCGCCAGCGCGTCGCCCGCGGAGCGCACCGCCCGGCGCGAGCCGGTCACCCGGATCTCCTCCGGCGCTTCGGCGCCCGCCTCCGCCGCGGCCGCCGGCGGCCCGCCCGCGGCCGCGGCCGTCAGCGCCAGCAACAGGCCGCCGCGCGCGCGGCGCGGCGGCGGCCGGCCCGGCCCCATGCCTGCCCCGCCCCTCAGAATTCGTAACTCGCTTTCATGTAGTAGAAGCCGCCCTGACTGCCCATGGCCGCGCTCTCGGGATAGCGCGAGCCGACGATCAAGGCGTAAGGATTCTCGTCCGGCCGGTTGTCGAACACGTTGTCGGCGCCCAGCACCAGCTCCAGCTCCGGCAGCGGGCGGTAGCCGAACTCGAGATCCCAGGTGACCTCGGCGCCGTACTTGACCAGCAGGTCGTTCGAGTCGACGTGGTATTCCCACGCGTTGCCGTAGTAGTTGGCGCGCACCAGCGCCCGCCAGTCCTCGGCGTCGTGCGTCAGCGTGGCGTTGCCCTTGAACCGCGGCAGGCTCTTCTCGAGCAGGTCGATGCGCTTTTGGTCGACCAGATCGGGATCGGCCTGCACGACCCGGGTCTTGGTCCAGTTGGCCGCCACCGTCAGCTCGGAATCGCCGCTGTCCAGCAACTCGAGCGGCATCGTGGCCACCAGGTCGAGGCCGCGGGTGCGGGTGTCGAAGTCGTTGGTGAAGAAGCGGACGTTGCTCAGATCCAGGTTCGCGGCGAAGCCGGACGCCTCCCGCGCCGCCTGCAGCGCCGCCTGATTGGCCCAGACGCAGGCCGGTTGATCATTCCCTCCGCACTCGCCGCTGCCGGCGACCAAATCTCTCAGCACGAACGACTGGGTCTGCAGGATGCGGTCGTCCACCGCGATGTAGAAGTAGTCCAGCGTCACCTCCGCCGCGGCGATGTCCATGATCGCGCCGATCGTGAACGAGTCGGATTTCTCCGGCTCCAGCGGCGTGCCGCCCAGCGCCTGCGCCAGCGGCGTGGTCGGCCGGATGGTGCCGCGCTGCACCAGGGCCGTGCCCTGGAACGCGGTGGTCAGGTTGGTGATGTTCTGCTGGCCGACGGTCGGCGCCCGGAAGCCGGTGTGCCAGGCGGCGCGCATCCGCAGCTGGTCGTGCACCCGGTACAGGCCGGACAGCTTCCAGGTGGTGGTGGTGCCGAAGTCGTCGAAGTCCTCCCAGCGCAGCGCGGCGCCCAGCGTCAGGTCCTCGCGGACGTCCGCCTCGAGGTCGAGGTAGCGCGATTCGCTCGAGCGGTCCCACTTGCCGGCGTTGGACGGGCCGAAGCCGGAGAAGCCGTTGGCGCCGACGCCGAAGCCCTGCTGCGCGTAGTCCCCGGCGCGCCAGGAATCCGGCTCGCCCTGCCGCACCTCGAACTCCTCGTTGCGCCACTCCAGGCCGGCGGCCACGTTCAGCGGCGAGGCGAACGCGTCGATCGTCAGCGGGTAGACGAAGTCGAGGTTGAGGCCCTCCTCGGTCTGCGTGTAGGAGCCGAGCCGGAACGAGGTCGGCGTGGCCAGCCCGAGGCTGGCGTTGATCGTGTCGCGGATGAAGAACTCGGCCTCGTTCTCGCCGTAGGACACGCTGACGTCGTAGCTCAGCCCGCCGGCGAACTCGCCGCGCAGGCCGGCCGTCAGCGCCTCGTCGGTCAGGTCGCCGCCGAACTTCGGCCGGAAGCCGCCCGGGAAGCGCTCGTTGAACAGGAAGCAGCCGGCGTCCGCCGCGATTTCGCGCCGGCGCTGCGCCTCGTGCGCCGCGGGGTCGATGCCGGCGGCGGCCAGCGCCTGGCGCTGCGCCGGGCTCAGCCGCGCCGCGATGACCACGTCGTCGGGACAGGCGGAACCGCTGCCCGGCCGGGTGCCGACCAGGCGCGCCGGCAGCCCCGTCTCCCCGCCCAGCGCCGCGGTGGTCGAGAAGACGCCGCCGCGGCTGTCGGGGTTGCGGAAGAAGAAGCCGCCCTCCGTCTCCCGCTCGGAATAGTTGCCGAAGGCGTAGAACTCGGCCTCGTCGCTGAGCGCGGCGGCCATGTTGACGAAGCCCTTCCAGTCGTCGTTCAGGTCCGGCTGGCCCCAGATCTGCGCGTAGGGCTGCTCCACGTCGGCGTTGCCGGCGGCGAGCAGCGCCCGCGCGTCGGCGCGCTGGACGCTGCGCACGGTCGGGTCGCGCTCCTTCCAGTCGCCGCTCAGGTTGAGGAAGCCGGCGCCGCCGAGCGGCAGGCCGAGGTTGGCGGACAGCTGCCGGTGCTCGCCGTCGCCCGAGTAGGTCTGCCCGAACTTGGTCTCCACCACCCCGCCGTCGGCCTCGTCCCGCAGCACGAAGTTGATCACGCCGGCGATGGCGTCCGAGCCGTACTGCGCCGAGGCGCCGTCGCGCAGCACCTCGACCTGCTTCAGGGCGATCGCCGGGATGGCGCTGACGTCGGGCCCCTGCGCGCCCGAGGAGACGCCGCCGCCGAGGAAGCTGATGACCGCGGCGCGGTGCCGGCGCTTGCCGTTGACCAGCACCAGCGTCTGGTCCGGCGACAGCCCGCGCAGGTTGGCCGGCCGGATCAGCGTGGCGGCGTCGCTGATCGGCTGCGCGTTGACGTTGTACGACGGGATCAGCGTGCGCAGCATGTCGGTGGTCTCGCCGCGCCCCTGGCGCGAGAAATCGCTGCCGGAGATGATGTCGAGCGGCGCCAGCGTGTCGCCGCCGGTGCGGTGCGCCCGGCGCGAGCCGGTGACCTTGATCTCCTCGATTTCGTCCGCCTCGGCCCCGGCCGCGGGCGCGGGCGCGCCGGAAACGGCGATGGCCAAGGCGGGAATCAGCCCCGCCAGGCCGAGCTTCTCGATGGTGGAATGCCCTCGGTTCATGCCCGCAATCCTCTCAAAAAAACGGCGCGCCATTGTAGCACCGGAACGCGCGCGGGGCGGGAATCCCGGAAGTTCCGGCATCGCCCCGGAGATTCAGAATTCGTGCCGCGCGCGCAGGTAGTAGAAGCCGCCGCGGGTGCCGTAGGGCGCGTTCTCGGCGTACTTGGAGCCCCAGTTGCGGGCGTAGGGATTCCGGTCCGGCAGGTTGTCGAACAGGTTCTCCGCGCCGAGCGCCAGCTCCAGGCCCGGCCGCGGGCGCCAGCCCAGCTCCACGTCGACGGTCACCTCGGCGCCGTGCTTGAACAGGTGGTCGGCGCTGTCGACGTGGTGTTCCTGCGCGTTGCCGTAGTAGTGGACGCGCGCCAGCGCGCGCCAGCGCTCGGCGTCGTGCCGCAGCGCGGCGTGGCCGCGGACCCGGGGCAGGCTGCGCTCCAGCTGCGCCACCCGCTTGGCGGAGACCGTGGCCGGGTCGCGGCGGACCACCCGGGTCTTGGTCCAGTTGGCCGCCAGCGTCAGTTCGGTGTCGCCGCCGCCCGCCAGCGCCAGCGGCGCCCGGAGCGTCAGGTCCGCGCCGCGGGTGCGGGTGTCGAAGTCGTTGACGAAGTAGCGCACGCTGACCAGGTCCGTGTTGTCCGCAAGGCCGGAGGCGGCGCGCGCCGCGTCCAGCGCGGCGCGGTCCGCGAACGCCCGCCCCGGCCCGGTCTCCCGCGCCAAGTCGAAGCTGCGGGACTGGGTGACCCGGTCGTCGACCGCGATGTAGAAGTAGTCGAGCGTGACTTCCGCCGCGCCCAGCTCCAGGAGCGCGCCGGCGGTGAACGAATCGGACTTCTCCGGGCGCAGCGCGCGGGCGCCGAGCGCCCGCGCCAGCGGCGTGCCGGGCTGCACGGTGCCGCGCTGCACCAGCGCCAGGACGCCGTCGTCGCGCCGGGCGAAGGCGGTGGTGATGTCGGTGACCCGCTGCTGGCCGACGGTCGGCGCGCGGAAGCCCGTGTGCCGGCTCAGGCGCAGGCGCAGCGCCTCATGCAGCCGGTACAGGCCGGACAGCTTCCAGGTGGCGGCGGTGCCGAAGCCGTCGAAGTCCTCCCAGCGCAGCGCGGCGCCCAGCGTCAGTTCCGGCGCGACGTCGCCCTCGAGGTCCAGGTAGCGCGCGCGGCTGCCGCGCTCCCAGCGGCCGGCGACCGCCGGGCCGAAGCCCGAGAAGCCGTTGGCGCCGATGCCGAAGCCCTGCTCCGCGTAGGGCCCGGCGCGCCAGGAATCCGGCTCGCCCTGGCGCACTTGGAACTCCGCCTCGCGCCACTCCAGGCCGAAGGCCGCGTTCACCGGCGAGGCGAACGCGTCGATGGCGAGCGGGTACGCCAGGTCGAGGTTCAGGCCCCGCTCGGTCTGGGCGTAGGAGCCGAGCCGGAAGGAGCCCGGCGAATCCGGCCCGAGGCTGGGATTGATGGAGTCGCGCATGAAGAACTCGATCTCGTGCTCGCCGCGCGACGCGCTCAGGTCGTAGCGCAGCCCGCCCGGCAACTCCCCGCGCACCCCGGCGACCGCGGCTTGGTCGGTCAGTTCGCCGCCGAACTTCGGCCGGAAGCCGCCCGGGAAGCGCTCGTTGAACAGGAAGCAGTCGGCGGCGGCCGCGACCTCCCGCCGGCGCCGCGCCTCGCGCGCCGCGGGGTCGATGCCGGCGGCGGCCAGCGCCTGGCGCTGCGCCGGGCTCAGCCGCGCCGCGATGACCACGTCGCCGGGACAGGCGGCGGCATTGCCCGGCTCCCGGTCGCCGACCAGGCGCGCCGGCACGGCCACTCCCCCCAATTCCGCGGCGGTCGAGAACACGCCGTCGCGGTCGTCCGGGCTGCGGAAGTAGAAGCCGCCCTCGGTGGCGCGCTCGGAGCGGTTGCCGAAGGCGTAGAACTCGGCGCCGCCGCCGAGCGCGGCGGCCAGGTTGGCGAAGCCCTTCCAGTCGTCGTCCAGGTCCGGCTGCCCCCAGACCTGCGCGTACGGCCGCTCCACGGCCGCGTTGCCGGCGTCGATCAGCGCCTGCGCGTCGGCGCGCTGCACGCTGCGCACGGTCGGGCTGCGGTCCTGCCATTCGCCGCTCAGGTTGAGGAAGCCGGAGTCGCCGAGCGGCAGGCCGACGTTGCCGGCCAGGCGGCGCTGCTCGCCGTCGCCGGCGTAGGTCCGGCCGAATTCCGCCGCCGCCTCGCCGCCGGCGGGCGCGTCCTTCAGCACGAAGTTGAGCACCCCGGCGATGGCGTCCGAGCCGTACTGCGCCGAGGCGCCGTCGCGCAGCACCTCGACCCGCTTGAGGGCGATCGCCGGGATCGCGCCCACGTCCGGCCCCTGCGCGCCGTTGGCGAGGCCGCTGCCGAAGAACGTGATCGCCGCCGCCCGGTGCCGGCGCTTGCCGTTGACCAGCACCAGGGTCTGATCCGGCGACAACCCGCGCAGGTTGGCCGGGCGCACCAGGGTGGCGGCGGAGTTGATCGGCTGCGCGCTTACGTTGTACGACGGGATCAGCGCGCGCAGCATATCGGTGGTCTCGCGGCGGCCCTGCGCGGCGAAGTCGCGGGCCGTGAGGATGTCGAGCGGCGCCAGCGTGTCGCCGCCGGCGCGGTGCGCGCGGCGCGAGCCGGTGACCCGGATCTCCTCCACCGCCTCGGCCGCCGCGGCCGTCCCGGCCGCGCCCGGCGCGCCGCCCGCCAGCGCCAGGCCGGCGCAGAACCCCGCCGCCGCGGCCCCCGTCCGGTGTCTTCCGCGCATGATCCGCCGGCTAGTGTGCCCGCGCCCCGTCCTCCCGCTCCAGCAGCTCGCGCAGCAGCGGCACGGACAGTTTCCGGCGCTCGCGGAAGGCCCGCTCCTCCAGCCGGTCGAGCAGCGGGCACAGCGTGCCCAGGTCGCGGTCGGCGCGGCTCTGCAGGTAGGCCACCGCCGCCGCCGACAGCTCGTAGCCCTGGCTGCGGGCGCGCCGGCGCAGCGCTTCCGGGTGCCGCTCCGGCGCCAGCGGCCGCAGCCGGAACAGGGCCGCCCCGCGCAGCCGCGAGTGCAGGTCCGGCAGCGCCGCCGGCGCGTCCGCCGCCGGCGCGCGCGCCGCCAGCGCCAGCGCCGAGCCGTTCGCCTGCGCCTGGTTGAGCAGCGCGAACAGCGCGCGCTCCCAGGCCGCGTCGCCGAGCGCCGCGTCGAGGTCGTCCAGGCAGACCAGCGCCGTCCGCTCCAGGTTGCGCAGCGCCGGCGGCCCCAGCTCCCGCCGCGCCAGCGGCAGGTACGCCGCGGCGCGCCCGGCCGCGCGGGCGTCTTGGCAGGCCGCCTGCAGCAGGTGCGACTTGCCCGCGCCCGGCGGGCCGCACAGCCACAGCAGGCCGCCGCGCTCCGGCAGCTCCCGCAGCGCGGCCAGCGCCGCGGCCGGCCGGTCCGCGCAGAAGTTCTCGAACGTGTGCCGCGGATTGGCGCCGAGCGGCAGGAGCTGCTGGCTCACCGGCCGAGCGCCCGCAGCCGCGCCGACAGCCCGCTCCAGACCAGCGCGTACCACAGGCCGCTGGCGACGGCGGTGACCGCCGCGCCCGCCACCAGCGCGGCCTGCGCCAGCGCCAGCGGCGGCAGCGGCAGCAGTTGCTGCGCCAGCACCGCCAGCACCAGCACGATCTGCAGGAAAGTGTTGACCTTGCCGATCGCCGCGGTGCGCACCATGCCGCCCGGGCGGAACAGGTACAGCAGCAGCGCGCCGCCGACGATCAGCACGTCGCGGCCCACCGCCAGCACCACCAGCCAGGCGGGCAGCAGCTCCAGGTGGCCGAGCAGCACGAACGCCGTCATGAGCATGACCTTGTCGGCCAGCGGGTCCAGCGCCGCGCCCAGCGAACTGGCCGCGTCCAGGCGCCGCGCCAGGTAGCCGTCGAGGCCGTCCGACAGGCCCATCAGCAGGAACAGCGCCAGCGCCGCGTCGAAGCGCTGCTCGAGCAGCACCAGCGCGAACCCCGGCACCAGCAGCAGGCGCAGGACGCTGATCAGGTTCGGAAGCTGCTGCACCATGCCGCGGGCCCCACGCGTGCGGGGCCGCCATTATAAGAAACGGCCGCGGCCGGCCGCCGGGCCGGCGGCGGCGCTAGAGGCGTCCGGTCAGGAACAGGACGAGCGCGCTCACGGCCGCGCCGACCAGCGCGGTCGAGGCGAGAAAGATCGCGACCATCCACCGGACGATCTGGGTTTGGGATTCGGCAATGATTTCCTCGATGCGGCAGGCCATGCGGTCCCCGCAGCGGGCCACAATCTTCTCAATGCTGTCCGGCTCCCGGACAAGAGGCGCCCCGGCAACAGGATCGCATCCCATCCGGCTTTCGACGGGCGGCAAATCAGGAGCGCGCGAGCACGACCATGGTGAACACGCCCACGGACGTGCCGACCAGCGCGGTCGCCGCGAGAAAGATCGCGACCATCCAGTTGAGGGTTCTGGCTTGGGCGTTGGCGATGGTGCTCTCCAAGCGCTGAGTCATGCGCTTCTCCGAATCGCTCACGGAATCCCTCACCCCCTGATCCATGTGCCGCTCCAAGTCTCTCAGCGCCTGGGCAAGGAACGCCTTGGTCACCAGATCGTTTTCGGCTCCCCTTTCCATTTGCCTTCTCCCCGGCAGTTTGCGGCGGCGGTCGCCGCGATGTCCCGGCCGCCGCACGCGGCGATGACCAAGCACGGTTCAGCATACCAGACTTGCCGCCCTATATAATTCGCGCCGGCTTGGGCCGGCCGATGCGCCGCAGTTAAAATGCGCCCGCCGCCCCCGCGCCCATGCCGGAACCGACCGCCGCCTCTTCCCGCTACCGCGCCGCCGGCGTCGACCTCGAGGCCGGCGCGGAACTGGTGCGGCGCATCGGGCCGCTGGCGCGGGACACTTTCGATGCCGGCGTGCTGGCCGGCCTCGGCGGCTTCGGCGGCCTGTACCGGCTGCCGGACGGCCTCGAGGAGCCGGTGCTGGTGTGCGGCGCCGACGGCGTCGGCACCAAGCTGCTGCTGGCGCGGCGCCTGGGCCGCCACGACGCCATCGGCATCGACCTGGTGGCGATGTGCGCCAACGACGTCCTGACCCACGGCGCCCGCCCGCTGCTGTTCCTGGACTACTACGCCTGCGGCAAGCTCGAGGTGGCGGCGGCCGAGGCGGTGGTGCGCGGCATCGCCGACGGCTGCCGGCGGGCCGGCTGCGCCCTGCTCGGCGGCGAGACCGCCGAGATGCCGCGGCTGTACGCCGCCGGCGACTACGACCTGGCGGGCTTCTGCGTCGGCGCGGCCGAGCGCGCGCGCCTGCTGCCGAAGCCGGTCGCCGCCGGCGACCTGCTGCTGGGGCTGGATTCCTCCGGCGCGCACGCCAACGGCTACTCGCTGGTCCACGACATCCTCGACGGCCTGCCGGAGCCCGACCCGGAAATCATCGAGAAACTTCTTGTCCCCACAACCATTTACGTCCCATACCTGATGAAAGTCATCAATTCCGGGCGGGTGCTGGCGCTCGCCCACATCACCGGCGGCGGCCTCGACGGCAACGTCCCGCGCATGCTGCCGGACGGGGTGCGGGCGGCGATCGATCCCGCGAGCTGGGAACGTCCGGCGCTCTTCGACTGGCTGGCCGAGCGCGGCCGGGTCGGCGAGGAAGAGATGCGCCGCGTGTTCAACTGCGGCATCGGCATGGTGGCGGCGGCGCGCGCCGGCGACGCCGAGCCGCTCGCGGCGGAACTGACCGCGGCCGGGATGCCGGCGCGCGTCATCGGCGAGGTGGTCCCGGGCGCGGGGCCCGCGGAGGTGGTGTACGCGGAGGCGCGGCCATGACCGCCATCGCGGTGCTCGCCTCCGGCAACGGCAGCAACCTGCAGGCGCTGATCGATGCCACCCAGGCCGGGCGCATCCGCGGCCGCATCGTCTGCGTGCTCAGCAACCACGCCGACGCGCGCGCGCTGGAGCGCGCCCAGGCGGCCGGGATCGAGACGCACGCGGTGGAGGAGCCGGACCGCGCCGCGCGCGACCGGGCCATGGCCGAGTACCTGGACCGGCGCGACATCGAGCTGGTGTGCCTGGCCGGCTACATGCGCGTGCTGACCGCCGAGTTCATCGACGCCCGCGCCGGGCACATCCTCAACGTCCACCCCTCGCTGCTGCCGGCCTACCCCGGCGAGCACACGCACCGCCGGGTGCTGGCGGCCGGCGAGCCGGAGCACGGCCCGACCGTGCACTTCGCCACCGCCGCGCTGGACGAGGGCCCGCGCGTGATCCAGGCCTCGCTGCGGGTGCGGGACGGCGACGCCACCGAGGCCGGGCTGCAGGAGCGGGTGCGGAGCCTGGAGCACCAGATCTTCCCGCTGGCGGTGGAGTGGTTCTGCATCGGCGCCCTGCGCATGGCCGACGGCGCCGCCTGGCTGCACGGCGAACGGCTGGACGAGCCGGTGTTCTACCGCTATGCCGAGGACCGCTTCTAGCCTCGCGCTGGCCGCGGCGCTGCTGCCGGCGCCGGCCGCGGCCGACGTCACCCGCGCCGTCTACGACCTGTACTACCGCGGCATGGCCGCGGGCGAGGTGACGGTGACGGTCGCCCGCGGCGCGGCGCGCATCGACTACGAGGCGGCGGCCGCCCCGAGCTGGCTGGCGCGGCGCTTCGGGCGCGGCGCGATCACCGAGCGCGGCGCGGTGCGCCGCGGCGACCTGCGGCCGCTGGAGTACTTCTACCGCGACGCCGGCCGCGGCCGCGAGTACCGCTACGTCTACGACTGGCCGAACGCCCAGGTGCGGGTGGAGCGCCCCGGCGGCGCGGAGACGCTGCCGCTGCGCGCGGGCCAGCTCGACCCGGCGGCGCTGGCGCTGCGGCTGATGCGCGACCTGCCGCGCACGCCGCCCAACTACAGCGTGCTGTCGCGCGGGAAACTGCGCGTGTACCGCTTCTCCCCGCCGGCGCTGGAGCGCATCGAGGCGGCCGGCGAGGAGCTCGAGGCGTGGCGGCTCGAGCGGACGCGCGGCGACGCGCGCGGCAGCCGCATCCTGACCTGGCACGACCCCGCGCGCGGGCAGTGGATGGTGCGCACCGTGCGCTACGAGGACGGCGCCGAGCGGGTGCGGCTGGAACTGGCGCGCTACGAGCGCGCGGCGGCGCGCTGAGGCCGGCCCGCGCCCGCGGCGCGGACGCGGCCGGGGAGCCTGCTTGCTCAAATCCGCAGGCGGTTCCAGCGGACAAGCGGCGGACGCGGCCTCCAAGCCCCGCTGCCGCAGCCTGCGGAATTGCTGGATTTTGTCCTGCGGAATTGCTGGATTTCACCCTGGGGAATTGCTGGATATTAATGGATATCCGTATGTTACGTATAAATTCTTGCTTGAGAAATTAATTTCCCCATGCGCGGCTTCCAAAAAGCCGGAAAACTCGTTGCGGGCCCGGTTCCCGGGGCCGCGGGGCTCAGGCGCCGGCGATCTGCATGCGCTCGATCAGCAGCGAGCCGGACTGCATGCTGCCGCGGCGGTCGCGGTCCGCGCCCACCGCGGCGATGCCGCGGTACATGTCCGGCAGGGAGCCGGCGATGGTGATCTCGTGCACCGGGTGCGCGATCTCGCCGTTCTCGACCCAGAAGCCGGCCGCGCCGCGGGAGTAGTCGCCGGTGACCGGGTTGACGCCCTGCCCCAGCAGTTCGGTCACCCACAGCCCGCGGCCGAGCCGCGGCAGCAGCTCCTCCGGCGGCAGCTCTTCGCCGTCCGTCTCCAGCATCAGGTTGCGCACGCCGCCGGCGTTGCCGGTCGGCTCGAGCCCCAGGCGGCGCGCCGCGTAGGTGCCGAGGAACCAGCCCCGCAGCACCCCGTCCTCCACCACCGCCCGCTCCCGGGTGCGCACGCCGTCGGCGTCGAACGGCGCGCTGGCGGCGCCGCCCGCCTCCAGCGGGCGCTCGACCAGGCGGAAGCCCGGCGGCCACAGCGGCTGGTCCATGCGCCCGAGCAGGAACGAAGCCTGGCGGTACAGCGCGGGGCCGGAGGCGGCGTGGGCGAAGTGCCCCAGCAGCGAGCACGCCAGCGGCGCCTCGAACAGCACCGGCGCGGCGCGGCTCTTCAGCGGCCGGGCGCCCAGCCGGCGCGCGGCGCGCGCCGCGGCGGCGCGGCCGACGGCGGCCGGCTCCTCCAGCCGGCGCCAGTCGCAGGCCGCGCTCCACCAGTGGTCGCGCTCCTGGGCGCCGTCGCCGGCGGCCACCACGCAGCAACTGAGGCTGTGCTGGCTGCGCCGGCAGCGGCCGAGGAAGCCCAGGCTGTTGGCGACCATGTGCACGCCGCTCCAAGTCGTCAGGCGCGCGCCCTCGGAGTTGGCGATGCGCGCGTCCGCGCGCGCCGCGTCCTCGCATTCGAGGGCGAGGCCGGTCGCCGCTTCGGGCTCCAGCTCCCAGGGGTGCTCCAGCTCCAGGTCGGGGTAGTCGAACGCCAGCCAGTCCCGCTCCGGCAGGCCCTGCGCGGGGTCCTCCTCGGTCTGCCGGGCGATGGCGCAGGCCGCCGCCACCGTGCGCGCCACCGCCTCCGGGGTCAGGTCGGTGCTGCCGGCGGCGCCGCTGCGCCGGCCGCAGTAGGCGCGCACCGAGAACTGCTGCTCGCGCTCGTGCTCGATCGTCTCCAGCTCCCCCAGGCGCACCCCGACCACGCGGCCCTGGCCCTGGTTGAGCGCCACCTTGGCGGCGTCGGCGCCCGCCGCGCGCGCCGCCTCCAGCGCCTGCGCCGCGCACGCCTCGAGGCGCTGCGCCGGCGCCGCCTCAGCCGTCATGCTGCCGGGTGCCGCCGACGGTGATGCCGTCGAGCCGGAGCGTCGGCTGGCCGACCCCGACCGGCACCTGCTGGCCGTCCTTGCCGCAGGTCCCCACGCCGCTGTCGAGCCGCAGGTCGCTGCCGACCATGCGCACCCGCCGCAGCGCGCTGGCGCCGTCGCCGATCAGCGTCGCGCCCTTGACCGGGCGGGTCGGCCGGCCGTGCTCGATCAGGTAGGCCTCGGACATGGAGAACACGAACTTGCCGGACGTGATGTCGACCTGGCCGCCGCTGAAGCCGACCGCGTACAGGCCGCGCTCGACCGAGGCCAGGATCTCCTCCGGCGCATGCGGCCCGGCCCGCATGTAGGTGTTGGTCATGCGCGGCAGCACCGGGTGGGCGTAGGACTCGCGCCGGCCGTTGCCGGTCGGCGCGGCGCCGCACAGGCGCGCGTTGTGCCGGTCGTAGAGGTAGCCGCGCAGCACGCCGTCCTCGATCAGCACCGTGCAGCCGGTCGGGGTGCCCTCGTCGTCGATCCGCAGCGAGCCGCGCCGGTCGGCGATGTCGCCGTGGTCGACCACCGTCACGCCGGGGCTGGCCACCCGCTCTCCGAGGCGGCCCGCGAACACCGAGGTGCCCTTGCGCACCGCGTCGCCCTCGAGGCCGTGGCCGACCGCCTCGTGCAGCAGCACCCCGGGCCAGCCGGGGCCGAGCACCACCGTCATGCTGCCCGCCGGGGCCGGCTCCGCCTCCAGGTTGCGCAGCGCCTCGGCCGCGGCGCGCGCCGCGAACTCCTCGGCCGCGCCGGCCTCGAGCAGCCGGCCGTAGCCGTAGCGCCCGCCGCCGCCCCAGCTGCCCTCCTCGCGGCGCCCGCCGCGCTCGGCGATGACGCTGACGTTGAGGCGCACCAGCGGCCGGACGTCGGCCTGGTACACGCCGTCGGTCGAGGCCACCAGCACCACCTCGTGGCGCGCCGCCAGCGAGGCGGTCACCTTGCGCACCTCCGGCCCGGCGGCGCGCGCGGCGCGGTCGGCGGCGCGCAGCAGTTCGATGCGCCGCTCCATCTCCAGCTCCCGCAGCGGATTGCCGCCGGCGCAGACCGGCGGCGGCCGTTCCGTCGTCCGCGCCGGCAGCCGCGCCCGGCGGCGGCCGTCGGCGACCGCGCGGGCGGCGCGGGCGGCGGCCTGCAGCTGCTTCGGGCTCAGCTCCTCGGAATACGCGAAGCCGGTCTTCTCGCCCGCCGCGGCGCGCACGCCCAAGCCCTGCTCGAGGTCGTAGCTGGCGTCCTTGACCACGCCGTCCTCGAGGCTGAGGCTCTCGCGCTCGACGCGCTGCAGGTAGACGTCGGCGTAGCTGCACGCGCGCGACCAGGCGCCGGCCAGCGCCCGCTCCAGGCTCGCCGGGCTCAGGCCGCCGGGCTCCAGCAGGCAGCGCTCGGCGGCGCGCTCGCTCAGGCGTTCATCCGGCATGTCAGCTTCCGGTTCTCAATGCAGGGAAAGGTCCGGCGCAGCCGCTGCTGGTCGGCGCGGCTCAGCTCCGCCGTCACCACGCCGGCGCCGTGCGCGCGCCGGCCCAGGACGCGCCCCCAGGGGTCGAGGATCATCGAGTGGCCGTGGGTCTCGCGGCCGTTCAGGTGGTAGCCGCCCTGGGCGCTGGCCACCAGGTGCGCGAGGTTCTCGATCGCCCGCGCCCGCAGCAGGCTCTCCCAGTGCGCCTTGCCGGTCACCGCGGTGAACGCCGCCGGCAGCGCCAGCAATTCCGCGCCCTGGTCGAGCAGCGCCCGGAACAGCTCCGGGAAGCGCAGGTCGTAGCACACCGCGAGCCCCAGCCGCCCGAACGGCGTCTCGGCCACCACCGCCTCGCGGCCCGGGCGCACGGTGGCGGATTCGTTGTAGCTCTCGCCGCTGCCGACCAGGGTGACGTCGAACAGGTGGATCTTGTCGTAGCGCGCGACGCGCTCGCCGCGGTCGTCGTACAGCATGCAGGCGGCGGCCAGGCGCTCGGGGTCCTCGCAGCGCAGCGGGATGGTGCCGGCGACGATCCACAGCCGGTGGCGGCGGCAGCGCTCGGCGATGAAGCGCTGGATCGGCCCCGCGCCGTCGTCCTCGCGGTAGTCCAGCACGTCGCGGTCCTGCATGCCCATCAGGGCGAAGTTCTCGGGCAGCACCGCCAGCTGCGCGCCGGCCGCGGCGGCCTGCTCGAGCAGGCGCTCCGCCTCCAGCAGGTTGGCGTCGAAGTTCGGCCCGGAGGCCATCTGCACGGCGGCGACCTTAGGCATGGGGGAATCCGGCAGCGGACGGGGACGGGCGCGCGCGCATCGTCCCGGAATCGTAGCACGGCGTCAGCGCGCCGGGCCGCGCTTGAGGCGGATCCGGTAGCGCTCGGTGACGAACTGCCGCGCCGCCTCGTGCAGCATCCGCTCCGGGTGTTCGCGGCAGTAGCCCTCGAGCCAGTCGTTGGTGCGGGCCAGGCTGGAGTACTCGGCGATGCTGTAGGTGTCGCGCACCAGGTAGTTGTAGGCGGTGAGGTAGCCCGCCAGCCAGCCGAAGTACGGGCCGCGCTCCGGCTCCGGGGTGTCGCGGAAGCTGACGCAGGTGTCCAGCCCCAAGCCGCGCGCCTTGTAGGCGCCGCCGGCGTCGCGCGCCGGGAGGTCGGCGGCGGCGCCGAGCCCCAGCAGCGCCAGCCCCAGCGCCGCCGGCCGGACGCGGCGGCGGCTCACGCCGCTTCCCGGCGCAGCGCCGCCAGCGGGAACGCCACGCCGCAGCCGCCGTGGCCGCAGTAGCCGCCGGGGTTCCGGCCGAGGTACTGCTGGTGCAGGTCCTCGGCGAACCAGAACGGCCCCGCGGGCGCCATTTCGGTGGTGATGTCGCCGCGCCCGGCGCGCGCCAGCGCCGCCTGGTACAGCTCCCGGCTGCGCCGCGCCAGCCGCTCCTGCTCCGCGTCCGCCCAGTACAGGCCGGAGCGGTACTGCGTCCCGATGTCGTTGCCCTGGCGCATGCCCTGGGTCGGGTCGTGCCCCTCCCAGAAGCAGGCCAGCAGCTGCGCGTAGTCGAGCCGCCCGGGGTCGTACACCACGCGCACCGCCTCCGCGTGCCCGGTCTGCCCGGCGCACACCTCCTCGTAGCTCGGCTCCGGCGCGGAGCCCGCGGCGTAGCCGGCCGCGGTGGTCCAGACCCCGGGCAGCTGCCAGAAGCGCTGCTCCGCGCCCCAGAAGCAGCCGAGCGCGAACTCGGCCGTGCGCAGCTGCGCCGGGTACGGCGGCCGCAGCGGGTTGCGGGTGAACAGGTGATGCCCGGCCGCCGCCGCCGCCGGAGACGGACGCGGTGCGGCCATGCCTAGATAAAAGCAAGGGTGCCTTGCGGCACCCTTAGTTGCAGAGAGATTTTATTGTTATTGGTATGCGGGTGCGCGGCGGCGGACGGCTCAGGGCGCATAGGTGAACGCGGAGGCCAAGCTGACCGTCCCCTGATGCTCGTGCTGGATGCCGTTGTCGTTGTAGCGCACGTGATCGGTGGTGCTGATGGTGATGTCGTGTCCGGGGGCGATGGCCAGCGGCGGATTGCTGACCGTCACCGGGCCGCCGTCGCCGCCCTCGATCTCGGTGACCTGGCTGCTGGCGATGTCGCCGACCTTGAGGCTGCGCACCTTGCCGTCGACGGAATATTCGATGGGCATCTGCTTGACGCTCACCACTTCGCCGACCAAGCTGGCGACCACGCCCAAGTGTCCGCCGTGCTGGCCCTGGTAGAGCTCCGACAGCGCTTGGTACTGCGCCTCGTCGGCGCGCTCGTCGACATAGACGCTGACCTTGAAGTTGCCTTCGGTGAGCAGGCCGGGAGCCTGCAGGAACATGGAGACGTTGAGGCCGTCGACCCGGGTGCCGTCCAGATGGCCCTCGTCGACGTGCCAACCGAGCAGCGCGGTGCAGGTGCCGGGAGTCGGCGGACGCAGGCAGATGCAGGGGCAGATGAGTTCGCAGGTGCAGGATTCGAAGTAGTTGCCTTTCAGGCTCCAGTCGGTCGAGGCCATGGGGATTCCCTCCTGATCTTCCGGCGCGCCGGCGGCGCGGTCTGGGTCAGAGTATAACACGGCTTGGAATCGCCCCCGGCAGGCCGCGCTCCTCCGGCGCGGAATCGGCCCGAACGGGCCGGTTTCCGGCGGGATTCAGCCGCGGCGTCCGGTCGCGCGGGCGGTCAAAAAGCATGAAGCCGCCACTGAACAGCGGCGCGGGCCTAGAAGCGCAGTTCGCCGGTCAGCATCAGGCTGCGCTCGGCGCCGCCCGACGGCGGATCGCGCACTTCCAGCTCCAGACCCAGCGTCGCCGTCGCGTCCAGCGCCACCGCGCCCTTCAGGCGGCAGGCCGCGCCCACGTCCTCGCCCGCCTCGCCGCCCAGCGTCAGCGTCAGCAGCCCGCGGCTCCACGGCGACTTCAGCCCGTAGCCCAACTCCGCCTCCAGGCGCGCGCTTGCATCGGGCTCCTCGGCCGCGCCGTTCAACCCCGGCGCGCCCTGCTCCCACAATTTCTGCCCGCCGCTCTGCGCCGCGCCCCACGACGGCGCCAGCCGGAACGAGAAGCCCCGCCCGTCCGCGCCCGGCGCGTACGCCAGCGCCAAGTCCGCGCCCCACTCGTCGTAGTCCGAATTCGCCACCAGCGCCCGCGCCCCGCCCGACGCCGACAGCCGGCCCGACGCGTACTCCGCGCCGCCGCCCAGCTCCACTCCCGCGCCGGTCTCGCCGTCGCCGCCGTCGTGACGCAGCCCCAGCTCGAACCGCGGCGACAGCCGCGCCCCCGACGCCAGCGCGCGGTCCCGCCGCGCCTCCAGCGCCAGCCGCAGCCGGCTCACGTCCGCCGTGTAACCCGGGATGCGCGCGCCGTTGCCGTCCACCTCGAAGCTCGAATACAGCGCCTCGCCGCGCAGCGACACCCGCAGCCCGCTTGCCGTCTCGTACAGCGGCCCCCGCGCCCCGGCCGCCGCCAGCCGCATGTCCGCGTCCGAAGTGTCCCGCGCGCCGCCGTCCGTCACCTCCAGTTCGCCGCTGCCCGCGCCCGCCGACGCCCACAGCTCCAAGCCGCCCGGCGTGGTCCAGCCCAGGTACGGCTGCGCGCTGCCCATCTCCAGCTCCCACTCGCCCGTCAGGCCGCGGTGGTCGTAGTCGAACTTCGCCTCCGACCACGACGCCGCCAGGCCGACCCGCAGGCCGTTCGCCAGTTTCCGGTCCAGACCGAGATGCGCGCTGACCACGTCGCCGTCCCACTTCACGCCGCGCGCCTCGCCGTCCAGGTCGCGGTAGTCCCCGCTCCCCCAGACGGTGATGCCGCCGCCGCCGGCATCGCCGCCGGCCGCGTTCAGCGGCAGCGTGAACGACGATCCCGCCAGCGTCTTCTTCCAGTCCAGCGAGTCGTCCTGAACCGACGGGCCGTGCTTCGCCAGCAGCTCCGTCAGCGCCGGCAGTTCCGACGCCGCCGCCGCGTCCGCGCTTTCCAGCCGCCGCCGCACCGCGCTCGCCCGGCTGTCCGCCATCGCCCGCGCCGCCTCCGGCAGCAGCACTTCCGTCACTTCCGAGCCGGCGCCGCTGCGGATGGTCAGCGTCGCGTCCGCCGGCTGCACGATCGCGTGCGCGTTCGCCGCCCGCCCCGACACGATCACCTCCCGGTCCGGCGCCTGATCCCCGGCGTTTTCCGCAATCAGCCTCACCGTGCCCGCGCTCGTCGTCGCCCCCGCCGCCACCGTCAGCGTCGTCCCGCGCTGCTCGAAGCCGGTCCCCGTCGCCGACACCGTGATCGTCGTCGCCTCGCTCGACGGCCGCTCCAGCGTCGCCGTCACCGTCGACTCGTTATTCGGCTCGCGCTGCCCGATCACCGCCGGCATCAAGATCAACGCGGCCTGCGGCGTCTCGTCGTCGTCCGCGATCGTCAGCATGCGCCGGCTGCGGCGTCCGCGTCGCCGCCGACGACTCCGCCGTCGCCGACACCGCCACCGTCCGGTCCGGCGCGTCCGTCTCGTCGTCCCGCGTCGCGATCGACGCCGAACCCGTGCTGGATCGTCTGCCCCGCCGGGATCGTCAGCACCCGCTCCGAACCCAAACTGAAATCCTCTGCCGTGGCGTTTTCTCCCGGCGCCGCCGAGATGGTCACGGTCACCGCCGCCCCCACCGCCCGGCGCAGCTCCGCCGACACCCGCGCCGTCCCGCCCTCCGACACCCGCGCCGGCGCCAGCACCAGCGACGCCGACGCCGTCTCGTCGTCCAGCACCGTCAGCGCCGCCGTGAGCGCCCGCGCCGCCACGCCCTGGCTGTTGATCGCCGTGGCCCGGATCTCGACCTCTTGATCCGCCCCCGCGCCGGCCACGTCCAACGCCTCGATGATCACCCGGTCGTCGCTGGTCGTCCGCAGCGCCGGAATCACGATCACCGCTTCCCCTTCCGTCTGCCTCGTCTCCAAGCGCGGCCGACCGGCCCGCGCCGCTCGTCCGCGACGCCGAAACCGGGGCGAGCCCCACCACCCGGTACACCCCCGGCAGCGACCGCACCGTGATCCGCGTCTCCGCGCTCGACGGATGGCTCAGCCGCGCCGACACCGTCGGTCCGGCTCCCCGCCCCGCTCTCCCAGATCTCCGCCGACGCCGGCGCCAGCGACACCTCCGGCGCCGCCTCGTCGTCCTCGGATCGTCAGCGTCACCGGCGCCGGATCCAGCGTCCCCAAGTCGTTCGCGCCGACCTCGCCCCGCACCCGCACCGTCTTGTCCGGCGCGTCGACCGCGTCGTCCACCGCGGCGATGGTCACCTCGCCCTCGCTGGCGCGCGAATTCGCCGGCACCGTCAGCGTCCGGTTCGAACTCAGCCGGAACGACCCCGCCGCGCCCGGCCCCGCCGCCGCCGACACCGTGATCACCGTGGCCGTCTCCACCGCCCGATCCAAGCTCGCCGTCACCGTCGCCGTTCCACCCTCCGCCACCGACGCCGGCGACAGCTCCAGCGTCACCGTCGGCGCCTCGTTGTCCTGGTTCGTCCCCGACACCGTCGCCGTCAGGCCGCTGTAATCCCCGTCGTTGCTGGTCGTCGACAAGCCGATCTGATAGTTCTGCGCCCGGTCCAGGTCGTCGTCGTCCTGCCCCGTCGCCGTCACCGTCTGCGCGGCGTTCCAGGTCGTCGCGGTGAACGTCAGGCTCGACGCGCTCAGCATCACCTCGTCCGCGGCGCCCGTGACCGCGAGCGCCACCGTCACGTCGTCCGACGGGATCGTCCGCAGCGCCACCGTGAACGAGTCCGACGTCCCGTCCTCGCTGGTCGCCACCGACGTCTTCGACAGCGCCAGGCCCACCGCGTCGACCTCGGTGACCCGCGCCATGAACGACTGGTCCGGCACCTCGGTGTTGCTGTGGTACACCGCATCGCCGCCCGCGCCGGCGCTCGCCGTCGCCAGCGTGACCGCGCAGTCCCGTCCGCCGGCCGCCAGATTGTCGCGCACGCCGGTCAGCGTCACCGCCTGCGCCGCGCTCCAGTTCCCGGACGTGAACGTCAGCGTCGTCGACGCCGACGGCGCCGCGTCGCCCGCCTTCGACACCAAGCACGCGCTGGAAGGACTGCTCGACGCCGCCACCGTCACGTCCGCCGTCGGCGCGCTCGCCAGCGCCACCCGGAACACCGCCGTCCCGTTCTCCGCCAGCGTCGCTTTCGGGTCCGCCGCCTGCAGCCCCGTCAGCGCCAGCCCCGCCATGTCGTCGTCCGTCAGCGTCAGCGCCGCCGTCGCCGTGGCGCTCGACACCCCCAGCGCCGAAGGGTTGCTCACCGACGCCGTCACCTGCCCCGTCCGCGCCGGATTGTTCTCGATCCGGTCGTCCACCGCCCGGATCGTCACCCGGTCCGCGCTGGTCGTCGCGCTCGCCGCGATCGTGATCGTGTTCCCCCCGACCACCGTGTACAGGCCCGCCGCCGCCTGCACCGTCACCGTGGTCGCCGCCGTCGACGCGCTGTCCAGCGACGCCGACACCGTCGCCGTGCCGCCGTTCTCCGCGATCGCGCTGCTCGACAGCGTCAGCGACGCCGTCGGCGCCTCGTCGTCCGCGTTCGTCCCCGACACCGTCACGTTCATCAAGGCGTTGTAGGCGGTATCGCCCGTGCTCGCCGGATTCAGCGTGATCGTGTAGTTCTGCGGGGTGTCCGTCAAAGCGTCGTCCACGCCGGTCACCGTCACCGTCTGCGCGGCGTCCCAGGTCGTCATGGTGAACGTCAGGCTCGACGGGCTCACCGTCGCCTCGCCCGTGTCGCTGCTCATGAGGGCGACGGTCACGTCCGCCGTCGGCTGCGACCCCAGCTTCACCGTGAACGTGTCCCGGTTCACGGTTTGGTCCGCGGTGTTCTCGCTGGTCATCACCGAGGTCTTCGACAGCACCAGGCCGACCGTGTCGTCGTCGGTGTTGCGCGCCTCGAACGTCAGGTCCGGAACGTCGCTGGCGCTGTTGTACAGCGCGTCGCCGGTGCTCGCCGCCGCCACCGTGATCGTGCAGTCCACGTCGCCGTCGTCCGCGTCGTCGTTCTGCCCCGTCAGCGTCACCTCCTGCGGCGTGCTCCACAGGGTGGCCGCGGTGGCGGCCGTGAACGTCAGCGTCTTCGACGCCGCCGGCGTCGCGCTCCCGGCCGTCGACACCCGGCACTCGCCGGCGTCGCTGCTCGTCACCGTCACCGTCACGTCCGCCGTCGGCTCGCTCGCCAGCGCCACCTTGAACGCCGCCGTGCCGCCCCCCTCGGTCACCGTCTCCCGCGGGTTCATCGACGCCGCCAGCTCCGACAGCACCAGCGCCGCGTCGTCGTCGTCGGTGTTGCGCGCCGTGAACGTCACGTCCGGCACCTCGGTGTCGCTGTCGTAGACCGTATCGCCGGTGCTCGCCGCCGCCGCCGTGATCGTGCAGTCCTGGTCGCCGTCGTCCACGGCGTCGTCCCGGCCCGTCAGCGTCACCGTCCGCGCCGCGCTCCAGTTCGCGGCCGAGAACGTCAGCGTCGTCGAGATCCCCGGCGCCGCGCTCCCGACCGACACCCGGCACTCGCCGGCGTCGCTGCTCGACACCGTCACCGTCACGTTCGCCGTCGGCCGCGTCGCCAGCGCCACGTTGAACGTCGCCGTGCCGCCCGCCTCCGTCACCGTCTCATGCGGCGCCGTGTTCTGCGCCAGCCCCGTCACCGTCACCGCCGCGTCGTCGTTGTCCGTCAGCGTCAGCGTCGCGCCCGTCACCGCCCCCGCGCCCTGGTTGTTCTGCGCCGTGCCGGTCACCGCGCCGCTGCGGTCCGACGCGTCGTCCAGGAAGTTGTCCACCGCCGTGATGGTCACCGTCTCCGCGTCCGTGGTCATCCCCGCCGCGATCGCGATCGTCGCGTCCGCCTCCACCGTGTACAGGCCGCTCACCGCGGTGACGGTCACCGTCGTCGCCGCGCTCGAGGTGGTGCCGGTCAGCGTCGCCGTCACCTCCGCCGTGCCGCCGTTCTCCGCGATCATGCCGTTCGCCGGCGTCAGCGACAGCGACACCGCCGGCGCCGCGTCGTCGTCCGTCAGCGTCACCGCCGCCCCCGTCACCGACAGCATGCCGCTCGCCGGCACGCTGTTGCTCGCCGTCCCCGTCACCGTCACCGGCCGGTTCGGCTCGTCCCGGGTGTTGTTCGTCGCCGTCAGCGTCGCCGAACGCTCCGCCGCCGTCCCCGCGTCCGCGCTCGAGGTGTCTCCCGCGTCGATGGTCAGCGTCGTCCGGTTCAGCGTCGTCCCCGCCGGCGCCGACAGCGTGACCGTCGTCGCCGCGCCCGAGGCGCGGTTCAGCGTCGCCGTGATCGTCGCCGTGCCGCCGTTCTCCGAAATCGACGCCGCCGACGACGCCAGCGTCACCGTCGGCGTCGCGTCGTCGTCGGTGTTGCGCACCGTGAACGTCGTGCTCGCCAGCGCATTGTACTTAGCATCGTTGTTGGGCGCCACTCCGGGGGACCACGGGTCCAGCGTGATCGTGCAGTCCCGATCGCCGTCGTCCGCGCTGTCGTTCTGGCCCGTCAGCGTCACCTCCTGCGGCGTGCTCCAAGTCGTGGTCGAGAACGACAGCCGCTTCATCGCCGCCGGCGTCGCGCTCCCGGCCGTCGACACCCGGCACTCGCCGTCGTCGCTGCTCGTCACGTCCACCCGCACTTCATGCGTCGGCTCCGTCGCCAGCGCGATCTTGAACGCCGCCGTGCCGCCCCCCTCCGTCACCGTCTCCCGCGGGTTCGTCGCCGACGCCAGCTCCGTCAGCGCCAGCCCCGCGGTGTCGTTGTCGGTGACCGTCAGCGTCGCGAGCCCGTTCGCGTGGCCAGTCGCCGCCGCCGTGATCACCACCATCTTGCCGTCGTCGTCCACATTGTCGTCGTCCGCCGTGATCGTCACCGACCCCATGCCGGAAGTCATGTTCGCCGGAATCGTGATGGTGTTCGCATTGGCCACCGTGACCCCGGCCGCCGCCGTCACCGTCACCGTCAAGGCCGAAGACGGTGCCGTGTCCACCGTCGCCGTCACCGTCGTCGATTCGCCCTCCGCGATCGTGTCGTCCGCGTCCGCGATCGCCAGCGACAACTGCGGCTGGTCGTCGTCCAGGATCGTCAGCGTGGCGTTCTGGACAATAGCGCCGAGGTCGCGTATCCGGGTAAAGAAATTCTGGCCGCCACTTTCGTCGGTCGTCGCCGACACCGTCACCGTCCGCGTTCCGTCTGCGACCGTGTTTCCGCCGGCCGAGAGCGTCACCGTGCCCGTGGTGTTCAGGGCGAGCGTGTTGAGGCCAGCGACTATGCTGTACCCCAACTTCCTATTCGTGCTGCCGAACGTGACGCCGCCCCCGCTGCTGGGAGTCGATGCGGAGATGGTGAATTCATCGCGGTTATTCTGATTCGTGTCGGAATATCCAGCGTAATTGCAGCTGGACCTCTCGTGCGAAACGCAGCGGATGCGGACGGTGATGGTTCCCGTATGGCCCTCCGTGACGGTAAGCGCGGTGGACCCGTTCAACTCCACCCGGAAGTGTCCATGACCGTCGTCGCTAGTATGCGCTCCCGCCGGGCCCGCCGCGAACAGCAACGGCAGGGCTAGCAACGCCGCCGGCAGCGCGCGCGCTGGTGTCGACCGAGCCGGAACGGCCGCCGGAAGCGGCTGCGCGCCGGGCGCCCGGCGCGCGGAGCGGTTCCTGCCCCCCCCCCCCGTATTCAGGACTGCACGCGCAAGGAGCGCGCGCGGAACGGCGCTCTTCATTGCCTGCCGCCGCCGGGTCTTCATGAAAAGGGGTGGCTCGCTTTCGCCCTGAAAGCGGGCGGGATTATACCAGCCGAGACCGGGACCCGGCACGGCGGCCGGCCGGCCGGCCGGCGCGCGGAGAGGTTTCTAGCCCCCCCCCCCCGTATTCGGGGCGGAGTGCGCGGAGCGCACCGCGATTCAGCCCTGCTGCCGCTGGATTCTTCACGAAAAAAGGTGGTTCGCTTTCGCCCCTGATGCGGGCTGGATTATAGCACCCCGATTCATATGAACCGGACGGCCTGAACGGCCCCGCCCGGCTTCCCCGGCGGCAAGAACGCGCCGCTTCCGGGCCCGGAACCCGCCGTCCGCCGCGCCCGCGCCGGACCGGCCGGGAGCCGGCCGCCCGCAGTTCCGCGCCCGCCGCCGGGCGCGGGCTCCGGGCCGCGGGATAGAATGCGCGGCGCACGGCGCGGCGCCCCGATGAGCGAGAAGATCCTGTTCCTAACCGGCAAGCTGGCCGAGCGCAGCCTGCATCGCGTGCTGGAGGGCATGCGGCCCGCCGAGTTCGAGTACGAGGTGCGCCAGCTCGGCGCCAGCGTCGCCGCGCTGATGACCACCGAGCTGATCCGGAAGCGCCTCGAACTGCCGCCCGGCGTCGACCGGGTGCTGCTGCCGGGGCGCATGCGCGGCCGGCTGGAGCCGCTGGAAGAGCATTTCGGCGTGCCGTTCGAGCGCGGCCCGGACGAGCTCAAGGACCTGCCGGCGCACTTCGGGCGCGCCGCCTTCGCCGCCGACCTCGCGCGCTACGACGTCCGCATCATCGCCGAGATCACCGAGGCGCCCAACATGGCGCCGGAGGAGATCCTCGCCTGCGCGCAGGCCTACCGCGGCGCCGGCGCGGACGTGATCGACCTCGGCTGCCTGCCCGGGGTGCCGTTCCCGGGGCTGGCCGGCTGCGTGCGGCTGCTGAAGGCGGAAGGCTTCGCGGTCAGCGTCGATTCGCTGGACGACGGCGAGCTCCTCGCCGGCGGCCGCGCCGGCGCCGACTTCCTGCTGAGCCTGCGCCCGGACCGGCTGTGGCTGGCCGACGAGACGGACGCCGTGCCGGTGCTGATCGCCGACGAGCCCGCCGACCTCGACGGGCTCGGCCGCGCCATGGAGACCCTGGAGGCGCGCGGGCGGGCCCACCTCGCCGACCCGATCCTGGAGCCGATCCACTTCGGCTGCGCCGCCTCGCTGGCGCGCTACGCCGAGCTGCGCCGCCGCTACCCGCAGGCGCAGATCCTGATGGGCATCGGCAACCTCACCGAGCTCACGCACGCCGACACCGCCGGCATGAACGCGCTGCTGTTCGGGCTGGCCTCGGAGCTCGACATCCGCTACGTGCTCACCACCCAGGTCAGCGAGCACTGCCGCAGCTCGCTGCGCGAGGCCGACCGGGCGCGCCGCATCATGCGCGCCGCGGCCGCGCACGGCCTCCCGCCGAAGGGCATCGACGACGGCCTGCTGATGCTGCACGAGCGCCACCCCTTCCCCTACGCCCCGGCCGAGATCGCCGAGCGGGCGGCCGCGGTGCGCGACCCGAATTTCCGCATCCAGACCGCCGAGGACGGCGTGCACCTGTACAATCGGGACGGCCGGCAGACGCACGTCGACCCGCTCGACTTCTACGCCGGCCTGGACCTGGACGACGATCCCGGCCACCTGTTCTACCTCGGCGTGGAGCTGGCGCGGGCGGAGATCGCCTGGCGGCTCGGCAAGCGCTACGAGCAGGACGAGGACCTGCGCTGGGGCTGCGCGGTGCCGCCGCGCGCCCAGGACCTCGACCGCTTCCGCCCCCGGGGGCCGACCCGGACCAAGCCGAAAGACCGCCTCCGCCACCGGAAATCCCCCTGATGCCGCTGATCCTCGAAACCGTGGTGAGCACCCGCGACGGCGACGACGGCACGCACCTGGCGCCGCTCGGCCTGCACCGCGACGGGCGCCGGCTGCTGGTCAAGCCGTTCCGGCCCTCGCGCACCCTGGACAACCTGCAGCGCCACGGCTGCGCGGTGGCCAACCGGCCGGACGACGTGCGCGTGTACGCCGGCTGCCTGACCGGGCGCCGCGACTGGCCGCTGACCAGCGCCGAGGTGGTGCCCTGCGCGCGGCTGCGCGACTGCCTGTCGCACGCCGAGCTCGAGGTCGAGTCCTTCGCCGACGACCCGCTGCGCCCGACCTTCGCCTGCCGCGTGGTGCACGAGGAGGCGCACGCGCCGTTCGCCGGCCACAACCGCGCCCAGGCCGCGGTCATCGAGCTGGCCATCCTGGCCAGCCGCCTGGACCGGCTGCCGGCCGGGAAGCTGCGCCGCGAGGTCGAGCAGCTGCAGGCCGCGGTCGACAAGACCGCCGGCGAGCGCGAGCGCGAGGCCTGGGCATGGCTGATGGAGCGGGTCGCGGCGCACCCGTCCTGGCGCGGGGCCGCGGCGTGACCGGGGTGCTCGGCAGCGCCCGCAGCCGCGCGGAGGCCGCCGCGCTGCTCGCCGCCGGGGTCGACGTGCTGGACCTGAAGGAGCCGGCGCGCGGCGCCTTGGGCGCGGTCGCGCCGGAGCTCGCGGCCGCGGTCGCCGCGGCCGCCGCCGGCCGCTGCCGGGTGAGCGCCGCCGCCGGCCTCGCCGGCGAGCCGGAACTGCCCGCGCGGGCGCGGGCCTTCGCCGCGGCCGGCGTGGATTACGTCAAGGCCGGCTTCGCGCGCATGGCGGCGCCCGCCGCGCTGGCGGAGTTCCGCGCCGCGGCCGCCCCCGCCGGCGCGGTCGCGGTGCTGTTCGCCGACGCCCCCGGCATGCGCCCGGAGGACTGGCTCGCGCCGCTCGCGGCGGCCGGCTTCGCCGGCGCCATGCTGGACACCGCCGACAAGCGCGGCCGCGCCCTGCCCGACTGCTTCAGCCCGGATCAGGCCCGGGCCTGGACCGCGCGGGCGCGCGCCGCCGGACTGCTGTGCGGCCTCGCCGGGCGGCTGGACCTGGACGCGGCGCGCGCCTATCTGCCGAGCCGCCCGGACTACCTGGGCTTCCGCGGCGCGCTGTGCCGGGGCTCCGAGCGCACCCGGGCGGTCTGCCCGGACGCGGCGCGCCGGCTGATCGCGGCGCTCGGCGCGGGGCGCGCCTCAGTCCCCGCCCGCCCGGCCGCGGCGGGCCTGGACGCGGCCGCGTAGGACCGCGCCCAGCGCGCCCGCCAGCGCCAGCGCCAGGAACGGCGCATCGCCGAAACGCGCGTACGGGGTGGCGCCGGCGCGCGGCTGCACGGCGGCGCGCAGCACCGCCGGCTCGAACTGCGGCGCCAGCGCGCGCACGACGCCGTCGGCCCCCAGCACCGCGGTCAGGCCGGTGCCGGTCGCCCGCAGCAGCTCCCGCCCCGTTTCCGCGGCCCGCGCGCGCGCCGCCTCCAGGTGCTGCCAAGGGCCGCGGGTGTCGCCGAACCAGGCGTCGTTGCTGAGGTTGACGAGGTAGCCCGCGGTCGCCGCGGATTCCCGGACGACCTCCGGAAATATTATCTCGTAACATATGGTTATGCCGACTTCCTGATTCCGGATTTGGATCGCGGGCCGGTCGCCGGAGGCGCTCAGGCCGCGCATGTGCACGCGCATGCGGCGGTACAGCGGCGCCAGCCACTCGCGCAGCGGCGTGAACTCCCCGAACGGCACCAGCCGGCTCTTGCGGTAGCGCTCGCCGGTGTCGAGATTGAACGCCCCGGTGTAGACGCGGCGGCGCCCTTCGCCCGCGTCCTCGGCGAAGAACGCGCCGGCCAGCAGCGTCGCGCCCGGGGCCAGCGCCTGCCCCCGCAACTCCTCGTAGTATTCGCGGTGCGCGCCGTACAGCTGCGGGATCGCGGCCTCCGGCCAGATCACCAGCCGCGCGTCCGCCGCCGCCGCGGTCAATTCCCGGTAGCGCCGCTTGATCTTGCCGAGGAAGTCCGGCCGCCAGCGCTCGGGCAGGGGCACCCCGGCCTGCACCAGCGCCGCGGGCAGCGCGGCGCCGGCCGGCTGCGTCCACGCCGCCGAGCCGAGGCCGGCGCCGCCTAGGGCGACGGCCGCCGCCAGCCCCAGCGCCGCCGCGGCGCCGCGCATCCCGGCGCGCAGGCCGGCCGCGACCGCGGCCGCCGCCAGCAGCAGCAGCAGCCC
The DNA here is from genome assembly GCA_965242985.1 of uncultured candidatus Poriferisulfidus sp. Classification (GTDB taxonomy): domain Bacteria; phylum Pseudomonadota; class Gammaproteobacteria; order Poriferisulfidales; family Poriferisulfidaceae; genus Poriferisulfidus. Next base: position 861,095 of record OZ251520.1, on the reverse strand, counting down.
GGCGCCGTGCGCGCCCAGCGCCGGCAGGTAGCCCTGCAGCCAGGTGTCGAGCGCGCCCTGCCCGACCGGCGTCCAGGGAAAGCCGCCGAGCAGCCGGCCGCGCAGCCACTCGGCCAGCGCGAACAGCGCGGCCGCGCACAGCAGCCGCGCGGCGCCGGGCGGGCACAGCCGCGCCGCCAAGCCGGCCGCGGCCAGCGGGTACAGCGACAGGTACAGCGCCAGCAGCGCGGTCAGGCCGCCGGCCAGCCACAGCGGCGCGTGCGCGTAGACGTGGACCGTGTGCGCGATCCAGTACACCCCGCAGCCGAAGTAGCCGAGGCCGAACAGGCCGCCGCGCGCGGCCGCCGCGCGCGGGCGGACGTCCCGCAGCAGCCAGAACAGCGCGATCAGCCCGGCCGCCAGCGCCCAGCGCCAGGCGTAGGGCGCGAAGCCGAACGAGGCCAGCGCGCCCGCGGCCAGCGCCGCCGCATGCCCGGCCGCCGCGGGCACGGCTCAGGCGTCGGCCGGCAACCGCCGCACGGTCAGCGCGCGCAGGCGGCGGCCGGTGACCCGGGCGACGGTGAAGCGGAAGCCGTCGAGCTCGACCTGGTCGCCGATCCGCGGCAGGCGGCCGCAATGCTGCAGCACCAGGGCGCCGACCGTCTTCGCGCCGCCGGCGTCCAGCGCCGCGCCGAAATGCCGGCGGAAATCCTCCAGCGGCGCGGTCGCCGCCACCTCGTATTCGTCGCCGCCGACCGCGCGGATGCGGTCCGGCGCGGTCTCGCGGTCGTGCTCGTCCCGGATTTCGCCGACGATCTCCTCCAGCACGTCCTCGATGGTGACCAGGCCGGCGGCCTCGCCGTACTCGTTGACGACGATGCCCATGTGCAGCCGCTCGCTCTGGAAGTCCGCCAGCAGCGCGCCCAGGCGGCGGTTCTCCGGCAGGGTGTGCGCCGGCAGCATCAGGTCCTTGACCGAAAACGCCGCGGCGTCGCGGGTCAGCACGTCCTTGGCCAGCAGGATGCCCTCGACCTCGCCGCGGTCGTCGTCGATCACCGGGTAGCGCGAGTGGCCGGAGCGGGCGACCTGCGCCAGCACGTCCCCGCGCGCCGCGTCGAGCCGCACCACGTTCATGTCCGGGCGCCGGATCATGATGTCGGCGGCGCGCAGCCGGGAGATGTTGAAGACGCCCTCCAGCATCTCCAGCAGGCGCTCGTCGAGGAGGCCGCCGGCGTGCAGTTCGCGCAGCTGGGCGCGCAGCTCGTCCCGGCTTTCCGGCCGCAGCCAGAACCGCCGCCGCAGCAAGGCCCGCAGCCGGCTCCGCAGGCGCGCGCGCAGGCCGGGGGCGAAGGCCGGCGTCACGGCGCCGCCCCGTAGGGGTCGGGGTAGCCGAGCCGCGCCAGCGCGGCGCGCTCGGCCGCCCGCATGCGGGCGCGCTCCGCCGGCTCGGCGTGGTCGTGCCCGAGCAGGTGCAGCACGCCGTGCACGGTCGCGTGGGCGAAGCGCGCCGCCGCCTCCGCGCCGTCCCCCGCCGCCTCCCGCAGCACCACCGGCGCGCAGATCGCGAGGTCGCCGAGCTGGCCGTGCGCGCGCTCCGTCGCGTCGGCCGGGAACGCCAGCACGTCGGTCGGCCCGGCCCGGCGGCGGTAGCGCTCGTTGAGCGCCGCCATCTCCGCCTCGTCGACCACCCGCAGGCACAGCCGGGCCGCGACGGCGCCCGCCGCCGCCCGCGCCCAGCTGCGGAACTCGCTCGCCGCCGGCACCTCGGGGGCGCGGCAGGCGCGCTGCACGGCGACCCGCAGCGCGGCGCTCATCGGCCGCGCTCGTAGGCGGCCAGCACCTGCTGCACCAGCGGGTGGCGCAGCACGTCGCGGCGGTCGAAGCGCGCCACGGCGATGCCCGGCGCGCCCTCCAGCAGCGCCACCGCCTCCGCCAGGCCCGAGCGGCGCCCCTCCGGCAGGTCGGTCTGGCTCAGGTCGCCGGTGACCGCCGCGCGCGCGCCGTGGCCGAGCCGGGTCAGGAACATCTTCATCTGCCCGCGCGAGGCGTTCTGCGCCTCGTCCAGGACCGCGTAGGCGTCGCGCAGGGTGCGCCCGCGCATGTACGCGAGCGGCGCCACCTCGATGCCGCCGGCCTCCATCAGCCGGACCACCCGCTCGCGCCCCAGCAGCTCGTCCAGGGCATCGTGCATCGGCCGCAGGTAGGGATCGATCTTCTGCACCAGGTCGCCGGGCAGGAAGCCCAGGCGCTCGCCGGCCTCCACCACCGGCCGCACCAGCAGCACCCGGCGCACCTCGCCGCGCTCCAGCGCCTGCACCGCGCGCGCCACCGCCAGATGCGTCTTGCCGGTGCCGGCCGGGCCGATGCTGAACACCAGGTCGTGCGCCTGCAGCGCCGCCAGGTATTCGCGCTGGCGCGCGCCGTGGGCGCGCACGCGGGCGTGGCGCAGCACGAGCTCCGCCGGCGCCTCCGCCGCCTCCGCCGCCGGCTCCCGCGCCGGCGGCTCCGCGGCCGCCGCCTCCTGCAGGCAGCGGTTCAGGCGCTCGCCGGACAGCTCGCCGCGGCCGGCCTGCCGGTACAGGTCGCGCAGCAGGGCGCCGCCCGCCGCCACCGCGGCGCGGGCGCCGCTCAGCCGGAAGTCGTGCCCGCGGTGGCGGATCTCGATGCCGAGCCGCGCCTCCATCTCCCGCAGGTGCGCGTTCAGCGGCCCGCACAGGCGCGCCAAGCGCGGGTTGTCGGCCGGTTCCAGCAACAGGTCCAGGGTGCAGTCGGCCGCGTTCAAACCCGCTCCGGCGGCAGCCATTCCCCGCGCAGGGAATGGGCCCGCAGTTCGGTGACGCGCACGTCCTGGAAGCTGCCCAGCAGCCCGGCCGGCGCGGCGAAGTTGATCACCCGGTTGTCGGCGGCCCGCCCCGCCCACTGCGCCGGGTCGCGCTTCGAGGGCCCCTCCACCAGCACCCGCTGCACGGTGCCGAGCCGGGTGGCGGCGACGGCGTCGGCCTGCGCCTGCAGCTGCCGCTGCAGGCGCGCCAGGCGCGCTTTCTTCTCCGCCGCCGGCGTGTCGTCCGGCAGCTCGGCGGCCGGCGTGCCCGGGCGGCGGCTGTAGAGGAAGCTGTAGCTCTGGTCGAAGCCGGCGTCCGCGGCCAGCTCCAGGGTGCGCTCGAAATCCGCCGCGGTCTCCCCCGGGAAGCCGACGATGAAGTCCGAGGACACCGAGATCTCCGGGCAGGCGGCGCGCAGCCGGCGGATGATGGAGCGGTACTCGAGCGCGGTGTAGCCGCGCTTCATCGCCGCCAGCACCCGGTCCGAGCCGCTCTGCATCGGCAGGTGCACGTGCGCGGCCAGCTCCGGCACCTCGGCGTGCGCCTCGATCAGCGCGGGCGTGAACTCCAGCGGGTGCGACGTGGTGTAGCGCAGCCGCTCGACGCCCGCCGTCGCCGCCGCGTAGCGCAGCAGCAGCGCGAAGTCCGCGGGCCGCCCGTCCGGGTCGGCGCCGCGCCAAGCGTTGACGTTCTGCCCGAGCAGGGTCACCTCGCGCACGCCGCGCGCGGCCAGCCCCGCGAGCTCGGCCAGCACGGAATCGAGCGGCCGGCTCAGCTCCTCGCCGCGGGTGTAGGGCACGATGCAGAACGAGCAGTACTTGCTGCAGCCCTCCATGATGGAGACGAACGCGGCCGCGCCCGCCGCCGCCGGCGCGGGCAGGCGGTCGAACTTCTCGATCTCCGGGAAACGCACGTCCACCGCCGCGCGCCCGGCGCGGGCGGCGCGCACCAGCTCCGGCAGGCGATGCAGGGTCTGCGGGCCGAACACCAGATCGACCTCCGGCGCGCGCCGGCGCAGCGCCGCGCCCTGCTGGCTGGCCACGCAGCCGCCGACCCCGAGCAGCGCGCCCGGGCGGGCGCGCTTGTGCCGGGCGAGCTGGCCCAGGCGGCTGAACACCTTCTCCTCGGCCTTCTCGCGCACCGAGCAGGTGTTGAGCAGCAGCAGGTCGGCCGCCGCCGGATCGGCGGTGGGCCGCAGGCCGAGCCGCTCCCGGAGCACGTCGCGCATGCGCGCGGAATCGTGCTCGTTCATCTGGCAGCCGTGCGTCTCGATGTAGACCCGGCCGCTCATCCGCGCCGCCCCGCCGGCCGGCGCCGGCTAAAACGGAACGTCGTCGTCATGGCGCTCCGCCGCCGCGCCGGCGGCGCCCTCCGGCATGTAGTTGCCGTAGTTCTCGGCCGACGGCCCTTCGTCCCCGCGCGCGCCGCGGCCGCCGCCGCGGGCGCCCCGCCCCGGGCCGAGCAGCTGCATCTCGTTGGCGATCACCTCGGTGCTGTAGCGGCTGTTGCCCTCGCGGTCCTGCCACTTGCGGGTGCGCAGCTTGCCCTCGATGTAGACCCGCGAGCCCTTGTTCAGGAACTGGTCGGCGATCTCGGCCAGGCGCTTGAACAGCACGATGCTGTGCCACTCGGTGCGCTCCGCGCGCTCCTGAGTGGCCTGGTCGCGGCGGTACTCGTTGGTGGCGAGCCGCATGTTGCACACGCTCGAGCCGCTGTGGGTCTGCCGGAGCTCCGGGTCCGCGCCCAGGGTCCCGACCAGGATGACCTTGTTGATGCCTCGTATCGACATGGCGTTCACTCCCGGCATGCCTCCGGGCATGCCGCATCGTCTTCATGTCCGCACGGTCCCTGTGCGCCATGAATTTTTTAGTGTCACGCACTCCCGCCCGCGGCGAAAGGTCTCGCATGCGCATTCTCGGCCGCGATTGTATCCCATCCGGCAGGCCGCCGGCCCGGCGGCCTCAGAACGGGATGTCGTCGTCCTCGAAGCCGTCCTGCCCGGCGCCGCCGCCCGCGCCGCCGCCCGCGCCGCCGCGCCCGCCGCCGGCGCGCTCCTGGGGCGGCCGGTAGTTGCCGGAGCCGGCCCCGGAATCGCGGTCGCGGTCGCGGTCGTGGCCGCCGCCGCCGCGCTGGCCGCCGCCGCGCGGCGAGCCCAGCATCTGCAGTTCGGAGCCGATGACTTCCGTGGTCCAGCGGTCGTTGCCCTCGCGGTCCTGCCACTTGCGGGTCGACAGCCGCCCCTCGATGTACGCCTGGTCGCCTTTCTTCAGGTACTGGTCGGCGATCTCGGCCAGGCGCTTGAACAGCACCACCCGGTGCCACTCGGTGGTCTCGGTGGTGTCGCCGGTCTCCGGATTGCGCCGCACGAAACTGGTGGCCAGGTTGAAGTTGCACACGCTGGTGCCGTTGTTGGTCTGCCGCAGCTCCGGATCTCCGCCCAGGTTGCCGACCAGGATCACCTTGTTGATTCCGCGTCCCATCAGCGCACCCTCCCGGGCCGCGCCGCAGCTTGAACATTTTTCATTGTTGGTTCCCTAGCTATTTGCCAAACATCAATTTTCATTGAACTCTGCGGACGGCCTCGCCGGCCCTCCGCGGCCCAATTCTACCCCAGAAAGCGCCCAGGCCCCGGCCAGCGCCACGCCGGCCAGGAACAGGTGCAGGGCGAACGCCTGCCCGTACTGCAGGAACAGCCCGGTCGCCAGGCCGCCGAGGAACGCGCCCAGGAACTGGCAGCTGGTGAACAGGCCCAGCGCGACGCCGCGCAGTTCGTCCGGGCACAGCAGGGACACCCGCGCCGGCAGCTGCGCCTCGAGGAAATTGAAGGCGATGAAGAACAGCAGCAGCGCGGCGCCCAGCAGCTGCGCGTCGTGCCGGGCCGCGAACAGCAGCAGTTCGCAGCCGGCCAGCGCCGCCATCATGAACCAGGTCCAGCGCGCCGCCCGCTTCCGCGCCATGCGCAGGATCGGGAACAGGAACAGCGCCGAGCCGCCCAGCACCAGCAGGTAGAACAGGCTGTGCGCGGCGACCGGCAGCCCGGCGAGGTTCTGCAGCGCCAGCGGCAGCGACATGAAGTTGGCGGTCAGCAGCAGGTGGGCGGCGCCGATGCCGAGGTCGAGCCGCAGCAGCCGCCGGTCCGCGAGCGCGGCGCGCGCCGCCCGCCAGGAGGCGGCCGGCCCGCCCGGGGCGCGGGCGGGCGCCGCCGGCGCCCGCAGCGCCGCCAGCATGGCGGCCCCGGCCAGCGCCGCCACCAGGTAGAACACGCCGCCGGCGCCGAGCAGCTCCGCCAGCAGCGGGCCCAGGATGAGCGCGGCCAGGAACGACGCGCCGATCATCAGGCCGACCGCGCCCATCGCCTGCGCCCGCGCCTCGGGCCGGCTCAGGTCCGCCACCCAGGCCGTCAGCGCCGCCGACACCGCCCCCGCGCCCTGCACGGCGCGGCCGATGATCATCTGCTCGATGCTGTCGGCGCGGCCCGCGAGCAGGCTGCCGGCGGCGAACACCGCGAGGCCGAGCAGCACCGCCGCGCGCCGGCCGACGCGGTCCGACAGCCAGCCCGCCGGAATCTGCAGCGCGGCCTGGGTCAGGCCGTAGATGCCGACCGCGACGCCGGCGAGCAGCGGCGTCGAGCGCTCCAGGGTCTCGGCGTAGATCGCGAACACCGGCAGGATGACGAACAGCCCCGCCATGCGGGTCGCGTACACCCCGCCGAGCAGGCCCACCGCCCGGCGCTCCTGGAGAGTGAGGGAAGTCGCCGCCACCGCGCAGTTCAGGCCGGCTGCAGTCCCGCGCGGCCGCGGCACCGGCGGCGCAGATTATAGAACGCCGTATAGTGGGGGGTTTGACCCCTCCGCCGGGCGGCCCCATGAAGCAGATCCGCATCCGCGGCGCGCGCACCCACAACCTCGCCGACCTCAGCCTCGACCTGCCGCGCGACCGCCTGATCGTGCTCACCGGCCTGTCCGGCTCCGGCAAGTCCTCGCTGGCCTTCGACACCCTGTTCGCCGAGGGCCAGCGGCGCTACGTGGAGTCCCTGTCGGCCTACGCCCGGCAGTTCTTGGCGCGCATGGAGAAGCCCGACGTCGACAGCATCGAGGGGCTGTCGCCGTCGATCGCCATCGAGCAGAAGAGCGCCTCGCACAACCCGCGCTCGACGGTCGGCACCATCACCGAGATCCACGACTACCTGCGGCTGCTGTACGCCCGCGCCGGCACGCCGCGCTGCCCGCGCCACGGCCAGGACCTGCAGGCGCAGACCGTCGCCGAGATGACCGACCACGTGCTGGCGCTGCCGGCGGGCCGGCGCATCCTGCTGATCGCGCCGGTGCTGCGCGAGCGCAAGGGCGAGCACCAGGAGCTGCTGCAGTCGCTGCGCGCCCAAGGCTTCCTGCGCGCGCGCATCGACGGCGCGGTGCGCGAGCTCGACGAGCCGCCGCGGCTGGACCTGCGGCGCAAGCACACCATCGAGGTGGTGGTCGACCGGCTGACGGTGCGCCCGGGGCTGCGCGCCCGGCTGGCCGAGTCGTTCGAGACCGCGCTGCGCCTCGGCCAAGGCGCGGCCTGCGTGGCGCCGATGGACGAGCCGGACGCGGACCTGGTCACGTTCTCCAGCCGGCACGCCTGCCCGCACTGCGGCTACAGCCTGGACGAGCTGGAGCCGCGGCTGTTCTCCTTCAACAGCCCGGTCGGCGCCTGCCCGGAATGCGACGGCCTCGGCACGCAGACCTTCTTCGATCCGGCCAAGGTGGCCCGCGCGGACCGCTCGCTGCGCGACGGCGCGGTCCGCGGCTGGGACGCGCGCAACGATGCCTACTTCCGCATGATCCGCGCTCTGGCGCGCCATTTCGACTTCTCCCTGGACGCGCCGTTCGGGCGGCTGCCGAAGCGCGCCCGCGACATCGTCCTGCACGGCTCGAAGGAATCGGTCAGCTTCGAGTACGTCGACGCCGCCGGCCGCCGCAGCCGCGCCCGGCACCCGTTCGAGGGCGTGCTGCCGATCATGCAGCGCCGCTACCGCGACACCGCGTCGATGGCGGTGCGCGAGGAGCTGGCGCGCTACCGCTCGCAGCGCGACTGCCCGGCCTGCGGCGGCGAGCGCCTGAACGAGGCGGCCCGCCACGTGCACCTCGCCGGCGCCTCCCTGCCGCAGCTGCTGCGGCTGCCGATCCACGAGGCGCTGGCGCACTTCCGCCGGCTGAAGCTGCGCGGCCACCGCGCGCAGATCGCCGCCAAGGTGGTCGGCGAGGTCGAGCAGCGGCTGCGCTTCCTCGCCGACGTGGGCCTGGACTACCTGAGCCTGGAGCGCCGCGCCGAGACCCTGTCCGGCGGCGAGGCGCAGCGCATCCGCCTGGCCAGCCAGATCGGCGCCGGCCTGGTCGGCGTCACCTACATCCTCGACGAGCCCTCGATCGGCCTGCACCAGCGCGACAACGCGCGCCTGCTGGACACGCTGGAGCGCCTGCGCGACCTGGGCAACACGGTGGTCATGGTGGAGCACGACGAGAGCGCCATCCGCCGCGCCGACCACGTGGTCGACCTGGGCCCCGGCGCCGGCGTCCACGGCGGCCGGGTGGTGGCCGCCGGCGCGCCGGCGGCGATCGAGCGCGCCGGGGCGTCCCTCACCGGCCAGTACCTGTCCGGCAAGCGGCGGATCCCGGTGCCGGCCGAGCGCGCCCCCCGGGGCGAGTGCCTGCGCGTCCTCGGCGCCGCCGGCAACAACCTGCGCGGCATCGACGCCGAGATCCCGCTGGGCCTGTTCACCTGCGTCACCGGCGTGTCCGGCTCCGGCAAGTCGACCCTGATCAACGACACCCTGTACCGGCACCTGGCCGCGCACGCCGGCGACGGCCCGCCGGCGCCCTGCGCCGGCCTCGAGGGCCGCGAGCGCATCGACAAGGTGATCCGCATCGACCAGAGCCCCATCGGCCGCACGCCGCGCTCCAACCCGGCCACCTACACCGGGCTGTTCGGCCCGGTGCGGGAGCTGTACGCGGAGATTCCGGAGGCCCGCGCCCGCGGCTACCGCCCGGGGCGCTTCAGCTTCAACGTCCGCGGCGGCCGCTGCGAGGCCTGCCAGGGCGACGGCCTGATTCGGGTCGAGATGCACTTCCTGCCGGACGTGTACGTGCCCTGCGACGCGTGCGGCGGGCTGCGCTACAACCGCGAGACGCTGGACGTCCGCTACCGCGGCCGCAACATCGCCGAGGTGCTGGACATGACGGTGGAGGCGGCGCGGGAGTTCTTCGCCAACATCCCCCAGGTGCGGCGCAAGCTCGACACCCTGTCGCAGGTCGGGCTGGATTACCTGCGCCTGGGCCAGAGCGCCACCACCCTGTCCGGCGGCGAGGCGCAGCGCATCAAGCTGTCGCGCGAACTGTCGCGGCGCGGCACCGGAAGCACCCTGTACATCCTCGACGAGCCCACCACCGGGCTGCACTTCCACGACATCGAGCTGCTGCTGCAGGTGCTGCACCGCCTGCGCGACCGCGGCAACACCGTGGTCGTCATCGAGCACAACCTGGACGTCATCAAGACCGCCGACTGGGTGATCGACCTGGGGCCGGAGGGCGGCGCCGGCGGCGGCCGCATCGTCGCCTGCGGCGCGCCCGAGCGGGTGGCGCGCAGCCGGCGCTCGCACACCGGAAAGTTCCTGGCGCCGCTGCTGGCGGCCGCGGCGCCGGGGAAACAGGCGAAGAAGGCGCGCGCCGCACGGCCGCGCCGGAAAGCGGCCTAAGCCAAAGCCAAAGGCCGATCCGCTGTCAACAAAGCGCGTACGGACCTTTTGTACGTCCCCGCGCGCTTATTCCAGCTTCCCTATGCGCCCATGGCCCCGCGGCTATTGCGTTGACACAGGCCTAGCCGACTCATGCCTTAACTTTCGCGTCAACAACGCGCACCGTGTGGTGAAAGATTTCATCCAGAAATTCCAGCCACCTCCCCTTGTCGTCTTCCAGAAGCTCATCCAGAAGAAAATACCGTTCCACCGGCAGCCCGCTTAATCGCCGCTTCATTTCTTCGGTGACCACGCCGGCAATCAGGAAATTTTTCGCGTTCGGAGTCTCCTCGAAGGATTTTTGCGCCGCCCCCAGCCGTTCCAGAGCTCCGGCCGGGTCTCGGCCGCCCTTGATTTCTATCGTGGCGACGATTTCCCATTCCGCGCCCGGCGCCGAGCGCTGTTCGAATTTGATATCCGGATCAGATGAAAACGTCATGCGGTAGTCTCGAATCAGCGAATACGCGTTGCTGCTGTCGGGCACTTCCGAAGTGATCTTGCCGTTCCCCTGCAGCCATTCCAGCAATTTGTGCTGGATGCGCTTTTCCGCAATTCGCCCGACGCGGTTGCGCATGCTTCCATCTTGCGTGATGCCCATGGTGGCGAGAATATTTCTGTATCCGTCTTCCAGCGTCCATCCGTCCATGCTGGTGATGATGCCGGAGTTCACATAATTGCAGACGCGCGCAACTTTCAGCGCCGCATCCGGTTTCGGCCTCACTTTAGAGTCGGTCTCTTCCCATCTGTCAACCGCGACCGCCGCTTCGCTGACGCCTTTCAGCGGCAGCAAGGCCATGCCGCGGTAGTACAGGGTTGCGGACGGATTTCGGCAGAATATGTCGGGATGCGCGAACACCATTTGAGGCTCGATGTTCTTCTCCTCTATGTACGCCCACGCTTCTTCCGCAATCATCAATTTGTTCAAGTCCGAATAATCCGGCCGCACGCCGCGAAATTCCGCAATGCCGGCGCGCGCGTCCATGTCGTAGCGTTTCGCTATCTGCGCCGCTATGATTATTCCGCGGTCGCGCAAGTCCCTGAGTTTGGACAGAACGCTAGACATCGGGTTTCACCCAGTGGTACACGCATTTGCGGATCTCGCGGCGGCCGAATTGCCCCATTTGCTGACTCGCATTGCCTTTGCCGCGGGGCAGCGTCCGGATCGTTTGGCACCGGAACCCGGACTGTTCCGCAAAATCCGACAGGATCAGGTCGACCGGAACCTCTTGCCCGTGATACTGGACGTTGTCGTTGATCATGAAGACCGAGCCTCCGGGACGCACCAGCCGGCCGAATTCCGCAATCACGATCGCCATCTCGAGGAAATAATTTTCCAGCAAGCGGATCACATGGGGGTTGCTGAGCGCTTTCTCCTGAGCCCGCAGCGTCTCGAGCACTTCACGCAGCGCTTTTTGCTCCGAGACCATCGCATGCGTTCGCGCTATGCGCGGGGAGCGGCCATAGACTTTCCGCAGCCATTCTTTCTTGGGGCGGTTTTCAACGGTGGCCGACAGCAACGCTTGGCGCATGTCCTTAAATCGGCTGGAATCGTATCCCAGATACGCCAACTCCAGCGCGTAGGTCCGCGTGTAATCGTATCGATTGGCGTATGGCGGCGAAGTGACCACCGCGTCAAACGCATGGCGGCGCATTTTGCGCAACACCGCCAAACAGGACCCGTCGACAAAAGTCGGGGAATACTTCCCCCCATAGCGATCTTTGAGCAGCGGCAGGTCTTCCGCAATTTGCCCGAGCCGGACGGCCAAGGCTTCCCGCAAGGTGGGAATGCGCCCTTTGTGGACGCCGGACTTGAGGGTTCTGCCTGAGCGGGAATCCCAACGCAGGTATTGGCCGTCTTTGCGGGTATAGCTGATGGTCTCCAGCACGCTCATGCAGGCCACGTTCAGAGTGGTGGCCAAACTCGGGTCTTTAACCTTGCTGATGAACTCGCGCGCTTTGGCAAGATCGCGTTCCGCAGCGGCAGAAAAGGCTTTTTGCGTAATGGCGACATGCGGAAAAAAGAAGTCACGGGCGGCCGGCTTCTCGGCAATTCTGTCCAGCAATTGCTTTCCGGCGCATTCAAATTCATCCGCGTCCAAGCCGTTCGCCGAGTGGACGATCGCCTTCGCCACCATGGTCCCGACCGGCATAATCTCGATGCCCGTGCCCCGGCATCCCATGCTGGCCGCGGTCAATGCGGTGGTGCCGATGCCGGAAAACGGATCCAGAACCTTTTTCGCCTCGGTTTGACCGAGCAGGGACCGCACCAGATCGGAAGAGAATCCTTCCTTGTATTTCATCCAGCGCAAGCCCGGCCGCTCCTTGTTGCCTTGATAAGAAACAAGTTTCCTGGTCAAGCTTTGATCTTTCCGGATTAGAGGCGCGTAGTCCCGGTACAGCCTGTCTCGGCATGCAGTCTGTTCCTCAGAAAGAAAACGAATTTTCTGGAAGTTCGGTTGGTTGCGAACTTTCGCGTGCTCCAACTCCATGTTTCCTCCAGGAATTCCGCCGATGAGCCGGGACGGTGAATTTTACCACAAGGGATAGTTGGAACCTGAATCCCCAGCACAATATATGGAAAATACAAGTAGTTGCCTCGTTTTGCTCCCCGATTTCCTTAGTCCGGCGCCTGCGACGAGGCGCCGCTGCCCTGTCCGGCGGCGAAGCGCGGCGCATCAAGCTGTCGCGCAAACCGGCGCGGCGCCGGGCAAACCCTGCACCTTTGACAAGCCATCGCTGGAAAGCGGCCTGATTCAGCGCGGGCCCGCCGCCCGTTCGCCCCGCCCGCTCATCTCGGCGCCCCTAGATATCGCCGCAGATCCGCCTCCAAGCGGTCGAACCTGAGCAGGTCGTCCTCCGACCTCGTGAGTTTAAACGCGGCATTCGTTCTGCGCGCCATCGAAACAAGGGGATATTCATCTCGCTTCGTCGTCAACCATGCCTTGGGGATCATCCGGTATCGGATCGTCGACCGCATCACTCCCAAAAGGAACAAGTGCGTGTAGTCCGTGTCATGGCGGATGCCGTTGAACTGGAAGTTGCCTGAGGTGTCCTGAGTGGCCAGTTTCACTTCCAGCCTTTTCTTGCCGCGGCCGCGGCCGACCCCGATGTCATAATCTCCTCTGCGGCTCGGCACCACTTCAACATCGGCATACCCGATCAACCGGACCAGCGCCGCCAAGAAGTTTTCCGCCAAATCGCCTTTTTCCGTCGTGGACGCGAGTTTCACGACCCCGAATTTCTCCCTCAGCCAAGTCTGGTAGATCAACTCCGCAGAGTTGATCGATTTCAAGAACTCTCTTTCCGCGGACTTTTGCGTAATCTTCAAAACAAGCTCCCACTCTCGGCGAGCGGCTTGCCGTATCCGTTTTCGCCCAGCAACTTCCGCAAGTGGAACATCCGGATATGCTTGCAGTGATTGGTCGCCTCCGTGCAATACTCGTTCCAGTCCGTTCGCTTCAACAACCGGATGATGTCTCGCTTTCTTTTCTTCAAGATCAGGCCGTAGCCCGAGCCGTACAAGACATCCTCGAAATCGTAAACCAGCCCGATTTCGTTGTAGAACGTGCCCGCGATGAAGCAGTCGTACTCCCTGCCGCGGCCCAGCCCGCAATAGCGGTCCGGGTGGGAGCAGCAGGTGTAGACCTCGGCGAATTCGCTGACGTCGTAATCCGTGAAAACGCTCCGCGCAGACCCTTTCAGCCACACTTGGAATACGGTGTTCACCGACATCGGCTTTCCCGTTTCCGGCCAGAAGAACGCATCGGCGGGCAATTTCTCGTTGTGGACCAAGGACGCCCCCGGCACCCGCTTCATGTTGCTGCCCTTGCCGTTGGAATAGAACGACATCGGCAGGATGAACGCGACCACATCCGCGAACAGCAACGCGCGCTTGACGAACGCGAGGGCGATCGCGCCTCGATGTCCGAACGGAGGGTTTCCCACCACCGCGTATTTTCCCCGATGCCTCGGTTGCCACGTCAGAAAATCCGCCTTTTTGATCCGCCGGTCCCGCGGCGCGATATCCAGTCCGATTTTCTTGTCCGGAAGCAGATCGTAAAAACAGCCCTCTCCGGCGGAAGGCTCTATGAACGTGTAGCCGGACAAATCGATCTCATGCCGGCGGCAGACTTGCCGAAAATCCTCCACGCATCTTTCCGCGACCCGGCGATCGGTATAGAAAGCGTCTTCCGGCGCATCCGCGTTCAACGCGTAGTGCGGCAGTTCCGTGCGCGCCAGCGAGTGCTCCAGTCCGTCCCACGCGCTGCTCACGGCATCGCCTCCCAGCAAGCCGCCGCTTGATCAGGCATCGCCCAAACAGGCGGTCCACCCGGCCGCGCACCTCGCCCGCGGCTCCCCTCTCCCGGAGAAACGCGAACTCGGCGACATGCCAACGGCTGGTATCCTGCTTGCGGTTGCGGCGCCCGGCATTATAGCCGTTTCAGCATCGCCGCCCTGATGCCCTCGCGCATCCGGCGCGAACGCCCGACTCGCGGAAAACACGGAACCCGCGCGCAAATCCGCGCCGGGCGCGGAAAATCAAGACGGCGAAGCCTCCGCCTCCGCTTCCGCCTCGTCCGCCGGGCGGTCGACCAGCTCGACGTAGGCCAGCGGCGCGTTGTCGCCGGGCCGGAAGCCGGCCTTGAGGATCCGCAGGTAGCCGCCCGGGCGGGAGCGGTAGCGCGGCCCCAGCTCCGCGAACAGCTTGCCGACCGCGGCGCGGTCGCGCAGCCGGTTGAACATCCGCCGGCGCCGGTGCGGGGTGTCCTCGCGGGACTGGGTGATCAGCGGCTCGACGAAGCGCCGCAGTTCGCGCGCCTTGGGCAGCGTGGTGCGGATCGCCTCGTGCTCCAGCAGCGACGCCGCCATGTTGCGCAGCATCGCCCGCCGGTGCGGGGCGGTGCGGTTCAGGCGGCGGCCGGCCTTGCGGTGGCGCATGACGGTGCTCCCGGCCTCAGATCAGCGGCGTGCGGGTGGGCACCAGGTCCACCGGCGGCCAGTTCTCCAGGTGCATGCCCAGGCTCAGCTCGCGGGCGGCCAGCGCCTGCTTGATCTCGGCCACGGTCTTGACGCCGATGTTCGGCGTCTGCCGCAGCAGTTCGTCTTCGCTCTTCTGCACCAGGTCGCCGATGTAGAAGATCTGCTCCTGCTTGAGGCTGTTGATCGAGCGCTGCCCCAGGCCCTGCTCGCCGCCCAGCTCGTCGATCGCCAGCCGGTACACCGGATCGATCTGCGCGGCGCGCACGCGCGGGGCGCGCACCACCTCGCCTTCGAGACCGACCAGCACCGACAGCTGCTCGCTCAGGTAGGCCGCCGCCTGGCGGATGATCTGCTCGGGCTCGACCGTGCCGTCGGTCTCCAGCTCCAGCACCAGCCGGTCCAGGTCGGTGCGCTGCTCGACGCGGGTGTTCTCCACGTGGTAGGTGACGCGCCGGATCGGGCTGAAGCTCGCGTCCAGCAGCAGCGTCCCGATCGGCCGGCCCGGCTCGTCGCCCTGGGCCTGGCGCGACGGCACCGGCACGTAGCCGCGCCCGCGCTCGACCCACAGCGTCATGTCGAGCTTGCCGGACTGGGTCAGATGGGCGACGACGTGCTCCGGGTTGACGACCTCGATGTCGTGGCCGAGCTCGATGTCGCTGGCCAGCACCGGCCCCTCTTCCGCCTTCCGCAGGCGCAGCGAAGTCTTGCGGTCGCCGTGCAGGCGCAGCGCCAAGCCCTTCAGGTTCAGCAGGATGTCGACCACGTCCTCCTGCACGCCGTCGATGGTGTCGTACTCGTGCTTGACCCCCTCGATCTGCACCTCGGTCACGGCCGCGCCCTGGATCGACGACAGCAGCACCCGGCGCAGGGCGTTGCCGAGCGTGTGCCCGAAGCCGCGCTCCATCGGCTCCAGCACCACGCGCGCCTCGCGGCCCGCCGTGTAGCGCGCCTCCACGATCCGCGGCACCATCAGGTCGTTGCCCACCACCGGGCCGCCGCCCGCCATCGCCTCGCTGCTCGCCATCGTCTCCGCCCCCGCTTACTTCGAGTAGTACTCAACGACCAGGGATTCGTTGATTTCCTTGTAGATGTCGTCGCGCACCGGGAGCGACTTGAACGTGCCCCGCAGCCGCTTCAGGTCGACCTCGACCCACTCCGGCAGTCCCTGCTGCTCGGCGATGGCGACCGCCTCCCGGATGCGGATCTGGCCGCGGGCGCGCTCGCGGATCTCGACCACGTCGCCCGGCTGCACCTGGTAGGAGGCGACGTTCACCACCTGCTCGTTGACCGTCACCCCTCGATGCGACACGATCTGCCGGCACTCGGCGCGGGTCACGCCGAAGCCCATCCGGTACAGCACGTTGTCGAGCCGGCTCTCCAGCAGCCGCAGCAGGTTCTCGCCGGTCGCGCCCTTGGCCTGCGAGGCGCGGTGGTAGTAGTTGCGGAACTGCCGCTCCAGCACGCCGTAGATGCGGCGCAGCTTCTGCTTCTCGCGCAGCTGCAGGCCGTAGTCGGAGACGCGCGGCCGGCGCCCGCCGCGCCCGCCCTTGCTGCCGGGCGGCACGTCCAGCTTGCACTTGCCGGCGAGCTCGCGCACCGGCGCCTTCAGCTCGAGGTTGGTCCCCTCGCGCCGCATGAGCTTGCATCGGGAGCCGAGGTAGCGCGCCATGCCCGGGCCCTCAGACGCGGCGCCGCTTCGGCGGGCGGCAGCCGTTGTGCGGAATCGGCGTGATGTCGCGGATGTCGGTGATGCGGAAGCCCGCGGCGTTCAGCGCGCGCAGCGCCGACTCGCGCCCCGGCCCCGGCCCGCGCACGCGGATCTCGAGGTTGCGCAGCCCGTACTGCTGCGCCTCTTCGCCGACCCGCTTGGCCGCGGTCTGCGCCGCGAACGGCGTGCTCTTGCGCGAGCCGCGGAAGCCGGAGCCGCCGGAGGTGGCCCAGCACAGGGTGTTGCCGCGCAGGTCGGTGATGGTCACGATGGTGTTGTTGAACGAGGCGCGGATGTGCGCGATGCCGTCGCTGACGGTGCGCCGCGCCTTCCGGCGCGGCCGCGCCGCGGCCTTGTTCTGCTGCTGCTTGGGGGCGGCCACGGCTTACCTCCGGATCGGGCGGCGCGGGCCCTTGCGGGTGCGCGCGTTGGTGCGGGTGCGCTGGCCGCGCAGCGGCAGGCTGCGCCGGTGGCGGATGCCGCGGTAGCAGCCCAGGTCCATCAGGCGCTTGATGCTCATCGCGGTCTCGCGGCGCAGGTCGCCCTCGATGGTGTAGGCGCCGACCGCCTCGCGCAGGCGCGCCAGCTGCGGCTCGTCCAGCCCGCCCAGGCGCGCCGCGGGCGCGACCCCGGCGGCCGCGCAGAGCGCCCGGGCCCGGGCGCCCCCGATGCCGTAGATCGATTGCAGCGCGATCACGGTGTGCTTGTGATCGGGCAGGTTGACGCCGGCGATTCGTGCCATGGTGCGGATGCGTAAAGCCTGTTATTGTACCAAATCGGCCCTTCAGCCCTGGCGCTGCTTGTGCCGGGGCACCGAGCAGATCACCCGCAGCACGCCGCCGCGCCGCACGATCTTGCAGTTGCGGCAGATCTTCTTGACGGACGCGCGGACCTTCACGGGAGCCCCCTCAGCGCAGCAGGCCGCGCGAGCGCATGCCGCGGGCCTCGGCCTTCTTCAGCAGGCCTTCGTACTGGTAGGACATCAGGTGGGTCTGCACCTGGGCGATGAAGTCCATCACCACCACCACGATGATCAGCAGCGAGGTGCCGCCGAAGTAGAACGGCACGTTCAGGCCCAGGATCATGAACTCCGGCAGCAGGCACACGCCGGTGATGTACAGCGCGCCGACCGCGGTCAGGCGGGTCATGATGGTGTCCAGGTGGCGCGCGGTCTGCTCGCCCGGGCGGATGCCGGGAATGAAGGCGCCGGAGCGCTTCAGGTTGTCGGCGGTGTCCTTCGGGTCGTACACCAGCGCGGTGTAGAAGAAGCAGAAGAACACGATCGCGAGCGCGTAGAACAGCACGTACAGCGGCTGCCCCGGCGCCAGCGTCGCCGACAGGTCGCGCAGCCAGCCCATGCCCTCGGCCGAGCCCGCCCAGGTGCCGAAAGTGGCCGGGAACAGGATGATGCTGGAGGCGAAGATCGGCGGGATCACGCCGGCCATGTTCAGCTTGAACGGCAGGTGGGTCGACTGCATGGCCACGTGCCGGCGGCCCTGCTGCTGGCGGGCGTAGTTGACCGTGATGCGGCGCTGGCCGCGCTCGACGAACACCACGAACGCGGTCACCGCCAGGATCAGCGCGAACAGGAACACCACCAGCGCCGCCGACAGCTCGCCGGTGCCGGCCAGCTCCAGGGTGCCGCCGACCGCGCTCGGCAGCCCGGCCACGATGCTGGTGAAGATCAGCAGCGAGATGCCGTTGCCGATGCCGCGCTCCGTGATCTGCTCGCCCAGCCACATCAGGAACATGGTGCCGGTCACCAGGGTCAGCACGGTGGTGAACACGAAGCCGTAGCCGCCGTACAGCGCGATGCCCTGGCTCTGCAGGGCGACCGACACGCCGCCCGCCTGCATGGTGGCGAGGCCCAGCGTGCCGTAGCGGGTGTACTGGGTGATCTTGCGCCGCCCCTGCCCGCCTTCCTTGCGCAGCTCCTTCAGGCTCGGCAGCACCGCGGTCATCAGCTGCATGATGATCGCCGCCGAGATGTACGGCATGATGCCGAGCGCCAGGATGCTGAGCCGCTCCAGCGCGCCGCCGGAGAACATGTTGAACAGGTCGATGATGGTGCCGCTCTGCTCCTCGAAGAAGCGCGCCAGCGACGCCGGGTCGATGCCCGGCACCGGGATGTAGGTGCCGATGCGGTACACCACCAGGGCGCCCAGCACGAACAGGACGCGCTGGCGCAGTTCGGCGTGCGGCGCGCCGGCCACGGCTCAGTCCTCCACCCGGCCGCCGGCGGCCTCGATGGCGGCGCGGGCGCCGCGGGTCGCCGCGACGCCGCGCACCGTGAACGCGCGCGCCACCGCGCCGGCGAGCAGGATGCGGGCGCGCCGCGCCGCGCGCGGGACCAGGCCGGCGGCGCGCAGCGCCTCCAGCGTCGCCTCGTCCCCCGGCAGCCGCGCCAGGGCGCCGCTGCGCACCTCCGCGCAGGCGGCGGCGCGGGAGCGGAAGCCGCTCTTCGGCAGGCGCCGCTGCAGCGGCATCTGCCCGCCCTCGAAGCCGACCTTGTGGTAGCCCCCGGAGCGGGATTTCTGGCCCTTGTGGCCGCGCCCGGCGGTCTTGCCGCGGCCGCTGCCGACGCCGCGCCCCACGCGCTTGCGGGCGCGGGCGCTGCCGGGGGCCGGCGCGAGGGTGTTGAGGCGCATCAGACCTCCTCCATCCGCAGCAGGTAGCCGACGCGGCGCGCCATGCCGCGGTTCTGCGGCGTGTCCGCCACCTCCACGGTGTGCCGCAGCCGGCGCAGGCCGAGGCCGCGCACGCAGGCGCGGTGCCGCGGCAGGCGGCCGATGGGACTCCTGACCAGGGTCAGCCTCAGGCGCTTCGCCATTGCATCCGCTCCCGGATCTCCTTCGCCGGCCGGCCGAGCTTGCGCGCGACCGCCTCCGGCGACTGCGTGGACGCGAGGCCCTGCAGCGTCGCGTACACGGTGTTGATCGGATTGCGCGAGCCGATGCACTTGGCCAGCACGTTGTGCACGCCCAGCACCTCGAACACCGCGCGCATCGGCCCGCCGGCGATGATGCCGGTGCCCTCGGAGGCCGGCTGCATGTACACCCGCGCCGCGCCGTGGCGGCCCATCACCGGGTAGTACAGGGTGCCGTCGCGCAGCGGCACCGCGACCAGCGAGCGCCGCGCCCGCTCCAGGCTCTTCTGGATCGCCAGCGGCACCTCGCGCGCCTTGCCGTAGCCGACGCCGACGCGGCCGTTGCGGTCGCCGACCACGGTCAGCGCGGTGAAGCCGAACTGCCGCCCGCCCTTGACCACCTTGGCCACGCGGTTGACCGAGACCATCTTCTCGACCAGCTCTTCGCTGCCGGGCAGCACTTCCACATTCGACGCCATGGCCGCCTCCTCAGAATTTCAGTCCGCCGGCGCGCGCGCCCTCGGCCACCGCGCGCACCCGGCCGTGGTAACGGAAGCGGCCGCGGTCGAAGCGCACCTCTTCCACCTCCGCCGCGCGCGCCCGCTCCGCCAGTTTCCGGCCCACCGCCCCGGCCGCGGCGCGGCCGCGGGCGCCGCCGAGCTCGGCGCGCAGGTCGGCGTTCAGGGTCGAGCACTGCGCCAGCACGCGGCCGCCGTCCGGGGTCGTGATCTGGGCGTAGGTGTGCTGCAGCGTGCGGTGCACGGTCAGCCGCGGCCGCGTCGCGCCGTGGCGCGGATTGGCGCGCGCGCGCCGGGCGCGCCGCGCCGGGGCGGGGGTCCGGGCCGTCATTTCTTCTTCGCCTCCTTGCGCAGCACCCGCTCGCCGGCGTAGCGCACGCCCTTGCCCTTGTAGGGCTCCGGCGGCCGGTGGGCGCGGATCTCGGCGGCCGCCTGGCCGACCTTCTGCTTGTCGGCGCCGGCCACCACCACTTCGGTCGGCGACGGCGCGCTCAGGGCGACGCCCGCCGGCGGCGCGTAGTCGACCGGGTGCGAAAAGCCCAGGTTCAGGCGCAGGCGCTCGCCCTGCATCTGCGCGCGGTAGCCGACGCCGACCAGCTCCAGGCGCTTCTCGTAGCCTTGCGCCACGCCGCGGACGTGGTTGCGCAGCAGCGCGTTCATGGTGCCGGCCATGGCCATCGCCGCCGGCGCCGCGTCGAAGCGCAGCGCGCCGTCCTCCTCGCGCAGCCGCACCGAGGCATGCAGCCGCATGCTGAGCTCGCCCTTCGGCCCCGTGACCGTCAGGCGGTCGCCGTCGCGCGCGAACTGCACGTTCTCGGGCAGCGTCACGGGGCGTTTGGCGATGCGGGACATGAGGCTCACTCCACCGTGCAGACGATCTCGCCGCCGTGGCCCTGCCGGCGCGCCTCGTGGTCGGTCATCACGCCGCGCGGGGTGGACACGATGGCGATGCCGAGGCCGCCCTGCACCCAGGGCAGGCCGCGGGCCGGGCGGTAGACGCGCAGCCCCGGCCGGCTGACGCGGGTCAGCCGCCGGATCACCGGCGCGTCCTCGTGGTACTTGAGCGTGATGCGCAGCGTGTCGGCGGGCCGGCCCGGGCGCACCTCGCAGCGGCGCACGTAGCCCTCGGCGCGCAGCACCTCGGCGATCGCCGCGCGCTGGCGCGAGTGGCTCATCTCCACCGCCTCGTGCCGCGCCCGCTGGCCGTTGCGGATGCGGGTCAGCATGTCCGCGATCGGGTCCTGCATGCTCATCGCGCCGCCCCCCTCACCAGCTGGCCTTGGTCAGGCCCGGGATGTCGCCGCGCATGGCCGCCTCGCGCAGCTTGTTGCGCGCCAGGCCGAAGCGCCGGTAGTGGCCGCGCGGGCGCCCGGTGATGGCGCAGCGGTTGCGCATGCGCGCGGGCGCCGAATCGCGCGGCAGCTGCTGCAGCGCGACCTGCGCCGCCATGCGCTGCTCCAGCGTGCTGCCCGGGCTCTTGATCACGGCGCGCGCCGCGGCGCGGCGCTTGGCGTAGCGCTGCACCAGCCGCTTGCGCTTGCGGTCGCGCTGGATCATGCTGCTCTTGGCCATGGCGCTCAGCTCCGCAGCGGGAAACGGAAGGCCCGCAGCAGCGCCTCGGCGTGGGCGTCGCTGCGCGCGGTGGTGGTCAGGGTCACGTCGAGCCCCCGCATCTGGTCGATGCTGTCGTAGTCGATTTCGGGAAAGATCATCTGCTCCGGAATGCCCATGCTGTAGTTGCCGCGGCCGTCGAAGGCGCGCCGGGACAGCCCGCGGAAGTCGCGCATGCGCGGGATGGCGATGCTGATCAGCCGGTCCAGGAACTCGTACATGCGCACCCGCCGCAGGGTCACCCGGCAGCCGACCGGCCAGCCCTCGCGCACCGCGAAGCCGGCCACCGACTTGCGCGCCCGCGTCACCACCGCGGTCTGGCTGCTGATGCGGCCGAGGTCGTCCAGGGCGTTCTGCAGCGTCTTCCGGTCGCGCGCCGTCTTGCCCAGCCCCATGTTGAGGGTGATCTTCTCCAGCCGCGGCGCCGCCATCGGGCTGGCGAGGCCGAGCTCGGCCATCAGGGCCGGGCGGATCTCCTCCAGGTAGCGCTGCTGCAGGCGGGCCATGACGCGCTCCTCAGGCGTCCACCACTTCGCCGTTGGACTTGAAGTAGCGGACCTTGCGCCCGTCCTCCAGGGTGCGGAAGCCGACCCGGTCGCCCTTGCCGGTGGCCGGATTGAGCAGCCGCACGTTGGAGACGTCCAGCGCCGCCTCCTGCTCGACGATGCCGCCGGCGCGCCCGGCCTGCGGGTTCGGCTTGACGTGCTTCTTGACCAGGTTGACGCCCTCGACCACGACGCGCCGCTCGTCCGCGGCGCGCAGCACGACGCCCTGCCGGCCGCGGCTCCGGCCGGCGATGACGACCACCGTGTCGCCCTTGCGGATCTTCTTCACGGCGGGCCTCACAGCACTTCCGGCGCCAGGGAGATGATCTTCATGAAGCGTCCGGCGCGCAGCTCGCGCGTCACCGGCCCGAAGATCCGGGTGCCGATGGGCTGCAGCTGATTGTTCAGCAGCACCGCCGCGTTGCGGTCGAAGCGGATCAGCGAGCCGTCCGGGCGGCGCACGCCGCGCGCGGTGCGCACCACCACCGCGTTCAGCACCTCGCCCTTGCGCACCTTGCCGCGCGGGATCGCGTCCTTGACGCTGATCTTGATCACGTCGCCGATGGCCGCGTAGCGCCGCCGCGAGCCGCCCAGCACCTTGATGCACTGCACCCGCCGCGCGCCGCTGTTGTCGGCCGCGTCCAGCATGCTCTCGACTTGGATCATTTCTCCGCCTCCGCGCGCGCGCAGACTTCCAGCAGCTCCCAGGCCTTGCGCGCCGAGCGCGGCCGGCATTCGCGGATGCGCACGCGGTCGCCGACCCGGGCCTCGTTGTTCTCGTCGTGCACCAGCAGCTTGGTCGAGCGGCGGATGTACTTGCCGTACAGCGGGTGGCGCAGCCGGCGCTCGACGCGCACCGCCACGGTCTTGTCCATGCGGTCGCCGACCACCTCGCCGATCGCGGAGCGGGTCGCGTCGCTCACGGCCGGGCCTCCCGCCGGCGCTCGGCCAGCACCGTGTGCACGCGGGCGATGTCGCGCCGCCCTTCGCCGAGCAGGTGGTTGCGCGACAGCTGGCCGCCGCGCAGCTGCATGCGCCGCTCGAACTGCTCGCGGCGCAGCCGCAGCAGCTCCGCGCGCAGCTCGGCGTCGCTCTTCTCGCGCAGGGCGCGGGCGTCCATCAGTGCGTCCGGCCCACGAAGGCGGTCTGCACCGGCAGCTTGGCGGCGGCGCGCCGCAGCGCCTCGCGCGCCAGCGGCTCCGGCACGCCCTCCATCTCGTACAGCATGCGGCCGGGCCGGATCCGGGCCACCCAGTACTCGACGTTGCCCTTGCCCTTGCCCTGGCGGGATTCCAGCGGCTTCTTGGTCACCGGCACGTCGGGGAACACGCGGATCCAGATCCGGCCGCCGCGGCGGATGTGGCGGGTCATGGCGATCCGCCCGGACTCGATCTGGCGCGCGGTCAGCCGGCCGCGGCTCAGCGCCTTCAGCCCGAACTCGCCGAAACTGACCCGGGCGCCGCGCAGCGCCAGGCCGCGGTTGCGGCCCTTCTGCTGCTTGCGGTAGCGGGTGCGCTTGGGCTGCATCATGATGCGCCCGCCTCCGGCCGGGCGGCCGGGTCCGCGCCCTTGCCGGGCTTCGGCGCGCCGGGCTTCGGCGCCCGGGACTGCTTGGAGGAGCGCTCGGGGCCGCCCACCTCGCCGTTGAAGATCCAGGCCTTGACCCCGATCACGCCGTAGGTGGTGCGCGCCTCGGCGAAGCCGTAGTCGATGTCGGCGCGCAGGGTGTGCAGCGGCACGCGGCCCTCGCGGTACCACTCGCTGCGCGCGATCTCGGCGCCGTTCAGGCGCCCGGCGACGTTGAGCTTGATGCCCTGCACGCCGAGCCGCATGGCGTTCTGCACCACCCGCTTCATGGCGCGGCGGTACATGATGCGCCCCTCCAGCTGCTGCGCCACGCTCTCGGCCACCAGGTACGCGTCCACCTCCGGGTTGTGGATCTCCTCGATGTTGGTCTTGACCGCGCCGATCTTCAGGCCCATCAGCCGCGACAGGTCGCGCCGCAGCTGCTCGATGTCGTTGCCCTTCTTGCCGATGACGATGCCGGGGCGGGCGGTGTGGATGGTGATCTCGGCGGTGTCGTTGCGCCGCTCGATCTGGATGCGGCTGACCGAGGCCTGGGCCAAGCGGCGGCGCAGGAACCCGCGCACCTCGAGATCGTTGTTGAGCTGCCGCCGGTACTCGCCGCGCTCGGCGTACCAGTGCGAGTTCCAGTTGACCACCGGATGGATGGAATCCGCGCGCTCGTAGATGGCGCCGAGGCGGAAGCCGATCGGGTTGACTTTCTGTCCCATGGCGTTATTTCCCCGCGTCGCTGAGGACGACCGTGACGTGGCTGGTGCGCTTGAGGATGCGCCCGACGCGCCCGCGCGCGCGGGGCCGGAAGCGCTTGTACACCGGCCCCTCGTCCACCGTCACGCCGCGCACGCGCAGGCGATCGATGTCGGCGCCGTGGTTGTGCTCGGCGTTGGACATCGCCGATTCCAGCGCCTTGCGCAGCAGGCCGGCGCCCTTGCGCGGCGAGAAGCGCAGGATCTCCAGCGCCTCGCCGACGGCGCGGTCGCGGATCTGGTCGGCCACGAGCCGGCACTTGCGCGGGCTGACGCGCAGGCGGCGGGCGATCGCGCGGGTCTCCATCACTTCTTCGCCTTGCGGTCGCCGGCGTGGGCGCGGAACGTGCGGGTCAGCGCGAACTCGCCCAGCTTGTGGCCGACCATGTTCTCGTTGATGTGCACCGGGATGTGGCGCCGGCCGTCGTGCACCGCCAGCGTCAGGCCGACCATCTCCGGCACGACCATGGAGCGCCGCGACCACGTGCGGATCTGGCGCCGGTCCTGGCTGCCGGCGGCCGCCCGCACCTTGGCCATCAGGTGATGGTCGACGAACGGGCCCTTGCGGAGGGAGCGGGGCATGGCTCAGCGCTGCTTCCGGCTGCGCCGGCGGCGGACGATCAGGTAGTCGGTGCGCTTGGCGCGGCGCGTCTTGTGGCCCTTGGTCGGCACCCCCCAGGGCGTCACCGGATGGCGGCCGCCGGAGGTCTTGCCCTCGCCGCCGCCGTGCGGGTGGTCGACCGGGTTCATCGCCACGCCGCGCACGGTCGGGCGCACGCCGCGCCAGCGCTTGGCGCCGGCCTTGCCCAGCTTGGCCAGCGAGTGCTCGGCGTTGCCGACCTCGCCGATCACGGCGCGGCATTCCGCCGGCACCCGGCGCACCTCGCCGGAGCGCAGGCGCAGGGTCGCGTAGGCGCCCTCGCGGGCCTGCAGCTGGGCGTGCGCGCCGGCGCTGCGGGCCAGCTGCGCGCCGCGGCCGGGCTTGAGCTCCACGTTGTGCACGACGATGCCCACCGGCATGTTGCGCAGCGGCAGGCAGTTGCCGGGCTGGATCGGCGCCTTGTCGCCGGAGAGCACGCTCATGCCGGGGCGCAGGCCCTCCGGGGCGATGATGTAGCGCCGCTCGCCGTCGGCGTACAGCAGCAGCGCGATGCGCGCGCTGCGGTTCGGGTCGTACTCGAGCCGCTCGACCCGGGCCGGGACGTCGTCCTTGACGCGCCGGAAATCGATCACCCGGTAGCGCCGCTTGTGGCCGCCGCCGATGTGGCGGGCGGTGGTGCGGCCCTGGTTGTTGCGCCCGCCGGTCTTGGCCAGGCCTTCGGTCAGCGGCCCCCAAGGCGCGCCGCGGTGCAGCCCGGGCGTGCGCACGCGGGCCTGGAAGCGGCGTCCCGGCGAGGTCGGGCGGGAGCGGACGATGCTCATGCCGCCGCCTCCCCGGCGTCCAGGGTCTGCCCCGGCGCCAGCCGCACGTAGGCCTTGCGCCAGGCGGCGCGGGCGCCGTCGCGCTTGCGCTTGCCGCGCACGTTCGCCACCCGCACGGCGGCGACCTCGACCTCGAACATCCGCTCCACCGCGGCGCGGACCTCGGCGCGCGTCGCGTCGCGGGCCACCTCGAAAGTATGCTGGTCGCCCTCGCCCAGGCGCACGGACTTCTCCGACACGTGCGGGCCGCGCAGCACCTCCGTCAAGCGCTGCGGGCTGTACTGCTTCGGCTGCCGCAGCGGCCGCGGCGCGGCTTCCGCGCGGGCCCGGTGCGCCGCCTTGCGGACCGCCTTGCGGGCCGCCGCCGCGGGCGGAGTCTCCGCCGCCGGCGCCGGCGCCGCGGGCTTGGGCTTGCGGCCGAACCAGCGGCCGAGCCAGGCGAACGGATTCTTCACGCCGCGCCTCCCAGGTTCCGCTCCAGCCGCTCCAGCGCGCCGCGCGTCAGCATCACGTGGTCGTAGCGCAGCAGCGCCAGCGGCGTGACCGCGCCGATCTCGCAGGCGTCGTGCCCGACCAGGTTGCGCACCGCCAGATACAGGTTGGCCTCCATCTTCTCGACCAGGATCAGCACCCGCGACAGCCCGAAGCCGTCCAGCTTCGCACGCGCCAGGCGGGTCTTCGGCTCCGCCAGCTCGAACGAATCGACCACATGCAGGCGCTCGCCGCGCAGCAGTTCGGAAAAGATCGAGCGCAGCGCCTGGCGGTACATCTTCTTGTTCACCTTGACCCGGTAGCTCCGCCCGGCGGCCGGGTGCGTCACGCCGCCGCCGCGCCACAGCGGCGAGCGGTTGCTGCCGGCCCGCGCCCGCCCGGTGCCTTTCTGCCGCCAGGGCTTGGCGCCGCCGCCGCGCACCATGCCGCGGCTCTTCTGCCGCGCGGTGCCGGCGCGCGCGCGCGCCGCGCAGGCGACCACCGCCTGGTGCACCAGCGCCGCGCGGAACTCCGCGCCGAACGAGCGCTCGGAGAGCGTCACCGGCGCCTGCGTGTCGAGCGTGGTCACTTCCACGGCGGCCTCAGGCTTTCGCCCGCACCTCGACCCGGCCGCCGCGCGCGCCCGGCACGGCGCCGCGCAGCCAGAGCAGCTGCCGCTCGGCGTCCACCCGCACCACTTCCAGGTTGCTCACCGTCACCCGCCGGCCGCCCATGCGGCCCGGCATCTTCTTGCCCTTGAACACGCGCCCCGGGAACTGGCATTGCCCGGTCGCGCCCATCACCCGGTGCGACAGGGAGTTGCCGTGCGAGCGGTCCTGGCCGCGGAAGTTGTGGCGCTTGATGGTGCCGGCGAAGCCCTTGCCGATGGAGGCGCCGCTGACGCGCACCTTCTGCCCCTCCGCGAACGTCTCCGCGCCCACTTCGGCGCCCGGCTCCGGCGCCGCGGCGTCCGGGGCGAGGCGGAATTCCCGCAGCCCGCGCGCGGTCTCCAGCCCGGCGGCCTGCAGCTCGCCGGCCAGGGCGCGGGTCAGCCGCTTCGGGCGGCGCGCGCCGTAGGCGACCTGCACCGCCGCGTAGCCGTCGCGCTCGGCGGTCTTGACGCGCACCACCCGGTTGCGGTCCACCGCGACCACCGTGACCGGCACGGACTCGCCCGACTCGCGGAACACGCGGGTCATGCCCAGCTTGACGCCGACGATGCCGAGGCTCACGGCCGCTTCCTCACTTCAGCTGCACGCTGATGCCGGCCGGCAGGTCCAGCTTCATCAGCGCGTCGACCGTCTTCTCGGACGGGTTGACGATGTCGATGATCCGCTTGTGGGTGCGGATCTCGTACTGGTCGCGCGCGTCCTTGTCGACGTGCGGCGAAATCAGGATGGTGAAGAGCTCCTTGCGGGTCGGCAGCGGGATCGGCCCGTGCACCTGCGCGCCGGTGCGCCGCGCGGTCTCGACGATCTCGCGCGCCGAGCGGTCCACCAGGCGGTGGTCGAACGCCTTCAGGCGCAGCCGCAGGCTGGTGTAGCCGCCCTTGCCCTTGCCCTTGGCGGCCGCGGCGGCGGCCGACTCCGGCGCGGCCTCCGGCCCGGCGGCGGCGGCTTCGGCGGACGGCTTCGACTCGGCCACAACGCGCTCCTTATTCGAGGACCTTGGTGACCACGCCGGAGCCGACCGTGCGCCCGCCCTCGCGGATGGCGAAGCGCAGCTGCTCCTTCATCGCGATCGGCGCCCCCAGCTCCACCGTCAGCGACACGCTGTCCCCCGGCATCACCATGTCCGTCCCCGGCGGCAGCGTCACCGCCCCCGTCACGTCCGTGGTGCGGAAGTAGAACTGCGGACGATACCCCGACACGAACGCCGTGTGCCGGCCGCCCTCCTCCTTGCTCAGCGCGTACACCTCCGCCTCGAACTTCGTGTGCGGCGTGATCGAACCCGGCTTGCACAGCACCTGGCCCCGCTCCACCTCCTCGCGCTTGATCCCCCGCAGCAGCACGCCGACGTTGTCCCCGGCCTGCCCGTGCTCCAGCATCTTGCGGAACATCTCCACCCCGGTGCAGGTCGTCTGCGCCGTCTCCCGCACGCCCACGATCTCCACCTCGTCGTTCACCTTCACCACGCCCCGCTCGATCCGCCCCGTCACCACCGTGCCCCGGCCCGAAATCGTGAACACGTCCTCCACCGGCATCAGGAAGTCCCCGTCCACGTCCCGCTCCGGCTCCGGCACGTGCTCGTCCAGCGCCGCCACCAGCCGCGCGATCGACGGCACCCCGTGCTCGCCCGCGTCCCCCTCCAGCGCCTTCAGCGCCGAACCCACCACGATCGGCGTCTCCGCGCCCGGAAACTCGTACTTGCTCAGCAGCTCCCGCACCTCTTCCTCCACCAGCTCCAGCAGCTCCGCGTCGTCCACCTGGTCCGCCTTGTTCAGGTACACCACCATGTGCGGCACCCCCACCTGCCGCGCCAGCAGAATGTGCTCGCTGGTCTGCGGCATCGGCCCGTCCGCCGCGCTCACCACCAGGATCGCCCCGTCCATCTGCGCCGCCCCCGTGATCATGTTCTTCACGTAGTCCGCGTGCCCCGGGCAGTCCACGTGCGCGTAGTGCCGCGCCGGCGACTCGTACTCCACGTGCGCGGTCGCGATCGTGATCCCCCGCGCCTTCTCCTCCGGCGCGTTGTCGATCTCGTCGTAGCCCTTCACGTCGCCGCCGTGCTCCGCCGCCATGATCTTCGTCAGCGCCGCCGTCAGCGTCGTCTTGCCGTGATCCACATGCCCGATCGTCCCCACGTTGACGTGCGGCTTCGTGCGTTCGAATGTCTGAGCCATGACCGGCCTCCTCAGTGCTGGCTGCGCGCCATCACGGTCTCGGCGATGCCGCTCGGCACCTCCCCGTACTTGGCGAATTCCATGGTGTACGTGGCGCGGCCCTGGGTGGCCGAGCGCAGGTCGGTGGCGTAGCCGAACATCTCCTTCAGCGGCACCTCGGCGCGGATCACCTTGCCGGAGGGCGAATCGTCCATGCCGTCCAGCTGGCCGCGGCGGCGGTTCAGGTCGCCGACCACGTCGCCCATGTAGTCCTCCGGCGTCACCACCTCCACCTTCATCACCGGCTCGAGCAGCACCGGGGCGGCGTTCTGCGCGCCGTCGCGGAACGCCATCGAGCCCGCGATCCGGAACGCGTTCTCGGACGAATCCACCTCGTGGTAGGAGCCGTCGTACAGGGTCACCCGCACGTCCACCACCGGGTAGCCGGCGAGGATGCCGTTCTGCAGCTGCGCCTCGACCCCCTTGCCGACGGCCGGGATGTACTCCTTCGGCACCGCGCCGCCGACGATCTTGCTCTCGAACAGGAAGCCCGCGCCGGGCTCCTGCGGCTCGATCTCCAGCCACACGTGGCCGTACTGGCCGCGCCCGCCGGTCTGGCGCACGAAGCGCCCCTCCTGCTTGACCGGCCGGCGGATGGTTTCGCGGTAGTTGACCTGGGGCGCGCCGACGTTGGCCTCGACGCCGAACTCGCGGCGCAGCCGGTCGACGATGATCTCGAGGTGCAGCTCGCCCATGCCGGAGATGATGGTCTGCCCGGATTCCTCGTCCGAGGAGACCCGGAACGACGGATCCTCGCGCGACAGCTTCTGCAGCGCCACGCCCATCTTCTCCTGATCGGCCTTGGTCTTCGGCTCCACCGCCACCGAGATCACCGGCTCCGGGAACTCCATGCGCTCGAGCGTGATGCGCCGCTCCGGCAGGCACAGGGTGTCGCCGGTCACCACGTCCTTGAGGCCGACCGCCGCGGCGATGTCGCCGGCGCGGACCTCCTTGATCTCCTCGCGGTGGTTGGAGTGCATCTGCAGCACGCGGCCGATGCGCTCCTTGTTGCCGCGGCGCGGGTTGTACACCGCGTCGCCGGAATTGAGCACCCCGGAATACACCCGGAAGAACGTCAGCGTGCCGACGAACGGATCGGTCGCCACCTTGAACGCCAGCGCGGCGAACGGCGCCGCGTCCTCGGACGGGCGCTCGCCGGCCTCGCCGCTCTCCAGCTCGCCGCGGATCGCCGGCACGTCCGGCGGCGCCGGCAGGTAGTGGACGACCGCGTCGAGCATCGCCTGCACGCCCTTGTTCTTGAACGCCGAGCCGCACAGCACCGGCACGATCTCGTTGGCCAGCGTGCGCGCCCGCAGGCCGCGGCGGACGCCCGCCTCGTCCAGTTCGCCCCGCTCCAGGTACTGCTCCATCAGCTCGTCGTCGGCCTCCGCCGCCGCCTCGAGCATCCGCTCGCGGGCCGCGGCGGCCGCGGCCGCGAGTTCGGCCGGGATCTCCTTCAGCTCGAACGTCGAGCCCTTGTCGGCCTCGTTCCAGTAGATCGCCTTCTGCCGCACCAGGTCGACCACGCCGACGAAGTCGTCCGCGGCGCCGATCGGCAGCTGCAGCGGCACCGGCGCCGCGCGCAGGCGCTCGCGGATCTGCCGCACCACCCGCTCGAAGTCCGCGCCGGCCCGGTCCATCTTGTTGACGAAGGCCAGCCGGGGCACGCCGTAGCGGTTGGCCTGCCGCCAGACCGTCTCCGACTGCGGCTCGACGCCGCCGACCGCGCAGAACACCGCGCAGGCGCCGTCCAGCACCCGCAGCGAGCGCTCCACCTCGATGGTGAAGTCGACGTGGCCCGGGGTGTCGATGATGTTGATGCGGTGGGTGTCCATGCCGCCGCCCATGCCGCTCCAGAAGCAGGTGGTGGCGGCCGAGGTGATGGTGATGCCGCGCTCCTGCTCCTGCTCCATCCAGTCCATCACCGCGGCGCCGTCGTGCACCTCGCCCATCCGGTGCGAGATGCCGGTGTAGAACAGGATGCGCTCGGTGGTGGTGGTCTTGCCGGCGTCGATGTGCGCCATGATGCCGATGTTCCGGTAGCGCTCGAGCGGAGTGGTGCGGGGCATGGCGGCGGTCCGGCTTACCAGCGGTAGTGGGCGAACGCGCGGTTCGATTCCGCCATGCTGAGCGTGTCCTCGCGGCGCTTGATGGCGATGCCCTTGCGGTCCGCGGCGTCCATCAGCTCGCCGGCCAGGCGGCGCATCATGGAGGTCTCGCGGCGCTTGCGCGCGGCCTCGATCAGCCAGCGGATGGCCAGCGCCTCCTGGCGCTGCGGGCGCACTTCCACCGGCACCTGGTAGGTGGCGCCGCCGACCCGGCGGGACTTGACCTCCACCGGCGGGCGCACGTTCTCCAGCGCCTGCTCCAGCACCGCCAGCGATTCCTCGCCGCGGCTGCGGGCGATCTCGTCCAGCGCGTCGTACAGGATGCGCTCGGCCACCGACTTCTTGCCGTCGCGCATCAGCGCGTGGACGAAGCGGGTCAGGCGCGCCTGCCCGTACTTCGGGTCCGGCGTCAGGGGCCGTTGCGGGACGTCGCGGCGGCGGGGCATGGCGGCTTCTCCGGCGGGGGCGCCTCAGGCGCTCGCCTTGGGGCGCTTGGCGCCGTACTTGGAGCGGCCCTGGCGGCGGTCTTCCACGCCTTGCGTGTCGAGGCTGCCGCGCACCGTGTGGTAGCGCACCCCGGGCAGGTCCTTGACCCGCCCGCCGCGGATCAGGACCACGGAGTGCTCCTGGAGGTTGTGGCCCTCGCCGCCGATGTAGCTGGTGACCTCGAAGCCCGAGGTCAGGCGGACGCGGGCGACCTTGCGCAGCGCGGAGTTAGGCTTCTTCGGCGTGGTGGTGTAGACGCGGGTGCACACCCCGCGGCGCTGCGGGCAACGGGCCAGCGCCGGCACGCTGCTCTTGCCGGAAGGCTGCTTGCGCGGCTTGCGCACCAGCTGGTTGATCGTTGCCATCGCGGTTGCGGTTCGGCGCCATCGGCGGTTCTAATTACAAAAGCAGGCCAGCCCCGCAGCGGTGCCGGCCTGCCTGGAACGCGGCATTTTATGGAAACGGAATCCGTTTGTCAAACGGAGCGGAAGGCCGCCGACCGGCCAGCCGCCGCCCTCCGGGGAAAATCCGGGACCGCGGCCCGCCCCGGGGCCTAGAAGCGCAGTTCGACGGTCAGGGTCAGGCTGCGCTCGGTCGCGCCCGTTTCGGGTCGCGCACCGCCAACTCCAGGCCCAGACTGGCCGTCGCGTCCAGCGCCACCGCGCCCTTCAGGCGGCAGGCCGCCCCCGCGTCCCCGCCCGCCTCGCCGCCCAGCGTCAGCGTCAGCAGCCCCCGGCTCCACGGCGATTTCAGCCCGTAGCCCAACTCCGCCTCCAGGCGCGCGCCCGGGTCGGACTCGTCCGCAGTGCCGTTCAACCCCGGCGCGCCCCGCTCCCACAGCTTTTGCGCGCCGCTCCGCGCAGTACCCCACGACGGCGCCAGCCGGAACGAGAAGCCCCGCCCGTCCGCGCCCGGCGCGTACGCCAGCGCCAGGTCCGCGCCCCACTCGTCGTAGTCCGAATTCGCCGCCAGAACCCGCGCCCCGCCCGACGCCGTCAGCCGGCCCGACGCGTACTCCGCGCCGCCGCCCAGCTCCACCCCGGCGCCGGTCTCGCCGTCGCCGCCGTCGTGCCGCAGCCCCAGCTCGAACCGCGGCGACAGCCGCGCCCCCGAGGCCAGCACGCGGTCCCGCCGCGCCTCCAGCGCCAAGCGCAATCTGGATGCGTCCGCCGTGTAGGCTTGGATGCGCCTGCCGTTGCCGTCCACCTCGAAGCTCGAATACAGCGCCTCGCCGCGCAGCGACACCCGCAGCCCGCTCGCCGTCTCATGCAAGGGCTTGCGCGCCCCGGCCGCCGCCAGCCACATGTCCGCGTCCGATTTCTCCCGCGGCGCCCCGCCGGCGGCGATCTCCAGGTCGCCGCTGCCCGCGCCCGCCGAGGCCCACAACTCCAGGCCGCCCGGCGTCGTCCAGCCCAGGTACGGCTGCGCGCTGGTCATCTCCAACTCCCACTCGCCCGTCAGGCCGTAGTGCTCGTAGTCGAACTTCGCCCCCGACCACGACGCCGCCAAGCCCACCCGCAGGCCGTTCGCCAGCTTCCGGTCCAAGCCGAGATGCGCGCTCGCCACATCGCCGTCCCACGACACGCCGCGCGCCTCGCCGTCCAGGTCGCGGTAGTCCCCGCTCCCCCACGCGGTGATGCCGCCGCCGCTTCCGCCGCCGCCGGCCGCGTTCAGCGACAGCGCGAACGACGACCCCGCCAGCGCTTTCTTCCAGTCCAGCGAGTCATCCTGAACCGACGGGCCGTGCTTCGCCAGCACCTCCGTCAACGCCGGCAGCTCCGTCGCCGCCGCCGCACCCTCCAGCCGCCGCCGCACCGCCGCCGCCCGGCTGTCCGCCATCGCCCGCGCCGCCTCCGGCAGCAGCGCTTCCGTCACCTCCGCGCCGGCGCCGCTGCGGATGGTCAGCGCCACCGCTTCCGGCTGCTCGACGCCGTTCACGTTCTCCGCCCGTCCCGACACGATCACTTCCCGGTCCGGCGCCTGCTCCCCGGCATCCTCCGCGGTCAGCGTCACCGTGCCCGTGCTCGCCGTCGACCCCGCCGCCACCGTCAGCGTCCGGTTCGCGCTCAGCGCGAACCGCTCGCCCCGCGCCGACACCGTGATCACCGTCGCCTCGCTCGACGGCCGCGCCAGCGTCGCCGTCACCGCCGACACGTTGTACGGCGCGCGCTGCCCGATCACCGCCGGCGCCAGCGCCAGCGCGGCCTGCGGCGCCGCGTCGTCGTCCGCGATCGCCAGCGACACGTCCGACGGGTTCACCGTGTTCTCGCCGCCGCCCGAGGACGTCGCCGACACCGTCACCTGCCTGGTCTCCGGACCGTCCACGGCGTCGTCCGCCGCCGCGATCGTCACCGACCCCGTGCTCGCCGTCGCGCCCGCCGCGATCGTCAGCGTCGTCCCCGTCTGCGTGAAGTCCCCCGCTTTCGCGCCCGTCCCCGGCGCCGCCGACACCGTCAGCGTCACCGCGCTCGCGGCCGGCGCCGGCAGCATCGCCGTCACCGTCGCCGTGCCGCCTTCGCCGATCGAGGACGGCGACAGCGACAGCGCCGCCGACACGTCGTTGTCCGCGTTGGTCACCGACACCTCCACAGCATCCAGATCCTCGTAGCGGGGGTCGCCCGCGCTGCTCGGGTCCAGCCGCACGGCGCATCGCTGCGCGCCGTCGTCCGCCCGGTCGTCCACGCCCTGCACCGTCACCGGCTGCGCCTCGTCCCATTCGCTCGTCAGCGGCGCCGAATCGTCTTCGCCGTCGGGCACGAACGTCAGCGTCCCGCTCTCGCCGGCTCCGAGATACCTCCCGCCGCCGTCCAGCGACACTTCGCACTCGTCGCTGTCCCGGCTCGACACCTCCACCTCCACATCCGCCTGCGGATTGTCGCCCAAGCGCACCGTGAACTCGTCCGTCTGGCCGTCGCCGCCCGCCTCCGTGGTCTCCGCCTCGTCCTTCGACACCACCAGCCCCGGCGCGTCGCCGTCGTTGACCGGCGCGTCGTCGTCGTTGATCGTCAGCGTGGCCGGAGTGATGGAGAAAGTGTCCGGCACGGCCCACGCGCCATTGTCACCACTAAGATCCGGGCTCGCCGATACCGTCAACGTCCTGGGTCCGGTGTTCACCGCGTCGTTCGTGGTCGAAATCGTCACCGGACCCGTCCAGGCGCCGTTCGTATTGGTCGAGGCCGTGCTCAGCCGCACGGTGCCGGACAATGAAACCCCGGAGAGAGTGGCGGGGCTGATCGAGACATCCGCTCTTAAAGTCGACTCCGTAAGGCCACTACCGCCATCAGTTATCAAGTTGACGTTGTTGCAATAGGAAGTACAGCGCAGACTCACCGTGACCGTTTGGCCTTCGGTGATCACGTCGCTCGGACTCAGGGTCACCTCATATCCGAGATGCTGCGCCTGCGCCGACGGCGCCGGCAACAACACCGCCGCGGCCAGCAACCCGGCCGCCAGCTTAGGCGGGGAACGCGCCAGCCCGGGCGGAGAACGCGCGCCGGTCAGGGGCGATGCGGCCATGGCGGCCGGGCGCATGCCAGCCGACCGGACGCCCGGCGCGGTTTTTGCCCCCCCCCCCCGTATTAAGCGTATTAAGCGGGTCGCGCATGGCGGCCTCCCCCCTCATTCGCCTATTCCGAGTCTAGCATATTTTCGGCGCCTGACGCGCGGCTCGCTTCGCGGAGCGAACCGGGCGGGGTGATGCCTAGACCTGTCCTAGACAATTACCGCAGATACCTTTCTAACCAATTGTTTTAACTAATTTCTATGCTCCCGCTATGCACTGTGACTGAGTCGCCGTTCACTTTCCGCGCGCCCGCCGGTCGGGCTGGCCCCTGGCCTAGAAGCGCAGTTCGGCGGTCGCCATCAGGCTGCGCTCGGCGCCGCCCGACGGCGGGTCGCGCACTTCCAGCTCCAACCCCAGCCTCGCCGCCGCGCCCGCGCCGAACCGCCCCGATGCCCGCCCGCCGCTCACAAGAACGGCGGCGCATAGAGCAGGCCGCCGTCCCGGTACAGGGCGTTCAAGCCCCGCGCCAGGCCCAGCTTGCTCCCGGCGCCGACGTAGCGCTCGAAGATCTCCGCGTAGTTGCCTTCCGCGGCGAGCGCCCGCACCGCCCACTCCGCGTCCAGCCCCAGATCGGCCCCGGCGCCGCCCTCGCGGCCGAGCAGCCGGTTGACCACGGTCAAATCGCTGCCGGCGGCCGCCCGCGCGGCGACGTTGGCCTGCGTCAGGCCGTGCTCCTCGCCTAAGATCAGCGCGTTCAGCACCCAGCGCGCGATGTCCGCCCACTGCTCGTCGCCCTCCCGCACCAGCGGCCCCAGCGGCTCCTTGGAGATGATCTCGGGGAAGATCATGTGCGCGTCCGGGTCGGCCAGCGCCGAACGGACCGCGGCCAGCCCTGAGGCGTCGCTGGCGAGGACGTCGCAGCGCCCGCCCTGGTAGGCGAGCTGGGCCTCGGCGTTGGTCTCGATCGGCACCGGCTCGTAGTCCATGCCGCGGCGGCGGAAGAAGTTCGCCAGGTTCAGCTCCGTGGTGGTGCCGAGCTGGATGCAGACCGAGGCGCCGCCGAGCTCGCCCGCGCTGGCGAGGCCGAGGGCGCGGCGGCCGAGGAAGCCCTGCCCGTCGTAGAAGTTCACGCCGGCGAAGGTCAGCCCCAGGGTGACGTCGCGCGAGAACGTCCAGGTGGTGTTGCGCGCCAGCACGTCGACTTCGCCCGACCGCAGCTGCGCGAAGCGGCTCTTGGTGCTGGTGGGCACGAAGCGCACCCGCTCCGGATCGCCCAGCACCGCGGCGGCGAGCGCGCGGCAGTAGGCCGCGTCGAAGCCGGTCCAGCGGCCGTCGTCGCCGGCGTAGGCGAAGCCGGCCAGCCCCTGGCTGACGCCGCAGGCCAGCATGCCGGCGGCGCGCACCTCGTCCAGCGTGGCGGCCGGCGCGGGCGCCGCGGCGATGCCGGCGGCGAGCGCCGGAAGCAGCCTCCGCAGCAGCGGCCGCCCGGCGCGGCCGCCGCCGCCCGCCGCGCTCACCCCCGCACCTGGCCGTCGCCGACCACCACGTACTTGCGGTTGGTCAGGCCCTCGAGCGCCACCGGGCCGCGGGCGTGCAGGCGGTCGGTGCTGATGCCGATCTCCGCGCCCAGCCCGTACTCGAAGCCGTCGGCGAAGCGGGTCGAGGCGTTGACCATCACCGAACTCGAATCGACCTCGCGCAGGAAGCGGTCGGCGCGCGCCCGGTCCTCGGTGACGATGGCGTCGGTGTGGTGCGAGCCGTAGCGCTCGATGTGCTCGATCGCCGCGTCCAGCCCGTCCACCACCCGCACCGCCAGCACCGGCGCCAGGTATTCGGCGGTCCAATCCGCCTCTTCCGCCGGCTTCGCCGCCGGGCAGTGGCGGCGGGTCTCCGCGCAGCCGCGCAGCTCCACGCCCCGCTCCGCGTAGCGCTCGCCGAGCTCCGGCAGCAGCTCCGCGGCGCGGGACTGCGCCACCAGCAGGGTCTCCATGGCGTTGCACACGCCGTAGCGCTGGGTCTTGGCGTTGACCGCGATCGCCACCGCCTTGGCCGCGTCCGCGGCGTCGTCCAGGTAGACGTGGCAGACCCCGTCCAGGTGCTTCAGCACCGGGATGCGGGTGTGGTCGCGCACGCGCTCGATCAGCTCCTTGCCGCCGCGCGGGATGATCATGTCGACCCAGCGGTCCATGCGCAGCAGGCAGTCGACCGCGGCGCGGTCGGTGGTCGGCACCAACTGCGCGCCGGCGCGCGGCAGCCCGACCGCCTCCAGCCCGTCCTGCAGGCAGCCCGCCAGCAGTTCGCTGGTGCGCTGCGCGTCCGAGCCGCTGCGCAGGATCGCCGCGTTGCCCGCCTTCACGCACAGGCTACCCGCCTCCACCGTCACCCCGGGGCGGGCCTCGTAGATCATGCCGATGACGCCGATGGGCATGCGCATGCGCGCGATGCGCAGGCCGTTCGGGCGCACCGCCTCGTCGCCGACCTGCCCCAGCAGGTCCGGCAGCGCGGCCACCTCGCGCAACTCCTCGGCCAGCCCTGCGACCCGCTCCCGGTCGAGCGCCAGCCGGTCGAGGAAAGCGTCGGCGCGCCGGCCGCGCGCCGCCTCCACGTCGGCGGCGGACGCGGCCGCGATCTCCTCCGCGCGCTCGAGCAGCAGCGCCGCGGCGCGCTCGATGGCGCCGTTGCGCTCGTCGGCGCCGGACGCGGCCAGCCGCCGCCCGGCGGCGCGCGCCGCGCGGCCGAGCTCGTCCATCCGCCGCTCCAGGTCCGCGTTCGCGCCCATGGCTCCGCCGCTCCCGCCCGCCTCAGGCGGCCGCCGCCAGCCGCCGCGGCATCGGCTCCCGCCCGGAGAACGCCAGGCAGGCGTCGGCCAGCGCGTCCCAAGGATGCGCTTCGCCCCGCCCCTTGAGGATCCGCTCCAGCGCCAGGAAGCGCCGCAGCAGCGCGCGGAAATGCGCCGCGTCGTGGCGCTCCAGCACCCGTTTCAGCGCGTCCCGGCGGGCGAACGGGAACACCTTGTCGAGGCCGCCCGGGCGCAGCGCGAACGCCAGCGCCTGGCGCGTCTCGCGCAGCAGCAGCCCGTGCGCCGCCAGCGGGTCGACGCCTTCGCGCTCCAGGTTGCGGGCGACGGCGGCGATGCGCCCGGCCCGGCCCTCGAGCATCGCCTGCGCCAGGTCCAGGGTCTCGTAGCGGGCGTCCCGGCCGAGCAGCCGCCGCAGCTGCCCGAGCCGCGCCGGCCCCGGGCCGTTCAGGACCGCGAGCTTCTCCAGCTCCTGCTCCGCCGCCAGCAGGTTGCCCTCGACGCAGGACAGGAAGAACTCCGCCTCGGCGTCGTCCATGGACAGCTTCAGCCGGCGCAGGCGGTCGCGCAGCCATTGCCGCGTCTCGCGCTCGTCGAGCGGCATGATGCGCACGATCGCGCCGACGCGGTCGACCGCCTTCGCCCAGGCTTCGCTCAGGGCGCGGTTGTCGAGGCGCGGCGTCTGCAGCAGCACCAGGCTGTCGGCGGGCGCGTTCGCGCACCAGTCGCGGATCGCCGCCTTGGCCGCGGCGTCGGGCTTGCCGGCCAGCAGCCGCAGGTCGAGCATCGGCCGGTCGCCGAACAGCGACGGCCCGCTCAGCACCGCCAGCTCGCCCCAGTCGAAGCCGCGCTGGATCACGCGCAGTTCGCGCCGGTCGAAGCCTTCGCGCTTGGCGCGGGCGCGCACCTGGCGCGCCGCCTCGCGCATCTGCACCGGCTCGTCGCCGGTGAGCAGCCAGAACGGGCGGTGCGCCCCGCGCAGGGCGTCCGCCAGCTTCCTGTAATACACTTTCATGGCCGGTGCGCTTCGCGCCCTCGGATTATAGCGAACGCCCCCGCATGACCCCGTCCCCCATCGCCTGGATCGGCGCCGGCATCATGGGCCGGCCGATGGCCCGCAACCTGCTCGCCGCGGGCTGCGCCCTGCGCGTGTACGCGCGCCGCCCGGAACGGGCGCGCGAACTGTTCGACGCGGGCGCCGAGCGCTGCGCCTCGCCGGCGGCGGCCGCCGCCGGCGCCGAGGCCACCGTGGTGATCGTCGCCGACACGCCGGATGCGGTCGAGGTGATGCTCGGCGACGGCGGCGTGCGCGAAGGCGCGCGCGCCGGGCACACGGTGGCCGACATGAGCACCATCTCCCCGACCGAGACCCGGCGCATCGCCGAACTCCTCGCCGCCGACGGCGTCGCCATGCTGGACGCGCCGGTGTCCGGCGGCGAGCGCGGCGCCATCGACGGCGCGCTGTCGATCATGGTCGGCGGCCCCGAGGACGCCTACGAGCGCATGCGGCCGGTGTTCGAGGTGCTCGGCGGCCAGGTGCGCCGCGTCGGCGGCGCCGGCGCGGGCCAGGTGGCCAAGGCCTGCAACCAGCTGCTGGTGGCGCAGACCATGGCCGCGGCGGCGGAGGCCTTCCTGCTGGCGGAGGCCTGCGGCGCGGACCCCGCGGCGGTGCGCGAGGCGCTGCTCGGCGGCTTCGCCTACAGCCGCATCCTCGAGGCCCACGGCGCGCGCATGCTGGCGGACGACTACCGGCCGGGCTTCAAGGCCGCGCTGCACCTGAAGGACCTGAAGATCGTCGCCGACGAGGCGCGCGCGGCCGGCCTCGACCTGCCCGGCTCGGCGCGCGCCGCCCGGCTGCTGGCGGCGCTGGTCGACGGCGGCGGCGGCGATCTGGATTCCGCGGCCATCGCCCGGACGGTGCGCGAGGAATCCGGCATAAAGCCCGGCCAATAAAGGATTTATTCTCCGGCGGCGAGCAGACGGAACAGATCCCCGATCAGTTCGGCGCGCAGTTCCTCCAGGATCAGCGAGCGCTCCTCGTCCGCGGCCAGGTAGGCGTCCGGGTCGAACACCCAGTGCCGGCGCCGCGACAGCGCCCGCGGCGCCCCCCACTCGCCGCCCGCCGCCCGCAGGCGCGCCGTCAGGCGCAGCTCCAGCTCGTATTCGCGGGCGTCCATGCGCTCGGTGACTCCGATCACCTGCTCGCGCACCTCCGGCCCCGCCAGCTCCGCCGCCAGCTCCGCCGCGCCCGCCGCCGGCGCGACCCGGGCGCCGGCGCGCGCCAGCGCCCGGCGCAGTTCGGCGCGGAAGTCCGGCTCGCCGCCGGCGATGTGCAGCAGCCGCCCGGGCGCGGGCGGCCCCGCGCCCGCGTGGTCCGCGAGCTCGAAGCCGCAGCCGGCGAGCGCCAGCCCCGCGGCCAGCCCGAGCCATCCGCCGCGCCGGCCGCTCACCGCAACACCAGGTTGATCAGCCGGTGCGGCACATGCACGGCGCGCGCCAGCTCGCGGTCCTGCAGGAACTTCCGCACCCGCTCGTCGGCCCGCGCCGCCCGCTCCACCTCCGCCGCGTCCGCGTCCGCGGCCAGCTGCAGCCGCGCCCGCACCTTGCCGTCGACCTGCACCACGATCTCCTCGGTGGCGCGCTCCAGCGCCGCCGGGTCGGCCTCCGGCCAGGGCGCGTCCAGCAGCGGCCCGGCCTTCCCCAGCGCCTCCCACAGCGCGTGCGCCAGATGCGGGACCATCGGCGCCAGCATGCGCGTCATCGCCTCCAGGCATTCCCGGATCAGCGCGCGGCCGGCCGCGCTCGGGTCGTCCGGCTGGCGCAGCAGGTGGTTGAGCAGCTCCATGTTGGCGGCGACCGCGGTGTTGAACGCATGGCGCTCCATCATGCCATGCGCCCGCGCGATGGTCTCATGCAGCAGGCGGCGGGTCTCCCGCCGCCGCGCCGCGCCCGCGTCGCCGTCGGCCGCGCCGCCGCCGTCCTTCGCCAGCTCCCGGCCGGCGTAGCGCCACAACCGCTTGAGGAAGCGGTGGCAGCCCTCGACGCCCTTCTCGGACCATTCCAGGGTGTGCTCCGGGGGCGCCGCGAACAGCACGAACAGCCGCACCGTGTCGGCCCCGTAGCGCTCGATCAGCGGCGCGGGGTCGACCGCGTTGCCGAGCGACTTCGACATCTTGCGCCCGCCGTTCAGCACCATGCCCTGGGTGAGCAGCCGGGCGAACGGCTCGTCGCCGCCGACCAGGCCCTCGTCGCGCATCAGGCGGTGGAAGAAGCGCGCGTACAGCAGGTGCAGGATGGCGTGCTCGATGCCGCCGACGTACTGGTCGACCGGCAGCCAGGCGCGCGCGCGCTCGTCGACCATGGCGGCCGCGTCCGGGGCGCAGAAGCGCGCTTGGTACCAGCTCGATTCGATGAACGTGTCGAAGGTGTCGGCGTCGCGCTCGGCCGGGCCGCCGCACTGCGGGCACGGCGCGCGCCGCCAGGCCGCCGGCAGCTCGGCGTCGGGCGGCAGGCTCTCGTCCAGCGCCACCGGCAGCTCCGCCGCCGGCACCGGCACCTCGCCGCAGGCCGGACAGTGCAGCATCGGCACCGGGCAGCCCCAGCGCCGCTGGCGCGACACGCTCCAGTCGTGCAGGCGGTAGCGCACCGCGGCCTCGCCCCGCCCCGCGCCCGCCAGCCGCTCGGTGATGGCGGCCTTGGCGCGCTCGGAATCGAGGCCGGTGAACTCGCCGGCGTCGACCAGCACCCCGGGCGCGGCCCAGGCCCCGGCGCCGAGGTCGACCGCCGCGCCGTCCGCGGGCGCCACCGCCAGGCGGACCGGCAGGCCGTGGCGGCGCGCGAACTCCCAGTCGCGCTGGTCGTGCGCCGGCACCGACATGACCGCGCCGGAGCCGTACTCCATCAGCACGAAGCTCGCCACCCACACCGGCAGCGCCGCGCCGCTCAGCGGGTGGCGCGCGACCAGGCCCAGGTCGCGGCCCGCGCGGTCGCGCTCCGCCGCGCCGCCGGCCGCCGCCGGCTCGCGGTTCCGCAGCTCCCGCGCGAAGGCGTCCAGCTCCGGATCGGCGGCGGCCCGCTCGCGCACCCAGGGATGCTCCGGCGCCAGCGCCAGGTAGGTCGCGCCGCAGAGGGTGTCGGCGCGGGTGGTGAACACCTCCAGCGGCTCGTCGCGGCCGTCGACCGCGAAGCGGATGACGGCGCCCTCCGAACGCCCGATCCAGTTGCGCTGCATCTGCAGCACCCGCGCCGGCCACCGGCCCTCCAGCCGGTCGAGGCCGTCGAGCAGCTCCTCGGCGTAGTCGGTGATGCGCAGGAACCACTGCGCCACCTCGCGCCGCTCGACCGGCGCGCCGGAGCGCCAGCCGCGGCCGTCGACCACCTGCTCGTTGGCGAGCACGGTCTGGTCGACCGGGTCCCAGTTGACCAGCGTCTTGCGGCGGTACACCAAGCCGCGCTCGCGCAGGCGCAGGAAGAACCACTGCTCCCAGCGGTAGTAGGCGGAGTCGCAGGTGGCGAACTCGCGCGCCCAGTCGTAGCCGAAGCCGAGCCGGCGCAGCTGCGCGCGCATGGCCTCGATGTTGCCGCGGGTCCAGGCCCCGGGCAGCACGCCGCGGTCGCGCGCCGCGTTCTCGGCCGGCAGGCCGAATGCGTCCCAGCCCATCGGCTGCAGCACGCAGTCGCCGCGCATCCGGCGGTGGCGCGCGATGGCGTCGCCGATGGTGTAGTTGCGCACGTGCCCCATGTGCAGCCGCCCGCTGGGGTACGGGAACATGGACAGGCAGTAGAACTTGCGCCCGTCCGGGCGCGCCGGCGCCGCGAAGCTGCGCTCGCGCTGCCAGAATTCCTGCGCGGCGCGCTCGATGGCGGCGGGTTCGTAGCGTTCCTGCATGGATGGGCGGCGATGAAAATCGCCTGTGCATATTAGAACACCGATCTTGGCCGCCCCGGATGGCGCGGACAGGCGCGGTCGACGGCATTCCGCGGCTCCGATAGACCATGCCGACAAAAACGTAGCGGGAGACGGAATTCGGCGATTTCCAGACTCCCGGCGCGCTCGTGCGGCGGGTTTGCGTGGTAGCGCGCGGCTGGTCGGCGGAATCCGCGCCTCTAGTCCTCTGAGGAAATGGGCTCCAGGGAAATTTTCCCGTCTGAAACATCAAGCCGGGGAGCCGGGCCGAGCAAAGTCCGCAAGTTCAGTGCGGGGATATAGACTTCCGGATCCTCCGGGTGGTAAACGGAGCGAACAAGGCACGGTCCCTTGCCACAGTCCCTGACGGCCTCACGCACAGCCTGTTCATAAGTCTCATAGGCTCCGTAGACTTTCTCCCCCTTTATCACTAGATACTGGCGATCGCGGTACTTCTCGATCAGTTCTTCCTGGTGTTCTTGCAGGTAGGTCTTCTCTTTCAGAAGCAAGTCTTCAGACACTTCCGCCTCCTCCGCGACCGGGCGAACCCGTTCCTCGGAAACGCATGCTAGCCTCTACCCCGCGCCGCCGTCAAATGCGCGGCGAATTCCGGACCCGCGCGAAGCCGGGAGAACGCAAAGCCGCGCCGCCGCCGCGCATCCGCCGGGCACCCCTTATACTATGTCCCGGCCCGCCTCCCCGCTGACCCGCTTTCCCTCACACGCATCCCGATGCGCGACCGTCCCCGCACGATCCGGGATGCCCTGCGGGAGTTCGTCAACACCCAAGGCAACAGCGGCATGGTGCTGGTCGGCGCGGCCATAGCCGCCCTGGCGCTGACCAACACCGCCGCGCACGGCTGGTACGCCGGCTTGCTGCAGCTGCCGCTGCACTTGGAGCTCGGCCCGGTCGTCCTGCACAAGTCGCTGCTGCAGTGGGTCAACGACGGCCTGATGGCGATCTTCTTCTTCGTCATCGGCCTGGAGCTCAAGCAGGAGTTCGTCGCCGGCAGCCTGTCCACCCCGGACAAGATCCGGCTGCCGGTGTTCGCCGCCGTCGGCGGCATGGCCGTGCCGGCGCTGCTGTTCGTCCTGTTCAACCACGGCGATGCCGTCGCCCTGCGCGGCTGGGCGGTGCCGACCGCCACCGACATCGCCTTCTCGCTCGGCGTGCTGATGCTGCTCGGCGCGCGCGTGCCGACCGGCCTCAAGGCCTTCCTGCTGGCGCTCGCCATCCTCGACGACCTGGGCGCGGTGCTGATCATCGCCCTGTACTACTCCGAGGGCCTGTCGGCGCCGCACCTGCTGGCCGCGGCCGGCTGCCTGGCGCTGCTCGCGGCCTGCAACCGCTGCGGCCTGCGCTCGCCCGCGCCCTACCTGCTGGTGGGCGCGGTGCTGTGGTATTTCGTGCTCAAGTCCGGCGTGCACGCCACCATCGCCGGCGTGCTGCTGGCGTTCACCATCCCGGCGCGGCCCGCGGACGGCGGCCCGTCGCCGCTGCAGAACCTGGAGCACGACCTGAACCGCTGGGTGGCGTTCCTGATCCTGCCGGTGTTCGCCTTCTGCAACGCCGGCATCTACCTGCTGGACATTTCCCTGGCGGAGCTCGGCGACTCGCTCACCCTGGGCGTGCTGCTCGGCCTGCTGCTCGGCAAGCCGCTCGGCATCTGCCTGTTCACCGCGCTGGCGCTGGCGCTCGGCCTCGGCAGCCTGCCGCAGCGGGTGCGCTGGCCGGACTTCGCCGGCATGGCCTGCCTGTGCGGCATCGGCTTCACCATGAGCCTGTTCGTCAGCATGCTGGCCTACGACGGCATGCCGCTGCTGATCGAGGAGAGCCGCCTCGGCATCCTGCTGGGCTCGCTGCTGTCGGCGCTGGCCGGCTACTTCATCCTGCGCGCCGCCCTGCCGCCGG
The DNA here is from genome assembly GCA_965242985.1 of uncultured candidatus Poriferisulfidus sp. GTDB lineage: Bacteria > Pseudomonadota > Gammaproteobacteria > Poriferisulfidales > Poriferisulfidaceae > Poriferisulfidus. The sequence goes on along the minus strand of OZ251520.1, from coordinate 816,480 downwards.
CTCCGCCAGCGCCGGCGCCGGAACGCGGCGGCGGCGGATGACGGCCTCGCTGCGCACCCTGGCGGCGCTCGCCTGCCTGGCGATCCTGGCGGCCGCGCTGCAGCAGGCGCGCGAACTGGTGGTGCCGTTCCTGCTCGCGGCCTTCGTCGCCGTCGCCTGCGAGCCGCCGCTCGCCTGGCTGCGCGCCCGCGGCCTGCCGAACGCGCTGGCGCTGGCCGCGGTGCTCGCCGGCGTGCTCGCCGCCGCGCTCGGCCTGGGCGCGCTGGCCGGCGCGTCCGTCGAGGGCTTCCGCGAGGCCCTGCCGGCCTACGTGGCGCAACTGCACGAGCGCGCCGCGGGCCTGGCGGCCTGGCTCGCCGCGCGCGGCGTGGAGCTGCCGAGCGAACCCGACCCGTCGTTCTTCCTCCGGCTCGTCGCCGACCTGCTGAGCGGCTTCGGCGGCGTGCTCGCCAACATCGCCTTCATCCTGCTGGCGGTGGCGTTCATCCTCGCCGAGTCGCTCGAGCTGCCGGCAAGGCTGCGCCGCGCGTTCGGCGGCGCGGGCTCGGCGGCCGCGCTCGCCGGCTTCGCCGCCGGCGTCAACCGCTACCTGGCGGTGAAGGCCCTGACCAGCCTGCTGACCGGCGCGCTGGTGGCCGGCTGGCTGGCGCTGCTCGGGATTCCGCACGCGGCGCTGTGGGGGCTGGTCGCGTTCCTGTTCAACTTCATCCCCACCATCGGCTCGTTCCTGGCCGCGGTGCCGGCGGTGTTGCTGGCGCTGCTGCAGGCGGGCCCGGCGGCGGCGGCGCTGGCGGCGGCCGGCTACCTCGCGGTCAACGTCGCGGTCGGCATCGTGCTGGAGAACCGCCTGATGGGCCGCCGGCTGGGGCTGTCGGCGCTGGTGGTGTTCGCGTCGCTGGTGTTCTGGGGCTGGCTCTTGGGCCCGGTCGGGATGCTGCTGTCGATCCCGCTGACCGTGGTGATCAAGCTCGGCTTGGAGGCGAGTCCCGCCACCCGCCCGTGGGCCGAACTGCTCGGCCCCGGGGCCCCGCCGGAATCGCGCTGACCCGGGACGAAGCGCAACCATGGAGCCAGGCATCCAGCTCGCGGCGGCCGCCGCCATTCTCGCGTTCCTGTGGAGCCTGCGCCGGAATGCCGCCGGCCTGCGGAAGCGCATGCTCCGGCTCGATGGCCTGATGGAAGGATTCGTCCGCCGGGAGCTCGCCGAATAAGGCCCGCCCCTCTCCGTCAGCGGCGGAACTCCGCCAGCGTCTCCAGCAGCGCGCGCGCCTTGTCGGCGCACTCGGCGTACTCGGCCTCTTCCGCCGAGTCGTGCACCAGCCCGCCGCCCGCGTGCAGGCAGGTCCGGCCGTCCGCCTGCACCAGGGTGCGGATGGCGATGCTGCTGTCCATGCCGCCGTCGTGCCCCAGGTAGGCCAGGCTGCCGCAGTACGCCCCGCGCGGGTCCGGCTCCAGCTCCTCGATGATCTGCATCGCCCGGCGCTTCGGCGCGCCGGTGATGGAGCCGCCCGGGAAGCAGCCCGCCAGCAGGTCCAGCGCGTCGCGCCCGGCGCGCAGCCGCCCGGTCACGGTGCTCACCAGATGGTGCACGGTGGCGAAGCTCTCGACCCGGAACAGCTCCGGCGCCCGCACCGTGCCGGGGGCGCAGTTCTTGCCGAGGTCGTTGCGCAGCAGGTCGACGATCATCAGGTTCTCGGCGCGGTCCTTGCGGCTGGCCGCGAGGCGCGCCCGGGCGGCCGCGTCGCCGCCCGGCTCCCGGCGCAGCGTACCCTTGATCGGGCGCGTCTCGACCGCGCCGTCCCGCACCCGCAGGAAGCGCTCCGGCGAGGCGCTGGCGATCTCCGCCCGCGGGTGATGGAAGTAGCCGGAGAACGGCGCCGGGTTGCTCCGCCGGGAGCGCAGGTAGGCGGCCCACAGGCGCCCGGCGCTCGGCGCGGCCCAGCGCTGCGCCAAGTTGACCTGGTAGCAGTCGCCGGCGCGCAGGTACTCCCGCACCGCGCGGAACGCCCGCCCGTAGCCGGCCCGCGTGAAGTTCGACTCCGGCGCCGCCAGCACCCGGTAGTCCGGCGCCGCCGGCGCGGGCGCGTCGGCGCGCAGCAGCTCCAGCAGCGCGTCCCAGCGGCGCGCGGTCTGCGGGTCGCGCCCCTGCGCCACCAGCCGGCAGCGCCGCTCCTCGTGGTCGCTGACCACCGCCCAGTCGTACAGGCCGACCGCCAGCTCCGGGTACGGCAGCGCCCGTCCGGGGCCGCCCAGATCGACGCAGCCGCGCCCGAGCTCGTAAGCGAAATAGCCGATGGCGCCGCCGCTGAACGGCAGCCCGGCATCATCCGAGGCCAGCGGTTTCAGCAGATTTCTCAACAACTTGAACGGATCTCCTCGCACCGCTTCGCGCCCGCCGCGGCGGGCGATCACCGCCTCGCGGCCGCGGCACTCCAGGGTCAGCCACGGGTCGGCGGCGTAGATGTCGTAGCGGCCCCGGGCGCCGCGGTCGCGGCAGCTGTCGAGCAGCGCCGCCCACGGCCGCCCGGCCAGCCGGGCGAAGCGCCGCGTGGGATCGGCCTGCCAGGGCAGCTCAGCGGTCCGCATGGGCGCGCCGGTAGAGTTCCGCCACCGCGTAGGCCGGCAGGCAGTCCGCCAGCGCCGCCGGGCCCGGCGGCGCGCCCGGCAGCAGCGCGCCGATGTCCCGGTAGGCCAGGCCGCAGCGCGCCGCCACCGCCGGCAGCGCGAAGCGCCCGCTGCCGGCGCCGACCAGCGGCCCCGCGAAGCCGGCCGGCAGCGCGGCGCGGAGGTTGGCGGCGAGCAGGCTCCGCTGGCGGGCCGCATAGTGTCCGGCAAGCCGGCGCCAGGGCTCCAGCGGCGCGCCGTCCGCATGGTCCTCCCCCGCCATCCGCGCCAGCCGGCGGGCGGATGCCGCCGCCGAGCAGCCGGCGCCGTCCGCGGTCTCGAACGGCCGCAGCGCGTCCGGCAGCAGGCCCAGCAGGTTGTAGACGTCGGCCGTGGTGGCGAAATGCTCGGCCATCGCGTTGCGCCAAGCGCCGCGCACGCGCACGCGCCGGGCCAGGCTCGCCAGCGAGGTGCGGGCGACGCCGGTGTAGACCAGCGTCCGGCTCGCCAGGCGCTCGGCGTCGGCGCGCCCGGCGGGGCGCGCCCGCCCGCCCCGGAGCAGGGTCAGGTCGGCGGTGGTGCTGCCGAGATCGACCAGCACCGCCTCGGCGATCCGTCCGGCGGCGAATTCCGCCGCCGCCAGCCAGTTCATGGAGGCGATCGCCGCCGCGTCCGGGCCGGGCTCGGCGGCGAACGGCTGCCCCGGCCGGAAATAGCGCACCGGCTCCGGCGCCAGCGCCGCCGCCAGGCAGCCGCCGATCCGCCGCACCCCCTCGCCGCGCCCGGCGAACAGGTCCGCCAGTTCGCCGGTCATGGTGACCGCATGGCCGCCCGCGGCCCGGGCCTCGCCGCGGATGGCGCGCACCGCGTCCTCCACGTGCTCCAGCCCCCGCCACAGCGGCGCGGCGCGGTGCCAGACGCCGCCCACCCGCCCGTCGGCAGCCAGCAGCACCGCCTTGACGTGCGCGCCGCCGATGTCCCAGCCGAGCAGCGGCGCGGGGCTCACGCCGCGCCTCCCGCGCCCGCGGCGGCCAGCGTCCGCCGCAGCAGCTCCGCCGCGCCCAGGCGCTCGGCCAGCCCCGCGTACGCCAGCGTCAGGCGGGGGTTGAGTTCCAGCACGGTCAGCCGCCGCCCGTCCCACACGCCGTCGACGCCCACGTAGCCGCGCAGCCCCGGCACCGCGGCCGCGAGTTCCGGCAGCAGCGCCAGGGCCGCCCGCCGCAGGCCCGGCCAGCCGTCGGCCGCGCCCACCTCGGGCGCGCCCACCGCGAGGCGGCCGCCGTCCGCGCGGCAGCCGATGGCGTTGCACGACAGCAGCTCCAGGCCGTCCGCCGACGCCAGCAGGCTCAGGCTCAGCGCCCGCCCGCCGAGCCACGGCTCGAACACCCAGCGCCGCGCCGGATCCAGCGCCGGCGGCGCCGCCCCGTTGCGGCCGACCCGGTGCGCGTCCTCGCCGCCGGCGCCGCAGCGCGGCTTGACCACGCCGTCCGGCCAGGGCGCGGGCCGCGCCGGATCCCAGGCCTCGGTCGCCGCCGCCGGCAGCCCCGCGGCGCGCAGCCGGGCGCTGAACGCCAGCTTGTCCCCGGCCAGCCGGATCGCCGCCGGCGCGCAGTTGGCGCTGACGCGGCCCGCGGCGCGCGCGTCCTCGACCAGGCCCGCCAGCGCGCCGTCCTCCTCCGGCGCGATCGCCAGCGCCGCGTCGCAGCGCTCCAGTTCCCGCCGCCAAGCGGCGCGCCAGTCCGCCCCCGGCGGCGCGGCCTCCACCCGCCCCGGCAGGCCGGCCGCGAAGCGCGCGTCGGCCAAGGTATACACTGCCGCCGCGGCCGAGCCCGCCAGAGCCGCGGCCAGCATCGCCCGCCCCTGGCGCAGCAGTTCCGGCGGCGGCGCGCCGCCGAGGCCGCCGCCGCAGACGTACTCGAACGCCAGCAACCTCATCCGTGCCCCGCCTGATTCCCGTGCTCGACCTGCGCCGCGGCCGCGTGGTGCGCGCGGTGCGCGGCGAGCGGGAGCGCTACGCCCCGGTGCGCTCGGTCCTGGTCCGCGGCAGCGAGCCGCGCCGGGTGCTGGCGGCGCTGCTGCGCTTGGCTCCGTTCGACACGGTCTACCTGGCCGACCTCGACGCGATCCAGGGCGGCCGCCCGCAGCGGCGGCTGCTGGCGGCGCTGTGCCGCGCGCATCCGCGCGCGGAGTTCTGGATCGATGCCGGGCCGCCGCCGGCGCGGCCGCTGCCGGGCAACGCCCGCGCCGTGCTCGGCACCGAGTTCCTGGCCGCGGGCGCGCGCCTGCCGCCCGGCGCGGTGCTGTCGCTGGACTTCGACGCCGGCGGCCTGCGCGGCGCGGACGGCGCCTGGCTGGAGCCGCGGCGCTGGCCGCCGCGGGTGATCGCCATGTGCCTGCACCGGGTCGGCTCCGGCGCGGGCCCCGACTGGGCGCTGCTCGACCGGCTGCGCCGCGGCGGCGCGCGGCCGGCCGCGGCCGGCGGCGTGCGCGACGCCCGCGACGCGCGGCTGCTGTTCCGCCGCCGGCTGGACGTGCTGGCGGCCAGCGTCCTGCATCGGGCCCGGCCGCGCGCCGCGGAACTCGCCCGCCTGGGCGCCGCTCAGCTCCGCACCAGGCGCAGCCGCCGCGCCGCCGGCGCGGGCCGGTCGCGGCCCAGTTCCGGACGCTGGAAATAGCCGAGCGCGGGCGAGCCCCCGGCGCGGAGGAATTCCTCCAGGCTGGGCCCGCGGTACTGGCAGCAGGAGGTCCGGGTCTCGTGGATCTCCAGCCCGTCCAGGGTCGGCAGGTACTCGATCAGGCGCTCCCAGATCCAGGCCGCGAGCAGTTCGGTGCTCGAGCGCCAGGCAAGCTCCGGCGCCGCGTAGTTGAGCGCGCGGTGGTCGAGCGCGTCGACCACGCGCGCCCGCAGCACGCGCTTCAGGTCGCCGTAGTCCATGACGAAGCCGGTGCCCGGGTCGATGCGGTCGCGCAGCCGCACCCGCACCGCGTAGTGCCCGCCGTGCAGGTTGGCGCAGGCGCCCGGATGGTCGGTGATGAAGTGCGCGGCGTCGATGCCCTGCTCCTTGACCACCGCGGCCTCGGGGCCGCCCGCCTCCAGGCGCTCCAGCGCCTGCGGGATCTCCCGCAGCTGCGGCAGCAGGCGGGCGAGCAGCCGCTCCGCGTCCGCCGGCGCCGCGGTGCGCAGCCAGACGCGGCCGTCCGGCGGCTCCAGTTCCGCCAGATCGATGCCGCAGGCGCCGCGCAGCCAGCCGGCCAAGGCCTCGGCGTCCGGCCCCGGCGCCGGGTGCATGAACAGGTAGGCGCCGCGCCGCGCGGCGCAGCAGGTCAGGACCAAGGCGGCGAAGCGGGCGCGTTCGCCCTCGTCCAGCGCCGCGAACCCGAGCAGCGCCGGGGCGCGTTCGGGCGCCGGGCGCTTGAGCCGGTTCAGCGCCGCCGCGCGGTGGCCGCCCCGCCCGCCGCCGCGGTACTCTTGGCGGAAGCGGAAGCCGAGCGGCGCGAGCCGCGCCTCGAGCCACAGCAGCTGGTCCAGCAGCCGCACCTCGCCCGGCGCCAGCTCGAAGCCGTCTTCCCGGACGATGCGCCCGGCGCAGGCGAGCGCCGCCAGCGTCAGCCGCGCATCGCGGTCGGCGGGGTTCGGCGGCGGCGGGTAGTCCGCCGGATCGTCGGCGCGGTCGAGCTGGTCGGGCGCCAGCAACGCGTCCAGCGCCAGGCCGTGGCGCAGCGCGTATTCCTGCAGGGTCAGGCCGCAGCAGGCGCGCAGGTGCGCGCCGTCCAAGCGGTCCGTTTCGGCGTGGCACTCCAAGCAGCGCATGGCGGCGTCTCCGCCCGCATTTTACGCCAGCCGCCGCCGCGCCAAGAAAAAGCGCCGCGGGACGCGGCGCTTTTCCGTTCCGGTCCGGGGGCGTTCAGAAGCCCTGGAACGGATGGTCGGTGCTGTCCTTGGCGGAGAGAACCTCGTCCACCGTGGGCGTGCCGTTGACCGCGTTGGCGATGGCCTGCTTGGTGGCCTTGTAGTTGTTTTCGTAGATCGCCTCGTCGCTCTCGGCCTCCCAGTGGATGAACACGCCGACGCAGATGTACAGGTTGTCGGCCTCCCCCTTGGGGACGACGCCGGCCTCCACGGAATCCGCGACCGCCATGCCCACCGCCTTCTGCGCCGGGCCGAACATCTGCACGGCCTGCTTGGCGCCCTTGATGGTGACCTTGTTGTACATGATGGTGTCGGGCTTGCACGGCAGGTTCGGCGCCACCACCGCCAAGAGCGTGGTGAAGCCGTCCTTGTTGTTGGTCAGCGCGTTGCAGAACGCCGTTTCCGCGGCGGAACCCCGCGGCCCGATGATCAGGTCGATGTGCGCGATCTCGGCCATGTTGCCCTTGGGGTCATTGTCGTTGACCAGCGCCTCACCAACGAGAACTTTGTCGATAGCCATTGGTTGATTACTCCCGTTTTTTCGTTATGGTTGTGTTGTTGCCGGGGAATCGCTTCCCCCGGACGGCGCACCCACGCCGCCGCCACCGCTCCCGTCGCCCAGGCGCGCGGCGAACACCCCGCACAGGGTCAGGTCCGCCGAGGTTCCGGGACTGATCCCGGCGCTTTTCCAGCAAGCGTCCAGGTCCAGAAGCCTCTGCCGGTGCTCCTGCGGCGCCGCGGCGCCGCAGAAGTCCGCGGCCAGTCCCTCTATCTTACCACTAATGCGCGCCGCCGCCGCCGCGCCGCGGACGCGGGCGATGTGGCTGTCCGGGTAGCGCGCCAGCAGGCTCAGGAACACCCCGGTCATGGCCCAGCATTCGTCGCCCCAGCGCCGGCACAGCGCCCGCCACAGCGGGCGCGCCTCGCCCAGCACCACCGGGAAGCCGTCGGCGTACTCGGCCGCGATGCGGTCGCGCTCCCGCGCCAGCGCCATGGCCGCCCGCAGCGGCCGCCGCGCCGGCTCCCGCACGTCGCCCTCGGCCGCCCGCCCGAGGCCGCCGGGGTTCAGCAGCCGGATCGCCCGGTAGGCGTCCTCGGCGTCGGCGGCGTCGGCTTCCGCCAGCGCCGCCTCCAGCCGCGCCTCGAGGCCGCCGCCGCCGCGGTGGCAGGCCGCCGCCAGCGGCGCCGCCAGCAGCAGCACGCCGAGGTTGGTGTTGCAGCCGACCACGCCGTGGGTCGCCCGCGCCGCGTCCAGGATGCGCCGCCCCAGCGGCGCGTCCGGCCGGGTCAGCGGCTCCGCCGCCGCCGCCGCGCTGCGCCGGTAGTCGGCCGCGGTCTTGCCGCGCCCGCCGCCGTGCAGGCCCACGTTGCCGGGCTTCAGGGCGCGGACGTCGAGCTGGCAGGCGTACAGGAACTGGCGGCAGACGAAGCGCCAGCGCGGGTGGCGCCAGGCGCGCCCGGCCGGCCCCATCAGGCCGCCGGGCGCAGCGCCGCGCGCCGGCAGTGCGCGAGGAACGCGTCGGCGAGCAGGCCGCCGACGTCGGCGCCGGCGGCCGCCTGCAGGCCGCGCCAGGCCGGGATGCTGTTGACCTCGGTCACCCACAGGCGCCCGTCGCGCCCGCGCAGCAGGTCGACCCCGGCGTAGGCCATGCCCACCGCCGCCACGGCGCGCTCGGCCAGGCGCGCGAGCTCCGGCGTCAGCGCCGCCGCGGCGCCGGTGCCGCCCCGCCCCAGGTTGCTGATCCAGCCCGCGCCCTCGCGGCGCATCGCCGCCGCCGCCCGCCCGCCGACCACCAGCACCCGCCAGTCGCGGCTCGGCCCGGCCTCCGGCGCCACGTATTCCTGCAGGTACCAGACGCCGCGCCCGGCGTCCAGGTCCAGGTGCGGCGCGTCCGGCGTCAGCAGCTGCAGGCCCTGGCCCTGCGAACCGAAGATCGGCTTGGCGACCGCGCGTCCGCCGCGGCCGAGCCAGTCGCGCAGCACCGCGCGCGCGGCGCGCAGGTCGCGGGCGGCGAAGGTGCGCGGCGTCGGCACGCCGCGCAGCGCGAACAGGAAGCTGGCGCGGACCTTGTCGACGCTGCGCTCGATCGCGCCGGCGTCGTTGTACACCGGCACGCCCACGGCCTCCAGGGCGTGCAGCACGTCCAGGTAGTAGACCACCTCCTCCAGGCTGCCGCCCGGCACCTCGCGCACGAACGCGCCGGCGGGCAAGCCGCCGCCGAAGCCCGGCACCGCGACGCGCGGCGCGGCCGGGCCCAGCTCCAGGCGGCAGTCCTCGAGGCGGGCGAACGCGGCGCGCGCGCCGCGGCGCTCCAGCGCCGCGCGCAGCCGCTCGCCGTGCCAGCCGGGGCGCCCCGTCAGGATGACGTGCCGCGCCGCGGCCATCAGTCGCGGAAGGACTGCTCCAGCAGCTCCAGGTCGACCGCGCCGGAGGAGAAGGAGCGGCCGCTGCGGATGTTGTTGACCAGCACGCGCGCCGGGCTGAACAGCATCGGGTCGATCTTGAAGAAGTCGCGCCCGTGGTCCTCGAACACCTGCGCGAACGGCTTGCCGTAGTCGCGCGAGGTGCTGCTCGGCAGCTGCTCCGCCAGGCGCTCGGCCTCGGCGTCGCTGGACTGCACGAACAGCTTGATCTGGCCGCCGAACAGGATCGCGTCGTTGGTGCGGCCCATCATCTGCACCATGCTGGCGGCGCTGAGCGGCGGCACCGGCGCGCTGCCGATGCCGTCGATCACGTGGTCCAGGTCGAAGCCCAGCTCGTGCGCCTTGTGCAGCCCCACCTCGAGCACCCGGCTGACCACCTGCACGCTGCCCGCCAGGCTGGTGGTCGGCGTCAGCACCAGGGTCAGGTCGCGCGGGTCGACCGCGCAGTCCGCGGCGATCTTCTCGCGCACCGCGCGCGGCGGCACGCGGTCCACCTCCAGCACCAGCACCGCCTGGCAGAAGGAATCGCGGTAGTCGATCTTGCGGAACAACTCCTCCTTCTGCGCCAGCGCCCGCGCCGGGCCCGAGCCCAGGGAGTAGAAGCCGGAGGCCTCGTCGTTCAGGCTCCAGCCGGCGTACTGGCTGGCCAGGCAGGCCAGCACCGGGTGCTGGGTGTGCACGTGCACGGTCAGCGGCCAGCTGTCGGCCATGCCGGAATAGGTCAGCGTCGCCTGCCCCAGCCCGCCCATGCAGATCTCCGCGATCTGGCGCCCGGCCTCGATGCCGCCGACCGCCTCGATGCCGGCATCGATGACGCGCACGCCCTCCTCGGTGTCGCTCAGGCCGATGCGCAGGTTCCCGGCCGCCTCCGCCAGGCTCCGCACCAGCGGCTCGACCAGGCGGTTGATGCTGATGTCGCGCTCAGGCATGCGCCGCGCCTCCGGCGGGGGCGGCGCCGAGCGCCGCCAGCGCGCGCGCGGCCAGGCAGCGCAGCCCGGCGCGGGCCCGCTCGTAATCGGGCCAGCGGCCGCGCACCGTGCACAGCGGCTCGCCCGCCGCCAGGCGCGTCCCCGGACGCGGCCGGTCGGCGGCCTCCGGCGGCCAGTCCCCGGCCCGGCCGGCCGCGAGCGGGCGCGGCGCGTACACCACCTGCAGGCCGCCGACGCCGTCGGCGGCCGGCGCCGCCGCCGGCAGGCGCCCGCCGCAGGCATCCAGATGCGCGCGCGCGTAGCCGCCCGGCAGGCGCGGGGCGTACAGTTCGCAGGTGGCGGTCAGGCGCGGGTTCAGGTCCAGCGGCAGCAGCCGGCGCGCCGGATCGATGAGGAAATCCATGCCGTTGACGCCCGTGAGGTCCAGCGCCCGGGCCAGCGCCCGGGCCAGCCATTGTACTTGCTCCGCGACTCCCGCGGGCGGCGGCAGCGGCCCCACCGCCCCGCTCCAGGCGTAGGGCGGCGCGCCCGCCGCGGCCGGCAGCAGCCGGCAGCAGCCGAGCACGCGGACTTCGCCCGCGGCCGCCAGGAACAGCGCCGACCAGGGCGCGCCGGCGGCGCGGCGCTGCCAGCGCCGGCCCGGCTCCGCCGCGTCCGCCGCCCGCGCGGGGCGCACGTGCGCGCCGCCCGAGCGCCCGGCGCGCTTGACCAGCCAGCCGGCGGGGTCCGCCGGCGGCGCGTCCCGCACCTCCGGATGCGGCGCGCCGAGCGCGTCCAGCAGCGCGGCGAATTCCAGCGGGTCCGCGCAGCGGCGCAGCGCGGCGGCGGCGTTGCCGCGCAGGGCGACGCCGGCCGGCAGCGCGTCGAGCAGCTCCGGATGCGCCTCGAGGCCGGAGCCGTAGACCAGCTCCGCGCCCGGCGCCGCCAGCCGCGCCAGCAGCGCCGCGGTCCGCCGCGGCGGGAACTGCCCGGCCGCGAGCGGCAGCCGGCAGCGGCGGTCCGCCGCCAGATCGGCGTCGCCGCAGCCGTCGACCGCGGCCAGCGCGCGCCCGAGGCGCGCCGCGTCCTGCGCGTGCGCGCGCGCCGAGGCCGACAGCAGAATCAGGGGCCCGCTATTCGGCCGCACACGCGCGCGCCACCTCGAAGGCGTCGTCGAACGACAGGTACACCGGCTCCTCGGCTTCGCGCATGCGCTGCAGCAGGCGGTGCTGGGTCTGGTACTTGACGTTGCCGATGGCCAGCGCGCCGATGCCGACCGCGCCGCCGACCGCGCCGTCGATCGGCTTGGCGTCGTCCATCGCGTCCAGGCCGTGGATGCCGGACGGCGGCACCGCGTTGACGTCCGCCGCCGCCTTCAGCAGCGGCGCGCCCGCGATCTGCTCGCGCGACATCAGCTGGATGCCGGCCGCGGCCGCGGCGAACACCACGTCGGTCGCCGCCAGCAGCTCGTCCAGGCGGTCGTTGGCCGCGCCGCGCAGGGCCGGCGCCACCGCGTAGGCCTCGGTGCATTGCGCGGCGACGCGCTCGCTCTTCTCCTGCTGCCGCCCGAGCAGGTGCACCTCAGCGCCGGCGCGGGCCGCCAGCACCGCCGCGGTCTGCCCCACCGGCCCGGTGCCGCCGAGCACCAGCACGCGGCGCCCGGAGAAGTCCGCGCCGTGCGCCGCGCGCAGCGCCCGCTCGACTTTGGCCACCATCGCCGCGGCCGTGGTGAAGGCGCCGCTCGGGTCGGCGAAGGCCGACACCTGGAACGGCGGCACCATGGCGGCGCGGCAGGCCTCGAGCATTCCGGCCGCGACGTGCATGTCGCGCCCGCCGATGAAGATGCCGGTGCGCTTCACGCCGCGCGGCCCGCGCGAGAAGATCGCGTCCTCGACCAGGCCGCGGACCTCGCCGGGCTCCACCTGCAGGTAGGGGATGCAGGCGTCCCAGCCGGCGTCGTAGGCCATGTTCGCGTCGAACGGGCTCAGATTCTTCGCCGCCGTGAACATGTGCAGCAGGTATTTCCTTTCCACGAGTTTCCTCCCGGGGCCGCCAGCCCCACGCGCCGCCGCCGGCGGCCGGTTACGAAGCCCGCCGCCGCGGGAGTTCGGCGGCCGCCGACGCTTCGGCCCGCCGCAGCCGATGCCCGGCGTCGGCCGCGCGCGCCACCCGGACGTCGAGTTCCGGCGTCCGCGCGCGCAGGTCGCGCGCCAGCAGGTGCGCCTGGGTCTCGGAATCGGCCAGCACGAAGCCGGTGGGCCCCCAGGAGCTCTGGCCGACGCCGGCGAAGCCCCGCGCCTCGGCATGCGCCAGCGCCCGGCGCACCGCCGGGTGCGCGTAGCGCCCGCCCTGGGCCGGCGCGAAGTGGTCGCCGACCGCGCGCTGCAGTTCGCCGACGCCCTGGGCGAACGCCGGCAGATCCGCCTCCGCCAGCGCCGGCAGCACCTGCATCAGCGCCGTGCGCGCCAGGTGCGCGGCGACGGCGGCCGGGAACTCCGGCAGGCCGCGGAACGCCTCGCGCTCGGCGCGCCCGGCCAGCCCGCCGGCGGCGCGCGGCGCCAGCAGCAGGACGATGCGCCAGTGCGCGGGAAAGACGTGCCGGGCGATGATCGGCGGCGGGCCGTCGGCGCCGCGCCCGCCGTCGACCAGGAAGCCGCCGCGCTCGAAGGCGCCGAGGCCGATGCCGGAGCGCGCGCCGCGGCCCAGGCGCAGCGCGAGTTCGCGCGGCGCCAGCTCGAGGCCGAACAGCCGCGCCGCGGCGGCGCCCGCCGCCAGCGCCAACTGGGTGCCCGAGCCGAGCCCGGCGTGGCGCGGGATGGCGCGGCGCACTTCGACCCGCGCCGCGTCCGGGAAGTCGTAGGCCGACAGCAGCCGGCGAACATATTGCAGCGCCGCGTCGCCGTCCGGGCCGGCGGCGGAGAATTCCGGGGCGCGGCGGCAGGACAGCGCGAGGCCGGGCTCGGCGAGCGCCACGCCCAGGCCGCCGAAGCGCCGCCCGAGGCCGCCATGCAGGTCGATGAAGCCCAGATGCAGGCGGGCCGGGGTTTCGATCTCGACGGTCTCGTTCACGGGACGCTCGGCGCGCTCGGGCCGGGAAAGTCCGATTTTATCAGGCCGCCCCTTCGACCCATGCCCGGGCGTTCTGGAACAGCCGCAGCCACGGCGCGTCCTCGCCCCACTCCGGCGGACGCCAGGAATGCTGCGCGGCGCGGAACACCCGCTCCGGGTGCGGCATCATCAGGGTGACCCGCCCGTCGGCGCTGGCGAAGCCGGCGACGCCGCCGGCGGAGCCGTTGGGGTTGGCGGGATAGTCCTCGGTCGGCCGGCCGGCGCCGTCGACGTAGCGCAGGCAGGCCAGCTCGCCGAGCGCGGCCGCGTCGGCCGCGAGCAGGCGGCCCTCGCCGTGCGCCACCGCCACCGGCAGGCGGCTGCCGGCCATGCCGCGCAGCAGCACCGACGGCGATTCCGCGATCTCGACCAGCGACAGCCGCGCCTCGAAGCGCCCGCTCGCGTTGGGCCGGAAGCGCGGCCAGTCCGCGCCGCCCGGGATCAGGGAGCCCAGCCGGGCCAGCATCTGGCAGCCGTTGCACACGCCCAGCGCGAAGACCTCCGGACGCTGGAAGAACTTCTCAAATATCTCCTTCAACTTGTTGTCGAATAAGATGTTGTTCGCCCAGCCGCCGCCGGCGCCGAGGATGTCGCCGTAGGAGAACCCGCCCGGCGCCGCCAGCCCCTGCATGCCGTCGAGCAGGCCGGGGTCGGCCTGCAGGTCGCTCATGTGCAGGTCGCGGCAGGCGAAGCCCGCGCGGGCGAAAGCGGCGGCCATCTCGGCCTGGCCGTTGACCCCCTGCTCGCGCAGGATCGCCACTTCGGGCTTCGCCCCGGTCGCCGCCATCGGCGCCGCGAGCGCGAAGGCCGGCGCCGCGTGCAGCGGCGGCGGCGCATGCCAGTCCGCGGCGCGCGCGTATTCCTGGGCGGCGCATGCCGCGTCGTCGCGCCGGCGGGCGATCTCGTAGCCGGCGCGGCTCCACAGCCGCAGCAGTTCCGGCAACGGGCGCGCCAGCAGCGCCTCGCCCCGGCAGCGGATCTCGAGCGCGTCGCCGCCGGCGACGGCCGTCCCCAGGTCATCGCAGACCAGCCCCGCCCCGCGCAGGCGCGCCGCGACCCGCTCGGCCGCCGCCGCCGGCACCTGCAGCGCCGCGCCCGGCTCCTCGTTGAACAGGTAGGCCAGCGCCGCGGCCGGCGCGCCGGGCAGTTCCAGCGCGAGGCCGACCCGGCCGGCGAAGGCGCACTCGCACAGGCAGGCGAACAGCCCGCCGTCGGAGCGGTCGTGGTAGGCCAGCAGCAGCCCCTCGTCGAGCAGCGCCTGCACCTGGTCGAAGAACGCCGCCAGCAGCGCGGGCTCCTCGCAGTCGGGCACGTCCGCGCCGGTGCGGCCGTAGACCTGGGCGAGCGCGGTGCAGCCGAGCCGCATCCGCCGGCTCAGGCCGACCGCCAGCAGCCGCGCGCCGGGGTCGGCGCGCAGTTCGGGGGTGACGTGCCGGCGCACGTCGGGCACCGGCGCGAACGCCGACGCCGCCAGCGTCACCGGCGCGCGCACCGCGGCGGCGCCCGCGCCCGCGCGCATCGACAGCGAGTCCTTGCCGACCGGAATCGAGATGCCCAGCTGAGCGCAGAACGCCGCCGCCGCGGCCACCGCCGCGCGCAGGGCCTGCGCCTCCTCCGGCTCGTCGGCGGCCGCCATCCAGTTGGCCGACAGCCGGACGCGCCCGCGCGCGCGCACCCGCGCGCAGGCCAGGTTGGTGAGCGCCTCGGCCACCGCCAGGCGGGCGGACGCGGCCGGGTCGTGCACCGCCGGCAGCGGCCGCTCGCCGAGCGCCATCGCCGCCCCGGCGTGGCCGTCGAAGCCGCCGGCCGTCAGCGCCGCGTCGGCCACCGGCACCTGCCACGGCCCGACCATGGGGTCGCGCGCGCTGAGGCCGCCCACGGTGCGGTCGCCGATGGTGACCAGGAACGACTTGGAGGCCACCGCGGGCAGGCTCAGCACCCGCTCCGCCGCCTCGCCGAGCTCCATGCCGGCGGCGTCGAGGGGCGCGCCCGCCGGCGCCCGCGGCGCCGTCTCGATGGTGCGCCGCGCCGCCTCGCCGAACAGCAGCGACAGCGGCAGGTCGACCGGATCGGCGCCGCCGCGCCGGTCGCGCAGGCGCAGCCGGCCGTCGCCGGTCGCCCGGCCCAGCACCGCGTGCGGGCAGCGCTCGCGCGCGCACAGCCGCGCCAACTCCGGCAGCGCGTCGGCGCGCACCGCGAGCACGTAGCGCTCCTGCGCCTCGTTGCACCACAGTTCCCGCGGCGACAGCCCGGAGTCGGCGCTCGGGATGTCGCGCAGCTCCAGCTCCGCCCCGCCGGGCGCGCCCGCCACCAGCTCCGGCAGCGCGTTGGACAGGCCGCCGGCGCCGACGTCGTGGATCGACAGGATCGGGTTGTCCGCGCCGAGCGCCGCGCACTGCTCGATCACCTCCTGCGCGCGGCGCTGCATCTCGGGGTTGCTGCGCTGCACCGAGGCGTAGTCGAGGCCGGCGTCCTGCGCGCCGGCGGTCAGCGACGAGGCGGCGCCGCCGCCGAGGCCGATCAGCATCGCCGGCCCGCCGAGCGCCACCAGCGGCGTCCCGGCCGGGATCGGCAGTTTCCGCGCCTGCTCCGCGGCGATGCTGCCGAGGCCGCCGGCGAGCATGATCGGCTTGCGGTAGCCGTACTCCTTCGTCCCGGCGGCGGTCTCGGCGCGGACCTGCAGGGTGCGGAAGTACCCGGCCAGGCAGGGGCGCCCGAACTCGTTGTTGAACGAGGCGGCGCCGAGCGGCCCGTCGATCATGATCTCGAGCGGCGCGGCCA
Source organism: uncultured candidatus Poriferisulfidus sp. (assembly GCA_965242985.1). Taxonomy (GTDB): domain Bacteria; phylum Pseudomonadota; class Gammaproteobacteria; order Poriferisulfidales; family Poriferisulfidaceae; genus Poriferisulfidus. The sequence goes on along the minus strand of OZ251520.1, from coordinate 800,745 downwards.
GGTGCGCCGGCGGCGGCCGCGCCGGGTCCTCCCACGGCCGCGGCCAGTCGTCGAACTGCAGGTCGCCGACGGCGAAGCCGCACAGCCCCGCCTGGGGTCGCGCGCCGCGCCCGCAGGCGGCCTCGTCGCGGAGCTCCCCGCCGTTGCCGGTGGCCGCGCCCGGGTGCGGCGAGATGCCGGTCGGGTGGTTGTGGGTCTCGGCCTTGATCACCAGGCCGTATTCGCCCGGCCGGGCGCGCCAGCGCCGGTCTTCCGGAGCGACCTCCCAGCGCGGCCCGAAGCCCGCCTCCAGCACCGCCGCGTTGTCCTCGTAGGCGGACCAGGTGCCCGCGGGGGCCAGCGCGTGGGTGCGGCGGATCAGGTCGAACAGGCTGTCTTCGGCCGGCGCGCCGCCGACGATCCAATCGGCGTTGAAGATCTTGTGGCGGCAGTGCTCGGAATTGACCTGCGCGAACATCATCAGCTCGGCGTCGGTCGGGTCGCGGCCGAGTTCCCGGTAGCGCGCCGCCAGGTAGCGCCGGTCGGCCGCCGACAGCGCCAGGCCGTAGGCTTGGTCGGCCGCGGCCAGCGCCGCCTCGGGGTCCGCGCCGAGCGCGACCCGCTCCAGCGCCCGGAGCTCCGGACTCGCGAACAGCGCCGCCGGCTCCGCCGCCGCGTCGAGGAGGGATTCCGTCATGCGGTCCAGCAGCAGCGCGTCCGGCGCGCCGGCGCCGGCCGGCCCGCGCAGCCAGTACTCCACGCCCCGCTCCAGGCGGACGACCTCGGCCAGGCCGCAGTTGCGGACGATCTCGGTCGCCTTGCTCGACCACGGGGAGATGGTGCCGAGGCGCGGCGCCGTCAGCACCGCGCGGAGATCCGGCGGCTTCGCCGGGGCTTGTCCGGGGGCGTCCAGCAGCGCCGCCAGGCGCGCGCGCCGGTCGGCGGCGAGCGGCCGCTCGCAGGCGGCGAAATGAACGTAATGCGCGTCCGCCACCAGCTCCCAATCGCGGCCGGCGGCCGCGAACCGCAGCCGCAGGCGCTGCCGCGCGCGCGCATCCAGCGCGCGCCCGCCCGGGAGGCGGCAGACGGACAGCTCGGAGTGGTGCACGGAAAGCCGGTGGGCGCGCGCCAATTCTACACGCCGCCCGCGCCGCGCGGTGTGGAACAATAGCCCGCGCGCAGCCGCCGCGGCATGAACGCAGTCCGCCCCGATCCCCGCCCGCCGGGCGCCGCCGCCGGCGGCCGGGCGCACCACCTGACCGTGGCCGCCGTGGTCGAGCGCGGCGGCCGCTTCCTGCTGGTCGAGGAGCGGGTGCGCGGCGCGGCGGTGATCAACCAGCCGGCCGGGCACGTCGAGGCCGGCGAGGCGCTGCTCGCCGCCTGCGCCCGCGAGGTGCTGGAGGAGACCGCCTGGGAGTTCGCGCCCGAGGCCCTGCTCGGCGTCTACCACTACCGCCCGGCGGCGCAGGCGGACAGCTACCTGCGCTTCGCCTTCTGCGGCCGCCTGGAGCGCCGCCTCGACCGGCCGCTGGACCGCGCGATCCTGCGCACCCTGTGGCTCGGCCGCGACGAGCTGGCCGCGCTCGACCCCGCGCGGCTGCGCAGCCCGATGGTGCGCGACTGCGTCGACGACTACTGCGCCGGCGTCCGCCACCCGCTGTCGCTGCTGCGCGCGCCGGGCCGCCCCGGGGCATGAGCGCGCCGGTGCTGGTCGCCTTGTCGGGCGGCGTCGATTCGGCGGTCGCGGCCCGGCTGCTGCAGGAGGCGGGCGAGACGGTCGAGGCGCTGTTCATGAAGAACTGGGAAGAGGACGACGACGCGGAATACTGCGCGGCGGCCGCCGATTTGGCGGACGCGCGCGCGGTCTGCGCGCGGCTGGACATCCCGCTGCACACGGTCAACTTCTCGGCCGAGTACTGGGAGCGGGTGTTCGCCGGCTTCCTCGCCGAGTACGCGGCCGGGCGCACGCCGAATCCGGACATCGTCTGCAACCGCGAGATCAAGTTCCGCGCCTTCCTCGAGCGCGCCCGCGCCCTGGGCGCGGCCGCCATCGCCACCGGCCACTACGCCGGCGCGCGCGGGGACAGCGCGGTCGAGCTGCTGCGCGGCGAAGACGAAGCCAAGGACCAGAGCTACTTCCTGCACCGGCTGGACCAGGAGCAGCTGCGCGCCGCGCGGTTCCCGCTGCACCGCCGCCGCAAGCCGGAGGTGCGCGCGCTGGCGCGCGCCCTCGGGCTGCGCGTGCACGACAAGCGCGACAGCACCGGGCTGTGCTTCATCGGCGAGCGCCGCTTCCGCGATTTCCTCGCCCGCTACCTGCCCGAGGCCCCCGGCGACATCGTCACGGCGGCCGGGCGCAAGCTCGGCGAGCACCGGGGCCTGCCCTTCTTCACCTTGGGCCAGCGCGCGGGCCTCGGCCTGGGCGGAGTCGCGGACGCGGCCGACGCGCCCTGGTACGTGGTCGGCAAGGAGCCGGAGACCCGGCGCCTGACGGTCACCCAGGACCGCGCCCATCCGGCGCTGAACGTCCGCGAACTGGAGCTCGAGGAGCCGCACTGGATCGCCGGCCGCCCGCCGGCGGAGCTCCGCCTGCGCGCCCGCGTCCGCCACCGCCAGCCGCTGCAGGAATGCGAATACCTGCCCGCCGCGCGCCGCGTCCGCTTCGCCGCGCCGCAGTGGGCGCCCGCGCCGGGCCAGTCGGTGGCGTTCTACGCCGGCGACGTCTGCCTGGGCGGCGGCGTCATCGCGCGCCTGCGGGACTGAGCGCACCGGCGCGGCGAACCCGCCCCGCCGCCCGGTGTCATAATCCCCGGACGCCGCCATGACCGCTCCGCCCGCCCGCCGTCCCGCCCTCCCGCTTCCCGCCGCGGCCGTTCTTCTCGCCCTCGCCGGCTGCGCCGCGCCGCCCGCCGATCTCGGCCGCGGCGAAGTGGATGCCTTGGTGGCGGCGCGCGGCCTGCCGCCGCCGGAGGCCGCCGCCGAGTCGCTGCCCGACTGGCTGGCGCAGCGGCCGCTGAACGCCGGCCGCGCCGCGCAGGCGGCGCTCGCCGGCCATCCCGCACTGCGCGCGGCCGACGCCGCGCTGGGCCGCGCCGCCGCCGACCTGAGCGACGCCGGGAGCGTCCGCAACCCGGTGCTGTCCCTCAGCCTGTTCGAGGCCGGCCGCGCCGGCGACCGCAACGAGGTCTCGGCCGGCTTCGCCGCCTCGCTCTCCGACCTGCTGACCCTGGGCGCGCGCGGGCGCCGCGCCGCCGCGGAGTTCGCGGCCGTCCGGCAGGAGCGCGCGGCGCGGGCGCTGGCCGTCGCCGCCGCCGCGCAGGCCGCCTACTTCCGCCGGGTCGCCGCCCGCCAGCGCCTGGCGCTGGAGCGCCGGGCGGCGCGCGCCGCCGAGCTCGCGGCCGAACTCGCGGCGCGCTACCGCGACGCCGGCAACCTGAGCGAGCGGGAATTGGACCGGCACCGCGTCCGCGCCGCCGAGGGCCGGCTCGGGCTGCTGGAGGCCGAGGCCGCCGCCCGCGCCGCGCGCCTCGAGCTCGCCCGCGCCATGGGCGCGTCCGCCGACGGCGCCTGGCGCGTCCCCGCGCGCTTGCCGCGGCCCGCCGCGGATCTCCCCGCCCTGCCCGAACTGCTCGAGCGGGCGCGCCGCGACCGCCTGGATCTGGCCGCCGCCGCCGGCCGCGCCGCGGCGCTGGCCGAACGCCTCGACTGGACCGCGGACGAGCATCCCGTCGGCGAGCTCGAGCTCGGCCTCGCGCGCGAGCGCGACGGCGACGGCGCGCACTTCACCGGCGCGGAGCTCGCTTGGGAGGCGCCCGCGTTCCGCGCCGCCGGCCGCCGCCTGCGCGCCGCGGCGGCGCTGCAGGAGGCCCGCGCCGAACTGGCCCGGCTGGAGCTGGCGGCCGACCACGAGGTCCGCGCCGCGCGCGCCGCCGCCGCCGCCGCCGCCGCGCGCGCCGCCGTGCACCGCGAACAACTGCAGCCCGCCCTCGCCCGGCTCGCCGCGCGCGAGCGCGAGCGGGCCGACTACATGCTCGCCGGAACCTTCGACCGCTTCGCCGCGCTGGCGCGCGAGCACGCCGCGCAGCGCGGCCGCCTGGCCGCGGCGCGCGACTACTGGCTGGCGCGCGTGGCGCTGGCGCGCGCCGCCGGCGGCGCGCTGCCGGCGGCCGCCGAACCCGCCGAACGCCTGATCCTCGACCCCCGCGCCGCGACCGCAGGAGCGACCCCATGACCTCACGCCGCGAATTCCTGGGCTACGCCGGCGCCGGCTCCCTGGCCGCCGCCCTCGGCCGCGCCGCCGCCGCCGAGCCCGCCGCCGACTCTCCGCCCGCGGCCGCGCCGCCGCCCGCCCGCCGGCCGGCGGTGCGCACGCCCAACGGCTGGACCCTGCCGCACGTCCTGCGCGGCGGCGTCAAGGAGTTCCATTTGATCGCGGAGCCGGTCGAGCACGAGTTCGCGCCGGGCTGCCGGGCGAAGTGCTGGGGCTACAACGGCACCACCCCGGGGCCGACCATCGAGGCGGTCGAGGGCGACCGCGTGCGCATCCTGGTCACCAACCGCCTGCCGGAGCCGACCACCGTGCACTGGCACGGCCTGCTGCTGCCGAGCGGCATGGACGGCCTGGGCGGCGTCAGCCAGCCGCGCATCGAGCCCGGCGAGACCTACGCCTACGAGTTCCCGCTGCGCCAGCACGGCAGCCACATGTACCACCCGCACGCGGACGAGATGGTGCAGCTGGCGGTCGGCATGATGGGGCTGTTCGTCATCCACCCGCGCGCCGGCGAGGCGGTTCCGGTCGACCGCGACTACGCGCTGCTGCTGCACAACTGGGCGCTGCACCCCGGCACCTACCGCCCCGACCCCTCGATCCTGCAGGACTTCGACCTGTGGACCTTGAACTCGCGGGTGTTCCCCGCCACCGCGCCGCTGGTGGCCGCCAGCGGCGAGCGCGTGCGCGTGCGCATCGGCAACCTGTCGATGTGGAACCACCCGATCCACCTGCACGGCGTGCAGTACGAGGTGACCGGCGGCGACGGCGGCCGCTGGCCGCGCGCGCAGTGGCGGCGGGAGGCGACCGAGCTGGTCGGCGTGGGCCAGGTGCGCGACCTCGAGTTCGTCGCCGTGCCCGGCGACTGGGCGCTGCACTGCCACATGTCCCACCACACCATGAACGCCATGGGCCACGGCGTGCCGAACCCGCTGGGGGTCGAGCGCGGCGACCTCGCCGCCGACCTCGCCGCGGCCCTGCCGGGCTACCGGCCGATGGGCCGCGACGGCATGGACGAGCACCAGGCGCACCTGGCCATGGGCCACCTCGCCGGCCCCGCCAACACGCTGCCGATGGCCGGCGGCGAAGGCCCCTACGGGCCGGTCGGCATGGGCGGCATGTTCACCACCGTCAAGGTGCGCGACGGCCTCGCGCCGGGCGACTACCGCGACCCGGGCTGGTACGACGCGCCGGCCGGCGCGACCGCCGCGCGCGTCAGCCGCGACCCGGACTTCGGCGACCCGCCGCGGCGGCGCGGCGGCGCTACTTGACCACCCGCAGTTGCGGGCGCCCGCGCGGCGGCGCGGCGGCGCCGTCCTCCGGCCCCGGCTCGAGGTCCGGGAAGTCGACGCCGACGCCGGTCTCGCGGCAGAACACCCGGCACACCTGGCGGACGTCGCAGACCACGTGCCGGAACGCGCCGCCGAAGCGCGCGTGGAAGCGCACGCTGTCGTCGTCGATGGCGAGGTCGCGCACCGCCTCGGGCGCCACGTTGTACACCGTGAACTCGTCGCGCCGCGCTTCGGCGCCGCCGCCGGCCTCGGCGCCCTCGCGCACCACCAGCATCGGCGTCTTGGCGTTGTCCACGATCCACTCGTAGAGGGCGCGGATCAGGTAGGGGCGGCTGGAGGTCATGCCGGCGCGGCGGCGCTACCTGCCGAGATGCAGCTCCCGCTCGGCGTCGGTCAGGCTGCGCTGGAACAGCGGCTGCGCGTAGAAGCCCTTGGCGTAGCGGTTGATCAGCGTCTGCCGCGGCCCGCGCGGCAGCTCCAGCCGGTAGACCGTGTGCAGCCGCCACAGGATCGGCGCCAGCGAGGCGTCGATCAGGGTCAGGTTCTCGCCGAGGAAGAAGCGGGGCTCGCCGGCGTGCCGCCACGCGCTCGCCGCCATGGCGAAGAACTCGAGCATGGTGCCGCGCGCCGCGGCCAGCTTGTTCCGGCCCTGCGAGCGCAGCCCGGGCAGCTGCGCGTACAGGTACTGCTCGATGCGCAGCAGCCACTCCCGCGCCTGCGCCTTGCCGATGGGGTCGACCGGCATCAGCGGCGGGTGCGGGAAGCGGTCGTCCAGGTACTCCATGATGATGCGCGGCTCGGTGAGCACCATGTTGCGGTCGCTGAAGGTCGGCGTGGTGGCGGCGGGATTGAGCACCGCCAGGTCCTCCTGCGCGCCCGGCTCGTCGAGGAACGTGACGCGGCACTGCGTCTCCTTGGCCGCCAGCACGATGCGGATGCGGTGGCTCTGCGGGCACTGCGGCTCGGAAAACAGCTGCATCGCGGCCTCAGCGCACGTCGCGCCAGTACTCGCGCTTGAGGAAGTACGTGAGCCCGATCAGCAGCAGCAGGAAGCCCAGCACCCAGACGCCGGCGCTCTCGCGCGTCAGCCGCACCGGCTCCGCGACGTAGGCCAGGAACGTGGTCAGGTCGGTCGCCATCTCCCGGAACTCCGCCGGGCTGCGCCGCCCCGGGCTCCCGGGGACGAGCCCGACCACCTCGGCGCGGCCGCCGGCGGTCCGCCGCTCGGCCTCCAGCACGCCCTGCTCCCGCCACAGCACGTGCGGCATGGCGGTGTTGGGGAAGCGCCGGTTGTTGACGCCCCAGGGCCGCGTCTCGTCGCGGTAGAACGTCATCAGGAACTGGTAGATGTAGTCGGCGCCCTTCTGCCGCGCCAGCACGCTCAGGTCCGGCGGCGCGGCGCCGAACCAGCGCTCGGCGTCGGCGGCGTCCATCGCCGCGGTCATGGTCTCGCCGACGCGCCGGCCGGTGAACACCAGGTTGGCGCGCACCATGTCGTCGGTCAGGCCCAGGTCCTCGCCGAGCCGGCGGTAGCGGCTGTGCGCCAGCGCGTGGCAGCCCATGCAGTAGTTGACGAAGTACTTCGCGCCGCGCTGCAGCGCGGCGCGGTTGGTCAGGTCGACCTGCACCGCGTAGCCCGGCAGCGGCCCGGCGTCGGCCGCCGGCAGCGCCGCCGGCGCCGGCAGCAGGCAGGCCAGCAGCAGCGCGCGCCTCACGACCGCACCCGCTCCGGCACCGGCCGGTCGGCGCCGAGCTGGGGGAAGCTGCTGCCCGGCACGGCGATCGCCAGGAACAGCGCCGGCAGCAGCCAGCCGGCCGCGATCAGCGCGGAGGAGTCGGCGGTCGCCCGCACCAGGTCGTAGAAGGTGATCAGGCCGAGCGCGGCGACGAACACCGTCAGGCGCAGCGCGGCGCGGCGCGGCCCGCTGTAGAACCACAGCACCAGGAAGAACAGGAAGTACAGCTCGCCGAAGCGCAGCGCCAGCTCGGCGTACAGGGGCGTCGGCGGGTGGAAGCCCAAGTAGCCGAGCGCGACGAAGGTGGCGGCGAACACGCCGAGGTTGAAGCGGAACAGCCGGCTGCGGTAGCGGATCGAGCGCACCGGGTTGCGGTCGATCCACGGCAGGAAGAACAGGATCAGGATGGCCAGCAGCATGGCCAGCGCGCCGAACTGCGGATCCGGGATGGCGCGCAGGATCGAGTAGAACGGCGTGAAGTACCACACCGGCACGATGTGCTCGGGCGTCAGCAGCGGGTTGGCCGGGGTGAAGTTGTCCGGCTCCAGGAAGTAGCCGCCGAACTCCGGCGCGAAGAACACCACCAGCGCGAACAGGAACAGGAACACCGCGGCGCCGAACAGGTCCTTGACCGTGTAGTACGGGTGGAACGGGACGCCGTCCAGCGGCCGCCCGGCGGCGTCCTTGCGCTCCTTGATCTCGATGCCGTCGGGGTTGTTCGAGCCGACCTCGTGCAGCGCCATGATGTGCAGCGCGACCAGCAGCAGCAGCAGCAGCGGCAGCGCCGCGACGTGCAGCGCGAAGAAGCGGTTCAGGGTGGCGTCGGAGATGGCGAAGTCGCCGCGCAGCCAGACCGCCAGGTCCGGGCCGACCCAGGGCACGGTGCTGAACAGGTTGACGATCACCTGCGCGCCCCAGTACGACATGTTGCCCCAGGGCAGCAGGTAGCCCATGAAGGCCTCGGCCATCAGCGTCAGGTACAGGCACATGCCGAGCAGCCAGATCAGTTCGCGCGGGCGCTTGAAGGAGCCGTACATGACGCCGCGGAACATGTGCAGGTAGACGACGATGAAGAAGAACGAGGCGCCGGTGGAGTGCATGTAGCGCAGCAGCCAGCCGAGCTCGACGTCGCGCATGATGTACTCGACCGAGGCGAACGCCAGCTCGGCGTCCGGCTTGTAGTGCATGGTCAGGAAGATGCCGGTGACGATCTGGATCGCCAGCACCAGCAGCGCCAGCGAGCCGAAGAAGTACCAGAAGTTGAAGTTCTTCGGCGCGTAGTACCGCGCCATGTGCTCGTTCCACAGCCGCAGCAGCGGGAAGCGGGCGTCCAGCCAGCCGAGCAGGCCCGCGCGTCCGGCGCTCACGCCGCGTCCTCCGGCGCCTCGCCGATCAGCAGCCGGGTGTCGCTGACGAAGCGGTGCGGCGGCACGCGCAGGTTGGCGTTGGCCGGCACGTTGCTGTACACCCGCCCGGCCAGATCGAAGCGCGAGCCGTGGCAGGCGCAGAAGAAGCCGCCGCGCCAGTCGGCGCCCAGCTCCCCGGCGGGCTCCGGCCGGTAGGTCGGGTTGCAGCCCAGGTGCGTGCACACCCCGACCAGCACCAGGAACTCGGGCCGCAGCGAGCGGTGCGCGTTGCGCGCGAACTCCGGCTGCTGCGCGCGGTTGTCCGAGGCGGGGTCGCGCAGCGGCAGCTCGGCCGCGGCCAGCGCCGCCAGCATCTCCGGCGTGCGGCGCACGATCCAGACCGGCTGCTTGCGCCAGATCAGGTCCAGCTTCTGCCCCGGCTCCATGCGCCCGATGTCGACCTCGACCGGCGCGCCCGCGGTGCGCGCCCGCGCCGACGGCGCCATGGAGGCGGCGAACGGCCACGCGGCGACCGCCGCGCCGACGCCGCCGACCAAGGCGGTGCTGCCCGCCAGGAAGCGCCGGCGGCCGGCGTCCGCCGCATCGTCCGTCATGCCGAAAGTGCTCCGCGCCGTCGGTTGCTGGGGGTCGGGATGGCTGCGCGCGCCGCCCGCGCGGCGGCGGGCCCTGGCGCGGCGGCGGATTCTAGCACAGCGCCGCCTCAGGCCGGGTTGTCGACGTCGATGTAGCGGTGCTCGAGGCCGAAGCGCTCCGCCAGGTGCGCGCCCAGCGCCTGCACCCCGTAGCGCTCGGTGGCGTGGTGCCCGCAGGCGTAGAAGTGCACGCCGAGCTCGCGCGCCGCGTGGGTGGTCTGCTCGGAGATCTCGCCGCTGACGAAGGCGTCCGCGCCGGCCGCCGCGGCCGCCGCGAGCATGCCCTGCCCGGCGCCGGTGCACAGCCCGACGAGGCGCAGCGGCCGCTCGTCCCCGGGGCCCACCCGCAGCGCCTCCCGGCCGAGCCGCTCGCCGATGCGCGCGGCGAACGCCGCCGGCGGCGGGCCGTCCGCGGCCCGCGCCAGGCAGCCCCGCTCCGGGCGGCCCGGCACCAAGGGCCCCGCGGGCTCCAGCCCCAGGCGCCGCGCCAGCTGCGCGTTGTTGCCGTACTCCGGGTGCGCGTCCAGCGGCAGGTGGTAGGCGAACAGGTTGAGGTCCGCCGCCAACAGCCGCCGCAGCCGCGCCGCCTTCATGCCGACGACCGCGGCCGGCTCGCCGCGCCAGAACCAGCCGTGGTGCACCAGCAGCGCGCCGGCGCCCGCGGCCGCGGCCCGCTCGACCAGCGCCCGGCAGGCGGTGACCCCGGTGACCAGGCTGCGGACCTCGGCGCGGCCCTCGACCTGCAGGCCGTTCGGGCAGTAGTCCTCGAAGTCGCCCGGGCGCAGCAGCGCCTCCAGGTGGGCGGCCAGCTCCGCGCGCGCGGCCATCAATCGCCGCCGCGCCGCCAGCGCGCCGCCAGCGCGTGCCCGTCCAGGCCCTCGGCGCGCGCCAGGATCTCGGCCGTCGCCGCCAGCTCGCGCGCGCCCTTGGGCGTCAGCTCCTGCAGGGTGATGCGCTTCTGGAACGCGTCGGCGCCGAGCGGCGAGGCGTAGCGCGCCGCGCCGCCGGTCGGCAGCACGTGGTTGGGGCCCGCGCAGTAGTCGCCCAGCACCTCGGCGCTGTGCGCGCCCAGGAACACCGCCGCCGCGTGCCGCACCTGCGCCAGCGCCGCGGCCGGCTCGGCCAGCGCCAGCTGCAGATGCTCCGGCGCCATCTCGTTCGCCAGCTCCAGCGCCTGCGGCAGCGAGCCGGCCTCGATCAGGGCGCCGTGCCGCCGCAGGCTGGCCTCGATGATGGCGCGGCGGCCGCGGCCCGGGAGCTGCGCCTGCAGCGCCGCCGCCACCTCGTCCAGGTGGCGCCCGCCGAGGCCGATCAGCACCGCCTGCGCGTCCTCGTCGTGCTCCGCCTGCGCCAGCAGGTCGCTGGCGAGCCAGTGCGGGTTGACGCTGCCGTCGCTGACGATCACGATCTCCGACGGCCCGGCCAGCAGGTCGATGCCGACCACGCCGTACAGCTGCCGCTTGGCCTCCGTCACCCAAGCGTTGCCGGGGCCGGCGATGAGGTCCGCCTTCGGCACCGTCGCGGTGCCGTGGGCGAGCGCGGCCAGCGCGTGCGCGCCGCCCAGGCGCCAGCCGCGGTCGACGCCGGCGACGTGCGCGGCCGCCAGCACCGCCGGGTCGCCGCCGGGGCTCGCCAGCACCACCTCGCCGACGCCGGCCGCCCGCGCCGGCACCGCCGCCATCAGCACCGAGGAGGGATACGCGGCGCGCCCGCCCGGCGCGTACACCGCCGCGCGCTCCAGCGCGCGCACCTCCTGCCCCAGCCGCGAGCCGGCCGCGTCGGTCCAGACGAACGGCTGCAGCCGCTGGCGCTCGGCGTAGGCGCGGATGCGCCCGGCCGCGTCCTGCAGCGCCGCGCGCAGGCCGGGCTCCTGCCGCTCGTAGGCGGCGCGGAAGTCGGCCGCGTCCCAGGCGAGCTCGGCCACGCTCGCGGCTTCGGCGCCGTCGTGCCGGCGGGCGTACTCCAGCAGCGCGGCGTCGCCCCCGGCGCGCACGCCGGCGAGGATCTCCGCCACTTCCCGCGTCGGCGGCTCCGGGGTCCGCGCCGCCAGCAGCGCGGCGAAGCGCTCCCGGAAGTCCGGCCGGCCCGCCGCCAGCCGCCGCAGCGCGAAGCCGCTCATCCGCCGCCGCCGGCGCGGCGCGCCCGCACCGCCTCCGCCAGCTCCTCCAGCAGCCGCTCGGTGCGCTCGAAGTCGAGGCAGGCGTCGGTGATGCTCTGGCCGTACACCAGCTCGGCGCCGGGCGCCGGCTGCTGGCTGCCGCCGACCAGGTGGCTCTCCACCATCACGCCGAGGATGCGGCGCTCGCCCGCCGCCAGCTGCCGCGCCACGTCGCCGCCGACCAGCAGCTGGCGCTCCGGCTCCTTGTTGCTGTTGGCGTGGCTGCAGTCGATCATCACCCGCGCCGGCAGGCCCGCGCGCTCCAGCCGCGCGGCGGCCTCCTCGACCGCGTTGGCGTCGTAGTTCGGCCGCCGCCCGCCGCGCATGATGATGTGCGCGTCGCGGTTGCCGCGGGTGTGGAAGATCGCGCTGTGCCCCTGCTTGGTGAGGCTCAGGAAGCGGTGCGGCTGGCTCGCCGAGCGCACCGCGTCGACCGCCACCTGGATGTCGCCGCCGGTGCCGTTCTTGAAGCCGACCGGGCAGGACAGCCCGGACGCCAGCTCGCGGTGGCACTGGCTCTCGGTGGTGCGCGCGCCGATCGCGCCCCAGCTGATGAGGTCGGCCACGTACTGCGGGCTGATCAGGTCCAGGTACTCGGTGCCGGCCGGCAGGCCGCGCTCGGCCAGCCGCAGCAGCAGCCCGCGCGCCAGGCGCAGGCCGCGGTCGATCTCGAAGCTGTCGTCCAGCCCCGGGTCGTTGATCAGGCCCTTCCAGCCGACCGTGGTGCGCGGCTTCTCGAAGTACACCCGCATCACCACCAGCAGCTCCCCGGCGAGCCGCTCGCGCGCCGCCGCCAGCCGCCCGGCGTAGTCCAGCGCCGCGTCCACGTCGTGGATCGAGCACGGCCCGACCACCGCCGCCAGGCGGTCGTCCGAGCCGTCGATCACCGCGCGCAGCTCGCGCCGCGCGCGCACCACGGTGGCCGCGGCCGCGGCCGACAGCGGCAGCTCCGCCAGCACCTCGGCCGGCGCGCTGACCTCCTGGACGCCGGCGATGCGCAGGTCGTCGATCGGGGCGGCGCTCATGCTTCCTCCTCCCGGCAGGCCGCCGCCAGGCGCTCCAGCATCGGCGCCAGGCGCGCGTGGCGCAGTTTCCAGGCCGCCCGGTTGACCACCAGCCGGGCGCTGATCTCGGCCAGGGTCGCGTACTCCTCCAGGCCGTTGGCCGCCAGCGTGCGGCCGCTGGCGACCAGGTCGACGATGCAGTCGGCGAGCCCCGCGAGCGGCGCCAGCTCCATCGAGCCGTACAGTTTAATGGTTTCGGCCTGGCAGCCGCGGGCGGCGAAGTATTCCCGCGCCAGGCGCGCGTACTTGGTCGCCACCCGCAGCCGCGGCCGCGCCAGGCGCTCGCCGCCGCCGGCCGGCCCCGCCACCGCCAGCCGGCAGCGCGCCACGCCCAGGTCCAGCGGCTCGTACAGGCCGGCGGGGCGGCCCTCCAGCAGCACGTCGCGGCCGGTGACGCCGAAGTCGGCCGCGCCGAGCGCCACGTAGGTCGGCACGTCCGCCGCCCGCAGCACCACCAGCTCGAGGCCCGGCTCGGCGCAGGGCAGCAGCAGCCGGCGGCTCGCGGCCGGATCCTCCGCGGGCGCGATGCCGGCGCGCGCGAACACCGCCAGCGCCTCGCGCATGATGCGCCCCTTGGCCACCGCGATGCGCATGCTCACTCGCTCCCGCTCAGCCGCCGGATGCGCGCGCCCAGGCGGCGGAACTTCTCCTCCACGCACTCGTAGCCGCGGTCGACGTGGTACACGCGCCGCACCACGGTCTCGCCGTCGGCCACCAGCCCGGCCAGGATCAGGCTGGCCGAGGCGCGCAGGTCGGTGGCCATCACCGGCGCGCCGGACAGCCGCGCCACGCCGCGGATCACCGCCGCGTTGCCGCGCACCTCGATCTCGGCGCCCATGCGCGCCAGCTCCTGCACGTGCATGAAGCGGTTCTCGAAGATCGTCTCGGTGATGGTGCTGGTGCCCTCGGCGACCGCGCCGATGACCGAGATCTGCGCCTGCATGTCGGTCGGGAAGCCCGGGTAGGCGGCGGTGCGCACGTCGACCGCGCGCGGCCGCCGCCCGCGCATGTCCAGCGTCACGCAGTCCTCCCCCGCCTCCAGCTCGGCGCCGCAGTCGGCGAACTTGCGCAGCACCGCCTCGAGCGCCGCCGGCTGCACCGCGCGCACCGTCACGCGCCCGCCGGTGGCGCAGCCCGCGGCCAGGTAGGTGCCGGCCTCGATGCGGTCCGGCAGCACCCGGTGCGCGCCGCCGCGCAGCGCCTCGGCGCCGTCGATCTCGATGCGCCCGGTGCCCGCGCCGGCGATGCGCGCGCCCATGCCGCGCAGGCAGCGCGCCAGGTCCACCACCTCCGGCTCGCGCGCGGCGTTCTCGATCACGGTGCGCCCGCGCGCCAGGCAGGCCGCCATCATCAGGTTCTCGGTGCCGGTCACGGTCACCTGGTCGAGCGCCAGCGCGGCGCCGCGCAGGCGCTCGGCGCGGGCGTGGATGTAGCCGTCGCGCACCTCGATCTCGGCGCCCATCCGCTGCAGGCCGCGCAGGTGCAGGTTGATCGGCCGGGTGCCGATCGCGCAGCCGCCCGGCAGCGACACCACCGCCTCGCCGAAGCGCGCCAGCAGCGGCCCCAGCACCAGGATCGAGGCGCGCATGGTGCGCACGATGTCGTAGGAGGCGAAGCAGCGGTCGACGCCGGAGGCGTCGACCCGCAGGCCGCCGCCGTCGCTCAGGGTCACGGTCGCGCCCATGCTGCTCAGCAGCTGCATGGTCGAGGCCACGTCCTGCAGCTGCGGCACGTTGTCGACCTGCAGCGGCTCCTCGCCCATCAGCGACGCCGCCAGCACCGGCAGCACCGCGTTCTTGGAGCCGGACACGGCGACCTCGCCGGACAGCGGCGCGCCGCCTTCGATCAGCAGCCGGTCCATGGCCCCGCGCCGCCCTTCAGGCGGGCGCGGCTTCGGCGGCCCGGCGCGAGGCGCCGGCGGCGCCGGCGCGCAGGCGCTCGATCACCGCCTCGAGTCCGTTCTGGTCGATCTCCGGGCGCAGGCTGTCGCGCAGGCTGCGGATCAGGAAGATGCCGTCGGCGCGCACCTCGAACACCCGCCACTCCCCGTCCACCGCGCGCATCAGGTAGCTGAGGTCGACCGGGGCGCGGCCGGACAGCAGGAACTCCGTGCGCACCAGCTGGTAGCGCTTGGCGCGCTCGAGCTCGAACGGCAGGTAGCGCACCTCGCCGTCCGCGTACGCCAGGATGGTCTCGGCGTACAGCCGGATCAGCTGCCGCTTGAGGCTTTCGGCGAACGCCGCGCGCTGGTCGGCGTCGGCCGCCGCGTAGTGCCGCTTGCCGAGGATGATGCGCAGGATGCGGTCGTCGTCGAGGATCGGCTCCAGCGTCTCGCGCACGAACGCGTCGAGCGCGGCGCGGTCGTCCGCGAACTCCCCGGCGCGCCCGCGGATGCCCTCCAGCAGCCGCGTGCTGACCGCCTCCAGGCGCTGCTGCGGCGAGTCTTCGGCGGCCTCGTCCGCGGCCGCCGGCGCGGCCGCGGCCAAGGCGCAGGCGCACCCCAAGAGGAGGCCGGAAAGACGGCGGGAAATCATGCTGCGGCAACCGGACGCGAAGCGGGCCGCGAATTATACAAAACGGCGTTTTCCGCCCGCCGCGCGGGCGGGCCGGCGCGGCCGCGGCGCGCCGGGGAAAAACGGCCCCGGCCGCGCCGCGCGCGCCTCCGCCTCCGCCGCGTGTAAGGAAAAAACAACAGAAAGCCTATCCTGAAATACCGTATGTCCGTCAAGTAGTTGCCGCGAATACCTGACAATCGCGCAAGCATCCGGCTCGCGGAATCCGAAATCTCTTGGCAATGCGCCGCGCGCGCGTCATTTTATAATCCGACCCGCACGCCCGCCCGCACCGCGAGACCCCGCTCATGCGTCAGCCACGCCCCGCATCCCTCGCCGCCGCCCTGTCGCTCGCCCTCGCCGCCGCGCCCGCCGCCGCGGTCGAGAACGGCTTCTACGCCGGGGTCGCCGCCGACTGGAGCATCGTCGACGTGGACTTCGGCAAGACCATCGGCCTGGACGCCGCCGCCGCGGGCGCGGCCCGCGCCCCCGACGAATACCGCGATGCCGGCGGCGCATTCTCCCGCCGCAGCGCCGCCGACGACGACGGCGACATCGTCGGTCTGAAAGCGCTGGCCGGCTACCGCTGGCGCCTGTCCGAGCGCTTCTACTTCGCGGGCGAGCTGGAGGCGGTGAAGTACGACAGCGAGGAGGTCTCCGGCCGCGTGACCCCCACCGCCAGCACCGGCGACGGGGGCTCGTTCGACATCTGGCGCGGCGTCTGGAAGTTCGAGAAGGACCACAGCTTCGGCATCAACACCAAGCTCGGCTACGCCCCCGGCGGCGGCCTGCTCGGCGACGGCTCGGTCTACGCGCTGTTCGGCGTGCGCTGGCTCGACGGCGACCTAAGCGCGAGTTTCGCCTCCGGCGACATCGCCGACATCGACCGCGGCAGCTACTCCGAGACCCCTTGGCGGGTCGGGGTCGGCATGGAGATCGGCGACGCCGACAGCTGGTTCGACCTGCAGCTGAGCTACGCCGACTACGATGTCGACTTCTCCGCCGGCACTCCGTCGGAAGTCACCAACCCGCGCCGGATCCTCGAGTACGAGGTCGAGGAGTGGGGCCTGTCGCTCGGCTACACCCGCCGCTTCGGCGACTGAGCCCGCGCCGCCGGCGCGCGCGGCCGGCTATTCCACGAACAGCGTGCTGACCGACTCGTTGCGGTGGATGCGGGCGATCGATTCCGCCAGCAGCTCGCCCACGCTCAGCACCCGGATCCGCTCGCAGGCCGCCGCCGCCGCGTCCAGCGGGATGGTGTCGGTCACCACCAGCTCGTCCAGCGCCGAGCGCTCCAGGTTCGCCACCGCCCGGCCCGACAGCACCGGGTGGGTGACGTAGGCCACCACCCGCTCCGCGCCCTGCTCCTTGAGCGCCTGCGCCGCCTGGCACAGGGTGCCGGCGGTGTCGACCATGTCGTCGACCATCACGCAGTTCATGCCGGCGACCTCGCCGATGATGTTCATCACCTCCGACTCGCCGGCGCGCGGGCGGCGCTTGTCGATGATCGCCAAGTCGCTCTCCAGCTGCTTGGCGAAGGCGCGCGCGCGCACCACGCCGCCGACGTCCGGCGACACCGTCAGCAGGCGCTCGCCGCCGGCGTGCCACACGTCGCTGATCAGGATCGGCGAGGCGTAGATGTTGTCCACCGGGATGTCGAAGAAGCCCTGCTCCTGGTCGGCGTGCAGGTCGATGGTCAGCACCCGGTCGACGCCGGCCGCGGCGATGATGTTGGCCGCCAGCTTGGCCGAGATCGGCACCCGCTCGGAGCGCACCCGGCGGTCCTGGCGCGAGTAGCCGAAGTACGGGATCACCGCGGTGATGCGGTCGGCCGAGGAGCGGCGCAGCGCGTCGACGACGATCGCCAGCTCCATCAGGTGCTCGTTGGTCGGGCGGCAGGTCGGCTGCACGATGAACACGTCGCGCCCGCGCACGTTCTCCTGGATCTCGACCCGCACCTCGCCGTCGCTGAAGCGGCCGACGTCGGCCTTGCCGAGCGGGATGCTCAGGTGGCCGGCGATCTTCTGCGCCAGCGCCGGGTGGGCGTTGCCGGCGAACACCACCAGCTCTTCGTAACCGCTCATCGCCGCCTCCCCGGGCCGGCTCGGAAATGGCTGGGCCGGCAGGATTCGAACCTGCGAATGCGGGGATCAAAACCCCGTGCCTTAACCTGACTTGGCGACGGCCCAAGCATCTGTCAGTCGGCCTGCGCCGCCAGCAGCGGCGAGCGGGCGAGGCCGGCGGCCGCGAAGCCGCCCCATTCGGGGGGGCATTGTGCCAGAAGCCGCGCCGCGGCGGCGCGGTCGCCGAGCCAGGCGAACACCGCCCCGCCGGTGCCGGTCACCGCGGCCGGGGCGCGCGCGCGCAGGAAATCCAGCCGCCGGCCGATCTCCGGGCGCGTCCGCCGCAGCCAGCCCTCGAACACGTTCTCCCCCCAGTGGGCGTCCGCCTGCGCCATTGTGATGGGCGCGCTCCATCGTGTCAATTCCAGCTCCCGGTAGGCCGCCGCGGTCGACACCGGCGCCGGCGGCGGCAGCACCACCGCGTGCCCCGGCGGGCGCTCGACCGGCGCGAGCTCCCCGCCCCGGCCCTCGCCCCAGGCGGCGCGCCCATGCACGAACAGCGGCACGTCGGCGCCGAGCTCCGCGCCCAGCGCCGCCAGCTCCGCCGGCGGCAGGCGCAGCCCCCACAGGCGGTTGAGGCCGTGCAGCACGGCGGCGGCGTCCGAACTGCCGCCGCCCAGGCCGGCGCCGACGGGAATCCGCTTGGCCAGGCGGAGCGCCGCGCCGCGCCGCGGGCGGCGCGGCTGCAGCAGCGCGTAGGCGCGCGCGCACAGGTGGTCCGGGCCGAGCGCGCCGCCGGCGTCGTCGGCGTAGTCCAGCCCCGGCGCCGCGCGGTCCTCGAGCTCGAGCTCGTCGCAATGGTCGATCAGCTGGTACAGGGTCTGGATGCGGTGGTAGCCGCCGGCCTCGCGGCCGAGCACGCGCAGCAGCAGGTTGAGCTTGGCCGGCGCGCGCAGCCGCACGCCTACTCCCGCCGCCACTCGCGCACCGCCAGCGCGCCGCGCATCGCCGGGTGGACGAAGCGCACCCGGCCCGGCAGCGCCGGCTCCTCGCAGCAGCTGTACTCGCGGTACTCGACCTGCCAGCCGCGCTGGCGGATGCGCGCCGCCCGCGCCGCGCCGTCGAGCAGCACCTCGGCCCGGCCCGCGCCCTCGGCCAGCGGCACGCCGCGCGCCAGATGCAGCAGCGCGCGCACCGGCAGATCGAAGCCGACCCGCTCGCGCAGCAGGTCGGCCAAGCGGCCATGCTGCACCTCGCCGCCGGCCTCGAGCGTCGCCGCGCCGCTGGCGAGGTCGCCCTCCAGCCGCACCGCGCCCAGCCCGAACGGCCCGCTCAGCTCCAGCGCGAAGCGCCCGCCGGCCTGGCGCCAGTCGAAATCGCCGTGCACGCCGCCGCCGCCGGCGTGGATGCCGAAGCGCCCGGCCGCGCCCCAGGCCGGCAATTCCGCCACTTGCCGCCAGTGCTCCTGCCAGCGCGCCGCCTGCGCGTCGGTGGCCGGCGCCGGCGGCGCCGGCGGCTCCAGCGCGGCGCAGCCCGACAGCAGCAGCGCCGCCGCCAGCCCGCGGGCCGCCCCGCGCCCCGCGGCCGCGGCCCTCACAGCGCGAAGCGCGCCGCCACGCGGCTCAGGAACTCGTCTTCCCGCAGGCGCTCGAGGGCCTCGCGGTACAGCCGCCGCGCCTCCTCCCGGCGCCCGCGCACCCACAGCACCTCGATCAGGTGCGCGACCACCTCGCCGTCCGGCTGCAGCGCGTGCGCCCGGCGCAGGAACTCCTCGGCCCGCTCGAGGTTGCCGAGCCGGTAGTGCGCCCAGCCCAGGCTGTCGATGACCGCGGCGTCGTCCGGCAGCTGCGCGTGCGCGCGCTCGATGTAGTCCAGCGCCTGCTCCAGGTTGCGGTTGTGGTCGGCCCAGGTGTAGCCGAGCGCGTTCAAGGCCTGCGGGTGGTCGGGCTCGGCCGCCAGCACCGCGCGCAGGTCGCGCTCCAGCAGCTCGGTGCGGCCGAGGCGCTCGGCCGTCAGCGCCCGCGTGTAGCGCAGCGGGATCGAATCCGGGAACGCCGCCACCGCCCGGTCCAGCAGCGCCAGGCCCTCGGCGTAGCGGCGCAGGCCGTACAGCAGGTCGGCCTCCGCCACGTAGAAGTGCTCCACGTTCTCGGGCCGCGCCGAGCGCGCCCGGCTCACCGCCAGGTGGCGCCGGGCCTCTTCCGGGTCGCGCTCCCGCAGCAGCTGCGCGGTGCGGGCGCGCGCCTTCTGGTAGTAGCGGTCGCCGCCCAGGTAGTCGCGCTCGTCGACTTCGTGGTAGTGGCCGAGGGCGGCCTGCACGTCGCCGCGCTCCTCGGCGATCAGGCCGAGGAAGTACGCCGCCACCGCGCGGTTGAGGCCGGGCGGCTGCCCCGGGGCCAGCGGCCGCGCCTCCCGCAGCGCCTCGAACTGGGCCTCGGCGGCCGCCCAGTCGGCCGCCATCAGCGCCAGCGTGCCGAGCGCCATCCGCCAGCGCGGCTGGCCGGCGTCCTGCGCCGCCAGGCGCGCGTACTCGGCCCGCGCCGCCGCGCTCTCGCCGGCCTGCGTCAGCAGTTCGGCCAGGTCCTGGCGCAGCCGCCAGTCGCCGGGCGGCGGCTGCGCCGCCAGCGCCGCGCGCAGGCGCGCGATCGCCTCCGGGGCGCGGTCCAGCTCGCGCAGCAGCTCGGCCTCGAGGCGCGCCGCCGCCGGCCAGCCCGGGCGCAGCCGCAGCGCCGCGCGCGCCGCCGCCAGGGCGGCCTCCGGATCGTCCGCCGCGCGCGCCGCGCGGGCGTACTGGTAGCGCGCGCCGGCCTGCTCCGGGTACGCCGCGACCAGTTCGCGCAGCACCGCCGGGCGCGCCTGGGCCGCGGCCGGCGCCGACAGCGAGTTGGCGAGCGCGTTCCAGTCCGGCGCCGGCGTCCGCTCCAGCGCCTCGCGGTACGCCGCCACCGCCGCCGGGACGTCGCCTTGGGCGGCGTGCACCGAGCCCAGCACCCGCAGCGGCCGCGGGTCGCCGGGCAGCATCGCGCGCCAGCGCTCCGCCGCCTGCCGCGCGCGCTCGAAATCCTCCAGCCACAGCGCGATCTCGGCCGCGCGGTAGGCCACCTCCGGGTCCGGGGTGCGCAGCGAGGCCTGGTAGTAGCGCTCGTAGGCGCCGGCCGTGTCGCCCTGGTGCCCGCGCAGCTCGGCCTCCAGCAGCAGCGCCAGCAGCTCCGCCAGTTCGCTCTCCCCCGGCAGCGGCACCGGCGCCGGGAACCAGGCCTCCAATTTCGCCTCGGGCGAGGGCTGGCAGGCGCACAGCAGGCCCGCCGCCAGCCACAGCCCGGCCCGCCCGGCCCGGCGCCGGAGCGGCGGCGGCGGCGGGGTTTCCACTAGAATGGGCGGCACGGAACGGGCTCCTGCGGGGCCGGTGACGGATTTTAACCCATGGCGCTGGCGATCCTCGGCCTCAGCCACCGCACCGCGGCCCTCGAGCTGCGCGAGCGGGTCGCGTTCACCCGCGACGCGCTGGCGCCGGCGCTGCGCGACTTGGCGGCGCTGCCGGACATCGGCGGGGCGCTGATCCTGTCGACCTGCAACCGCACCGAGCTGTACCTGGAGCATGCGGCGGCGGGCGCGCCCGCCGCCGCGCGCGACTGGCTGCGCCGCTGGCACCGGCTGGAGCCCGCGGCGCTCGGCGACGCCTGCTACCTGCACGCCGGCGACGACGCGGTGCGCCACGCCATCGCGGTCGCCGCCGGGCTCGATTCGATGGTGCCGGGCGAGCCGGAGATCCTGGGCCAGTTCAAGCAGGCGCGGCGCGACGCGGCCGCGGCCGGGACGCTCGGCCGCGAGCTCGACGCCCTCGCCCGCCACGCGGCCGCCGCGGCGAAGCGGATCCGCGCCGACAGCGGCATCGGCCGCCACCCGGTGTCGCTGGCGCATGTCGCGGTGCGGCTGGCGCGGCAGTTCTTCGACGACCTGGCCGAGCGGCGGGCGCTGGTGATCGGCGCCGGCGAGACCGCGCGCCTCGCCGCGCGCTACCTGCACCGCTACGGCGCGGGCCAGCTGACCATCGCCAACCGCAGCCTGGAGCGCGCCCAGGAGCTGGCCTGCGAGCTGCACGCCCGGGCCGTGCCCGTCGCCCGCCTGGAGGACGCGGTGGCCGACGCCGACATCGTCGTCAGCTGCACCGACAGCCCGCTGCCGATGCTCGGCAAGGGCCTGGTCGAGGCCGCGCTCGGCCGCCGCCGGCGGCGGCCGGTGTACATGGTCGATCTGGCGGTGCCGCGCGACATCGAGCCGCAGATCGCGGAACTGCCGGACGCCTACCTGTACTCGCTGGACGACCTGGAGGCGGTGGCGGCGCGCAACCTCGACGTCCGCCGGCAGGCCGGCGAGGAGGCCCGCGCCCTGCTGGAGGAGCACGCGCGCGCGTACCGCGAGCGCCGCCGCGGCGAATCCGCGTTCGAGTTGATCCGCGCCTACCGCGGCGAGGCCGAGCGCGTGCGCGACGAGGCCCTGGCCCAGGCGCGGGCGCGCCTCGCCGCCGGGCGCGACCCCGGGGAGGTGCTGGAGTGGCTGGCCCGCACCCTGTGCGGGCGGCTGGCGCACGCGCCGACCCAGGCCCTCAACGAGGCCGGCACCGCCGGCGACGAGACCCTGCTCGCCGCGGCGCGCGCCCTGCTGAAGCTCGATTCGGCGGCATGAACGACGAGCTCCGGGCCCGCCTGGACGCCGCCGCCGCCCGCCTGCTGGAACTCGAGCGCGCGCTGGCCGACCCGGCGACGCAGCGCGACCGGGAGCGGCGCCGCGAGCTCGGCGCCCGCCACGCCCGCCTCGCGCCGACCGCGGCGCGCTACCGGGAATACCGCGACTGCGAGCGGGAGCTGGCGGAGCTGGGGGAGCTGGCCGGCGACGCGGACCTGTCGGCGCTGGCCGGCGAGGAGCGCGCGCGCCTCGCCGCGCGCCTCGCGGAACTCGAGCGCGCCCTGCTCGAGGGCGCGGCCGAAGAGGAGGACGGCGGCGGCGACGCGTTCCTGGAGATCCGCGCCGGCACCGGCGGCGACGAGGCGGCGCTGTTCGCCGGCGACCTGTTCCGCATGTACGAGCGCTACGCCGAGAAGCGCGGCTGGGAGCTGGAGCCGCTGAGCCACCACGACGGCGAGCGCGGCGGCTACCGCGAGATCGTCGCCCGCGTGCGCGGCGCCGGCGCCTACGCCCGGCTGCGCTACGAGTCCGGCACCCACCGGGTGCAGCGCGTGCCGCGCACCGAGTCCCAGGGCCGCATCCACACCTCGGCCGCGACCGTCGCGGTGCTGCCCGACGCGCCGGCCGCCAGCGACGTCGCGCTGCGCGACGAAGACCTGCGGATCGACCGCTTCCGCGCCTCCGGCGCCGGCGGGCAGCACATCAACAAGACCGATTCCGCGGTGCGCGTCACCCACCTGCCCACCGGCATCGCGGTCGAGTGCCAGGACAGCCGCTCGCAGCACCGCAACCGCGAGCAGGCGCTGGCGCTGCTGCGCGCCCGCCTCGGCGAGGACGAGCGGCGGCGGCGCGAGGCGGCGACGGCGCGGACCCGCCGCGGCCTGATCGGCAGCGGCGACCGCTCCGAGCGCATCCGCACCTACCACTTCCCGCAGGGCCGGGTCACCGACCACCGCATCGGCCTCAGCCTGCACGCCCTCGACCGCCTGCTGGAGGGCGACCTCGACCCGCTGATCGAGCCGCTGCGCGCGGCGCGGCGCGAAGCGGCGCTGGCGCGCCATGCCGACGGCGGCTGAGCGCCCGGGGACGGTCGGCGCGGGACTGGCGGCCGCCCGCCAAGCGCTGGCTTCCCGCGGCGACGAGCCGGCCGCCGCGCTGTGGCTGTGGAGCCGCATCCTCGCCCGCCCGCCGGCGTGGCTGCTGGCGCATCCCGAGGCCCCGCTCGCGGCCGGCGCGGCCGAGCGCGGCCAGCGGCTGCTGGAGCGCCTGGCGGACGGACACTCGGTGGCGCACCTGTGCGGCGGCGCGCCGTTCCTCGACTTCGAGCTGCGCCTGACGCCGCGGACGCTCGCGCCGCGCGCGGACACCGAAACGCTGGTCGCGGCGGCGCTGGACGGGCTGCCGCGCCGGGCGCGGGCGCTCGACTGGGGCGCGGGCGCGGGGACGCTGGCCTTGGCGCTGGCCCGGGCGCGTCCCGACTGCCGGGTGCTGGGCCTGGACCGCGACCGCGCCGCGGTCGCGGCGGCGCAAGCCAACGCGCTGCGGCTGCGGCTCGGGAACGCGCGCTTCGGGCGCGCCGACTGGCGCGGCGCTTGGCCGGCGGGAAAATTCGACCTGATCGTCGCCAATCCGCCCTACGTCGACCCCCGCGACCCGCATCTGCGGGCGGCCGGCGTGCGGCGCGAGCCGCGTGGCGCGCTGGCGGCGAGCGAACGGGGCCTGCGCGACCTGCGCGTCATCGCCGCGGGCGCGCGCCGGCGCCTGCGCCCGGGCGGGCGGCTATTGCTGGAGCATGGCGCGGAACAGGCGGACGCGGCGCGGCGGATAATGGCGCGGGCGGGCTTCGGCCGGGCGCGCACGCTGCGGGATGGGCGGGGGTTGCCGCGGGCGTGCTTGGCGAAAGCTTAGGCTAGTTTGACCGTCAGCGGTGGTCCGGAGAATCGTCTAGTCCCCAAAAATGGATAACCGCTCGCCCAAGTTCGAGCATGTCTGTTTCGCCGAGGACACCGATCTTGTGCCCCACTTTGGCCACGGGCACGGTGGTGACCTGATCCACCATAAGATACGATCGCTCACTGATTCCATTGCTGCCGTCTGGGTGTATCACTGGGCGGATGTCCGCATCTTCGAAAGGCTCGTCGGCAAAGAAGCAAATGGTGGCCGATGTGACCTCACCATCGCTATCGTCCTGCAGAATCACCGCAGGACAAGGTTTCCCAGCGTAGCCCAGACGCCCTGAAACCATCCAGACCTCGCCGCGCTTCAGGTTGTTCATTGTTTCCTTCTTCATGCTGATGCGTGCTTCACAGCCTGGAGATAGTGAACAAATCCAAATAGCGGAAGCGAGTTTTCTTGCAATGGAAACATGCTAAGACAATGACTGGCCGACCACCGCCGGGTATGGGATATTCACTCCGTACAATCGCACGGAAGAACCGTATCCATAAACCCGGAAATATCTGCGCGCCCTCTGCTGGCCTCCGCAACCAATTCGTACGAAAATCCACCTTTTAAACCAAAGAAGCCAATGATCCCTTTCTGGGATTTGTTCTGCACTTCCCGTTCCTCCAAAACAATATTCCGCCCGTACAGGTTCTCCATATACCTCCACCAGCGGATATCACAAGGGGTATTCGCCAATGCCAAGTCCGTCGGCAATACGCCTCCATTCCCCAGTTCATTATGAGCTTTCTGCAAGCCGCCGGCGCCTTTCAGGAAGCAATACACGCAGTTCGATAACCCTGCCTCGTCCGGAAGATTCAGGTCCCACGACTGTTCCGACCAGAAAGAATTAACATCTTCCCGGGTCAACTCCAGAGTCGCGAGCGGCATATAAACGTATTCGTCTCCGCAGGCAGCGGAGCCGGAATCCTCAAAATTGCGTTGCCGCACCCGCGCCACCCGCCGCGGTTCGTCTGCGCGAAGTCCGACAAATGAAATGTAATCCGCGCCGAGTGCGGCACCGTTACCATTGCCGCCATTACCATCGATGCCAACCTGAAAGACCGGGAACCGTCCTGCCGGCGTGGCTGAAGAATACTCCGAAAATTCTTGCTCAGGCCGAGACACCGGCCGCGACCGCACGTACGCTTTCTTCTGCAGGAAGATGTCGCGCGGCACCGCGCCGCGGTATTTCTGGTGACGCTCGTACATTTCGTCATCATTCAAGCGACTGCAGTCGCGGTAATGCCCAAGCCGCTTATTGCGGTCTTTGCCGGAGAACCAGTCGAGCAAAAACCGCCGGGTGGTTTCCAACTTGAGATTCTTCGTGCAGATGCGCTGATGCTGATTCGGAACGTGGCCAGCCCACGACAGCATCTCCTCAAACGCCTCGCCTTTCCAGCAGTAGCCATTCGGCTTCTCTTTCGACCGCGGTTCAGGCTTGACGAGACGGTAGGTCGGCAGCCGGGTCCATTCGCCTCGCCGGGCATCTTCGTAAGTCTGGAATTCCACCCAGAAGAACGGCACTCCGTAACGACTCTCGACCAGTTCCTTGCACCGGGCGGCGAAGCGATAAGTTTCCGGATGTTCCGCGCTGGTGTTGTTGAACACCACCACGTCGCCCCGGTCAGCCCGCAACGACTCATTCTCCAAGAGCATGAACAGGAGCATCCCGCTCGTGCGGCCGCCGGAGAACTTCACCACATGAGGGCAACTCTCATGTTCCGCGACATCGTAAGAAAACTCCCGCATCAGCGGGACATTGCGAATTCCCATCGCCGCTTCGCCTCCCGCTTCCATCGCGTCATCACCACCTGAACCCAAGCGCCGTGAGCGCCGCGACCGGCCGCAGGCAAGCATCCGAAGAGCACCCGCTGACCTGTCTTACACTATATACGACTTGTCACCAGCCTGCAGACCTCTACAAAAATCAACACCTTGACCATGCATGCGCCACATCTCCCGAGCATCGGATCAACTGTTTGATTCCTCGAGTTTCCGCCGCAGCGCCTCGCTCGCCTTCCGCGGATCCGCCTTGCCGCCGGAGAGTTTCCGCACCTGCCCGACGAAGAACCCCAGCAGCTTGGTCTTGCCTCCCCGGTACTGCGCCAGCTCCTCCGGGTGCGCCTCGAGCGCCTGCTCCACCCACTCCCCGAGCGCGTCGTCGTCTTCCGGCGCCGCGGCGCGCGCCGCGATCAGCGCCTGCACGTCGTCCGCGCCGGCCCACAGCTCGCCCAGCGCCTCTTTCGCCGCCTCGCGCGAAAGCGTCCCCGCCTCCAGCGCCTTCAGCAGCGCGGCCAGAGCCGCCGCCGCCGGCGCGTCCGCCGCCTCTTTCCGGTCGCGCTTGGCGCGCGCGAACAATTCCCCGGCGACCCAGTTCGCCGCCTGCTTCGCCGGCGCGCCCGCCGCCACCGCGGCGTCGAAGTAGTCCGCCCAGGCCGGCTCGCGCACCAGCGCCGCGGCGCGCTGCGGGTCGAGGCCGTGCTCCGCCGCGTAGCGCGCCCGCTTCGCCTGCGGCAGTTCCGGCAGCGGCTCGGCGCGGGCCTCGGCGAGCAGCTCCGCGGTCGCCACCGGCAACAGGTCCGGATCCGGGAAGTAGCGGTAGTCCTCGGCCTCCTCCTTGCCGCGCATCGGCCGCGTGCGGTCGGCCGCCGGGTCGTACTGGCGGGTCTCCTGCGCGATGCTCCCGCCCGCCTCCAGCTCGGCGATCTGGCGCGCCTGTTCGTGGCGCAGCGCGCGCTCGACGAAGCGGAACGAGTTGATGTTCTTCAGTTCGGTCCGGACGCCGAGCTCCGCCGTCCCCGCCGGGCGCACCGACAGGTTGGCGTCGCAGCGGAACGAGCCCTGCTCCAGGTTGCCGTCGCAGATGCCGAGCGCCGTCACCAGCGCGTGCAGCTCGCGCATGCACGCGGCCGCCTCGGCCGGGCCGCGCAGCTGCGGCTCGGTGACGATCTCCAGCAGCGGCGTCCCGGCGCGGTTCAGGTCGACCGCGGACTCGCCCGCGGCCGCGTCGTGCAGCAGCCGCCCGGCGTCCGCCTCCAGGTGCGCCCGGGTCAGCGCGATCCGCCGCGGCCCGTCCGCGGTCTCGATGCCGATCGCGCCGCCGGCGACGATCGGCTCCTCGTACTGGCTGATCTGGTAGCCGTGCGGCAGGTCCGGGTAGAAGTAGTTCTTGCGCGCGAACACGCAGCGCGGCGCGATCGCGCCGCCGACCGCGAGGCCGAAGCGGATCGCCATGCGCAGCGCCTCCCGGTTGACCACCGGCAGCGTGCCCGGCAGCGCCAGGTCGACGCCGCAGGCCTGGCGGTTCGGCTCCGCGCCGTAACTGGACGGGGCGCCCGAGAACAGCTTGCTGCGGGTCGCGAGCCGCGCGTGCAGCTCGAGCCCGACCACCGTCTCCCAGGCGCTCACGCGCACCCCGGCGGCGGCCGCAGGTGGTAGTCGGCGTCGCGCTGCCAGGCGGCGCCGAGCGCGAACAGCGTCGCCTCGTCGAAGTCGCGGCCGATCAGCTGCATCCCGGCCGGCAGCCCGTCCGCCGGCCGCGCCGGCAGCGCCAGCGCCGGCAGCCCGGCCAGGTTGGCCGGCAACGTGTAGCGGTCGAGCCGGTACACGGCCACCGGGTCCAGCTCCTGCCCGAGCGGGAACGGCGGCACCGGCGAGACCGGCGCGAGCAGCGCGTCGGCGCGCTCGAACGCGCGGACGAAATCCTCCCGGATCAGCCGCCGCGCGCGCTGCGCCCGGCGGTAGTAGGCGTCGTAGTAGCCGGCCGACAGCACGTAGGTGCCGGCCAGGATGCGCCGCCGCACCTCGGCGCCGAAGCCCTCCTCGCGCGAGCGGCAGTACAGGTCCTCGAGGTCCGCCGGGTCGTCGCAGCGGTGGCCGTAGCGCACGCCGTCGTAGCGCGCCAGGTTGGAGGAGCACTCGGCCATGGCCAGCACGTAGTAGGCCGGCGCGGCCAGCGCCAGGTGCGGCAGCGACACCGCCGTCCGCCGCGCGCCGCGCGCCTCCCAGGCCGCCAGCGCCTCCTCCAGCGCGGCGCGCAGGCCGTCGTCGAGGTCGTCGCCGAAGTACTCCGCCGGCACCCCCAGCCGCAGCCCGCTCAGGTCCGCCTCCAGCGCCGCCGCGTAGTCCGGCGCCGGGCGCTCGGCGCTGGTGGAATCGCGCGGGTCGAAGCCCGCCATCGCGCCCAGCAGCAGCGCGCAGTCCTCGGCCGTGAGCGCCAGCGCGCCGCCCTGGTCGAGGCTGGAGGCGAACGCCACCATGCCGTGGCGCGACACCCGGCCGTAGGTCGGCTTGACGCCGGTGACGCCGCAGAACGCCGCCGGCTGGCGGATCGAGCCGCCGGTGTCGCTGCCGGTCGCGGCCGGAGCCAGGCGCGCCGCCACCGCCGCCGCCGAGCCGCTGCTGGAGCCGCCCGGCGCGCGCGCCGGGTCCCAGGGGTTGCGCGCCGGGCCGTACCAGCTGGTCTCGCCGGAGGAGCCCATGGCGAACTCGTCCATGTTGGTCTTGCCGAGCATCACCATGCCGGCGGCGCGCAGCCGCTCCACCACCGCCGCGTCGTACGGCGCGACGAAATCGTCCAGCATGCGCGAGCCGCAGCTGGTGCGCGCGCCGCGGGTGCAGAACAGGTCCTTGTGCGCCACCGGCAGCCCGGTCAGCGGCCCGGCGCGGCCGGCGGCGCGCGCCGCGTCGGCCGCGTCGGCCTCGGCCAGCGCCTGCTCCTCGGTGACGCTGATGAAGGCGTTCAGCTCCGGCTCGCGCGCGCGGATGCGCGCCAGATGGCGCTCGGCCAGCTCGCGCGCGGAGCACTCCCCGGCCGCCAGCATGCGCGCCTGCGCGCGCAGGGTCTCGGCGGACATCACTCGGCGTCGAGCACCGCCGGCACCCGGTACAGGCCGTCCCGCGCCTGCGGCGCCAGCGCCTGGTGGTCGGCGCGGCGGTCGGGCTCGTTGGGCTCGTCCGCGCGCAGGCGCTGCTCGAGCTCCAGCGGGTGCGCCAGCGGCGCCGCCGCGTCCACCGGCGCGCAGGCGAGCTGGGCGAAGAACTCCAGGATCGCCGCCAGGTCGCGCTCCAGGCGCGCCGCCTCCGCCGGCGACGGGCGCAGGCGCGCCAGCCGGGCCATGCGGCGCGCGGGGGACTCGGGCGGACTCATCGGGGCGCGGCAGCGGGCGCGGCCGGCACGGCCGCGCGCCCATCTTATATAATCCGGCGTTTATCCCCCCGCGGAGAAACTCCTGTGCTCGGTCTGCTGTTCGGCGAGGACATGTCGATTGACCTCGGCACCGCCAACACCCTGGTGTACGTGCCCGGCAAGGGCATCGTGCTCGACGAGCCGTCGGTGGTCGCCATCCGCAACGCGCAGACCGACCGGCCGCTGATCGCCGCGGTCGGCGACGAGGCCAAGAACATGGTCGGCCGCACCCCGGCGCGCATCGAGGTGATCCGGCCGCTGCGCGACGGCGTGGTGGCGGACTTCTCCGCGGCCGAGAAGATGCTGCAGCACTTCATCCGCAAGGCCAGCCGCCGCGGCCTGCTGTCGCTGGGGCCGCGGGTGCTGATCTGCGTGCCCTGCGGCGCCACCCAGGTCGAGCGGCGCGCGATCCGCGCCGCGGCCGAGGGCGCCGGCGCGCGCAAGGTGTACGTGTACGAGGAGCCGGTGCTGGCCGCGCTCGGCACCGGCCTCGACATCTCCGAGCCGCGCGGCACCTTCATCCTCGACATCGGCGGCGGCACCTCGGAGGTGGCGGTGCTGTCGCTGAACGACATCGTGTACGCGGACTCCTCGCGCATCGGCGGCGACCACTTCAACCAGAGCATCATCGAGCACGTGCGCAAGAACTGCGGCCTGCTGATCGGCGAGAACACCGCCGAGCGGGTCAAGCACGAGATCGGCAGCGCCTACCGCCCGCAGGTGGTGCAGGAGATGGAGGTCAGCGGCCGCGACCTCGCCGACGGCACGCCGCGCAGCATCACCGTCAACAGCAACGAAATCAACGACGCGCTGCAGGTGTCGCTGCAGGCGATCCTCGACAAGGTGCACACGGTGCTGGAGAAGACCCCGCCGGAGCTGACCTCGGACATCATCGAGCGCGGCATCATGATCACCGGCGGCGGCGCCCTGCTGACCGGCATCGACGAGTTCCTGGCGCAGGAGACCGGCGTGTCCGCGGTGATCGCCAACGAGCCGCTGTACTGCGTCGCCCGCGGCGGCGGCAAGCTGCTGGAGCAGCTCAAGCACGGCAACGTCCAGGACCAGATCGGCGCCGGCGAATAGTCCGGCCGCGCCGCGGGCGGCATGACCGACCTCACCATCCGCCTGGCGCCGGTCACCCTCCGGCTCAAGCTGCTCCTCACCGCCGTGCTGGCGGCGGCGCTGATGAGCCTCGACTACCGCTACGCGCTGGCGGCCTGGAGCTATCCGGCGGCGGCGCTGGCGCTGCAGCCGCTGCAGGCCGCGGCCGCGGCGCCCGGGCGCCTGTGGGGCTGGAGCCGCGGGCACTTCCGCGACCTGGGCGCGCTCGACGACGCCAACCGCCGCCTGCGCCGGACGCTGCTGCGCGCCGACGCCCGGCAGCACCGGCTGCCCGCGCTGGAGCAGGAGAACCGCCGCCTGCGCGCACTGCTCGGCCTCGAGGCGCGCCGGCGCGCGGAGCGCTCGCTGGTGGCCGAGGTGGTGCGGGTGCGCTCCGGCGGCTTCCGCCAGCAGATGATCATCGACCGCGGCGCCCGCCACGGCCTCTACCTCGGGCAGCCGGTGCTGGACGCGCGCGGCGTGCTCGGCCAGGTCGCCCGGGTCGGCCCGCTGCAGGCCACCGTGCTGCTGATCACCGACAACCGCCACGCGATGCTGGTGCGCAGCGCCCGCACCCAGGACCGCTACCTGGCCTACGGCGACGGCCGCGGCCTGACGCTGCGCAACGTGCCGCGCACCAACGACCTGCGGGTCGGCGACCGGCTGCTGACCTCGGGCCTCGACGAGACCTACCCGGACGAGTACCCGGTCGGCGCGGTGGCGGCGATCGCCGAGCTGCCCGGCCGCGACTTCCTGCGCGCCCGGGTCGACGCCGCCGCCTGGCCGCACCGCAGCCGCGAGGTGCTGCTGACCTGGCCGGCGCGCGCCGCGGCGCCGGACGGCGGATGAGGCCCGGCGCCCGCCGGCTGCCCGCGCTGGCCGGGCTGACGCTGCTGGCGGCGCTCGGCGCCGAGGCGCTGCCGCTCGGCGCCTGGCAGCCGCACTGGCTGTTCCTGGCGCTGGCCTACTGGGCGCTGACGCGCCCGGGCGAGACCGGCTTCGGCCTCGCCTGGGTCTTCGGCCTGCTGCAGGACTACGCCGCCGGCGTCTGGCTCGGCACGCACGTGCTCGCCTACGGGCTGACCGTCTACCTGTGCGCGCGCCTGCACCGCGTGACGCAGCATTCGGACCGCGTGCAGCAGACCTTCTTCACCGCGCTGCTGCTGCTGCTGCACCTGGCCTGGCTGCTGCTGGCGATGCGCCTGCTGCTGGGCGCGTGGCCGGGGCTCGAGCACTGGGCCCGGTGGCCGGCGAGCGTGGCCGTCTGCCCGTTCCTGTACGCCGCCCTGGACCGGCTGCAGCGGCGGGTCTTCGGCGCCCGTCAGTAGCCCCCGCCCCCGTCCGCCGCCAGCCACCGCTCCACCGCCCGCAGCGGCAGCGACGGCCCCAGCGGGCGCAGCAGGCCGCGGGCGCGCTCGAACGCCGCCCGGGCCTCCGCCCGGCGGTCCAGGAACACGTACACGTTGCCGAGCTCGCCGTGCAGGTCCGGATGGCCGGGCCAGCGCCGCGTCAGCGCCCGGTAGGCCCGCTCCGCGCCGGCCAGGTCGCGCTGCCGCAGCAGCCGCCGCGCCCGCGCCCAGTCCGCGTACAGCGCCGCCGCGTCGGCGGCCGGCAAGGCGGGCGGCGCCGGCTCGGGCGCGGCCCGGCCCGGCGGCGGCGGCGCCGGCTCCGCCGGCGAAGCCGCCTCCCCTTCGCGCCAGGTGCCGCGCAGCGGCGGCAGTTCGTCCGCCTCGAACATCGGCTCGGTGCGCAGCCCCGGCAGCCCGTCGGCGCCGGGCTCGACCCGCAGCAGCAGCGCGCCCACCGCCAGCGCCAGCGCCAGCAGCAGCAGGTGGCTGACCAGGCGGGCGCCGCGGCGCGCCATCAGCGGGGCGCGGGCGGCGGCCGCATCGGCAGCAGCGGATAGACGTACGGCAACTCCAGCAGCGCCTCCGGCGCCGCCGCGGGCGCGGCCTCCGCGCGCGCTTCGCGGCCGGGCGCGGGCGCGGCGGCGGGCTCCGGCGCGGGCGCCTCCTGCGCCGCGGCGGCGGCGCCGAGCAGCGTCAGGGCCAGCGCGGCCGCGCCGCGGGCGGGACGGGTCGCCATGCGCCGGATTATACTGGCGCGATGAACGCCGCCGGCGACGCGCAGGGCATGTGGATCGACCGGGACGAGCGCCTCGCCGAATTCCTCGAGCGCACCGCGGCCGCGCCGTGGCTCGCGCTCGACACCGAGTTCCTCCGCGAGCGCACCTACTACCCGCAGCTGTGCCTGCTGCAGGTCTCCGACGGCGAACGCCACGCGCTGGTCGACGTGCAGGCCGAGCTCGACCCCGCGCCGCTGCTGGCGCGGCTGCGGGAGCCCGGCCGCGCCTGCGCGCTGCACGCCTGCCTGCAGGACGCGGAGGCGCTGGACCACCGCTACGGGCAGTTGCCGAGCGAAGTGTTCGACACCCAGATCGCCTGGGCGATGCTCGGCCGCGGCTACCAGGCCAGCTACGCGGCGCTGGTCGCGGACCGCTTGGGCGTCGTCCTCGACAAGTCCGAGACGCGCAGCCGCTGGGACCGCCGCCCGCTGACGCCCTCCCAGCTGCGCTACGCGCTGACCGACGTGCTGCACCTGGGGCCGCTGTACGAAGAGCTGCGCGCGGAGCTGGAGGCCCGCGGCCGGCTCGGCTGGATGCGCGAGGAGATGGCGCGGCTGCTGCGCCCCGCCACCTGGACCCCGGATCCGGAGCGCGCCTGGGCGGCGGTGCGGCGCAAGGCGCCGAACTTCCCGGCCGAGCGGCTGGGCGCGCTGCGCGAACTGGCGGCCTGGCGCGAGCGGGCGGCGCGGCGGCTGGACCGCGCGCGGCGGCGGGTGGCGGACGACGAACTGCTGCTGGAACTGGCGGCCGCGCCGCCGGCGGAGCGCGCCGCGTTCGACCGCCGCGCGCGGCGCCGGCTCCGGGGCGCGACGCCCGACGAATTGTGGGACGCGCTGGCGCGGGCGCGGGAGGCCCCCGGCTTCCGGCCCGAGAGCGCGGGCCGCGCCGAGCAGCAGCGGCGGCGCGAGGCGGTCAAGCGGCTGACGCCGCTGGCGCAGGCGGCGGCGGCGGAGCTCGGCGTCGCCCGCGAACTGCTGGCGCCGCGGCAGCGCCTCGAGGAGCTGGTGCGCGGCGCGCCGGAGCCGCTGCTGCTGCAGGGCTGGCGCCGGGAGGCGGTCGGCGCGCGGCTGGCCGAGGCGCTGGATGCCGGCTGAGGCGGTCCCCGCCGAACTGCTGGAGGCGGCGCGCCGCGCCGCGGCCGGGCGCCGCGTGCTGCTGGCGGCCGACGCGCCGCCGGCGCCGCCGCCGGACTGGATCGACGCCGTGGCCTCTTCGGCGGAACTGCTCGGCGCGGCCGCGGCGGAGCGCGCCGACTGCGCGCTGGCGGTGGCGCCCTGGCTCGAGCCCGCGCGGCTGGAGGCGGTGATCGCCCGCCTGCGCGACCTGCGCGCCCGCGAGGTGTACGTGCTGGCCGCGGCGGCCGACGCGCCGCGGCTGCGCGCGCTCGGCCTGCGGCGCCTGCAGACGGCCGCCGCCGGCGGCCGCGCCTACGGCCTGCACCGCCACCGCATCCGCGACTACAAGCGCACGCCCGCCTGGCTCAGCCCCCGGCACTGGGCGCACCCGGAGCGCTGGAACCGCGACCGCTGGTAGCGCTCAGCCCTGGTCGTGCGGCGCGCACAGGTGGCGGCGCTCGGCCGGCATCTCCTCCGGGCACTCGCCGCAGCGCTCGTTGCCGGGCACCGCGTAGTCCATCTTCGCCGGGTGCGGCAGCTCCAGGGCGTTCATCTCGGCCACGAACTCGGCCTCGCCGCGGCCGCCGCCGAGGCGCGGGTTGCGCGCCTTCTCCTGCGCCACGGTGGAGACGAAGCGCCCGGCGTAGTCGTGCGCCGGGTAGACCAGGGTGTCGTCCGGCAGGGTGAACAGCTTGTCGCGGACCGAGCGGTACAGCGTCGCCGCGTCGCCGCCCTGGAAGTCGGTGCGGCCGCAGGCGTCGATCAGCAGCGCGTCGCCGGTGAACAGCAGGTCGCCGGCCGGGCCGCGCAGCCGGTAGGCGTGGTGGGTGGCGGTGTGCCCGGGCGTGAACAGCGGCTCGAGCTCCAGCGAGCCGAGCCGGAACGGCTCGCCCTCGCGCACGCCGACGTCGCGGCACGGCAGCCCGTCCATGGCCGGCCCCGCGATGCGGCAGCCGCTGAGCGCGCGCAGCTTGCACGCGCCGGTGACGTGGTCGGCGTGGATGTGCGTCTCCAGCACGCAGCTGAGCGTGCGGCCCAGCTGCCGCAGCGCCTCCAGGTCGCGCTCGGCGGTCTCCAGCACCGGGTCGATGAGCAGCGTCTCGCCGGTCTGCGGGCAGCCCAGCAGGTAGGTGTAGGTGTAGGACTCGGACTCGAACAGCTGCCGGAACAGCATCGGCTTCTCGGGGGCGGCGGCGGGCGGCGGTATTATAGGCGCGCCCCGCCGCCATGACCGCCGACGAAATCCAAGCCCTGATCGAGGCCGGCCTGCCCGGCGCCCGCGCCGAGGTGCGCGGCGCGGGCGGCAAGTTCGAGGCGGTGGTGACCTGCGCGGACTTCGCGGGCCTCAGCCCGGTGCAGCGCCACCGGCTGGTGTACGCCGCGGTGCGCGCGCAGATCGAGGACGGCTCCCTGCACGCGCTCGAGATCCGGCCGCGCGCGCCGGACGAGGCGGCGGACTAGCTCAGGGAATCTCCTCCGACCAGCCGGCCGACACCGGCTCCAGTCCTTTCTGCCGCGCGTAGTAGGCGGCCAGGTCCTCCAGGTCCTGCGCCGACAGCGGCGCCATCAGCGCGGTCATGATGGGATTGGTCCGCCCGCCGTCGCGGTACGCCTGCATGCTCCGCAGCAGGTAGTCCTCGTGCTGCCCGGCCAGGATCGGGAACGCCGGCACCGGGCTGTTGCCGTCGGGGCCGTGGCAGGCCTGGCAGCTGAGCGACTTCTCCGCGCCGCGCGCGGGGTCGCCGGCCGCCGCGGCCGGCCCCGCCAGGGCCGCCGCGCACAGGACGAGCGCGAAGCGCCTCACGGCAGCGCCGACAGGTAGGCGGCGATGTCCGCCAGCTCGGCGTCGCTGAAGCGCGCCGCGTGCGCCTGCATGGTGGCGTGGCGCCGCTCGCCGGTCCGGTAGGCCTTGAGCGCCGCGGCCAGGTATGCGGGGTGCTGCCCGCCGAGCTTGGGCACGCGGTAGGTCGGGTAGACGTTGGTGTAGCTCGGCACGCCGTGGCAGCCGAGGCAGGTCGCGGACAGCTGCCGCCCGCGCTCGGCGTCGGCCGCCGGCGCCGCGCCCGCCAGCAGCAGCAGCCCCGCCAACGCCGGGGGCCGGAAGCATCCTCGTCCGCGCATGAAGCCGAGTGTGAAAGTGCCGGCGAATATCCCGCCGCGGCGCATTATACAATGCGCCCCGCCGCCGCCCCGCCGAGCCCGAGCATGGACTTCCTCAAGCCCCGCAGCCTGCGGGCGCGCCAGCAGGCCGTCGCCCTGCTGGCCCCCTGCCTCGCGCCGGTGCAGGACGACCTCGGCAACGTGCCGGTGGCGATGCAGGAGGACGCGTTCGTCAACGGCTGCCTGGCGGGGCTGACCGAGCGCTGCTGCGCGGCGCTGGGCGTGACGCGGGCGGCGGCGGTGCGCGGCGCGGTGGCGCGCGTGTTCGAGGAGGTCTACCGCCGCGAGGCGACCCGCGTCCTGACCGCCTGCGACCGCCTGGAGGAGCGCGCCGACCCCGCGTTCTGCGGCGCGCGCGAGCGGCTGCGCGCGGCCGCCCCGGCCGCGCCCGATCCGGCCTGGACGGCGGAGCTGTGCGCGCACGTGCGCGCGCATTACGAGCGCCCGGACACGCTGGTCCTGTAACTTCCGCCGCGCCGCCATGGACGTCGCCCTGCACCGCGGCCCGGAGCACGTCGCCGAGGACCTCGAGTTCTACTTCAGCGAGCAGCGCGACAAGCACGACCAGGTCCGCCCCGCCGACGACGTCCGCAGCCTGCTGCCGGACGCGCCGGACGGCGCCGGCAGCGTGTTCCATCCGTTCGCGCGGCACTCGCTCGACCGCGTCTTCGTCGGCGTCAGCTTCCCGCTGTTCGCCAACAACTGGGGCGCGGCCCACCTGCGCCACCTGCTGCAGCTGATCAAGCCGGACGGCGCGGTGGTGCTGCCGGTCTACCCGGAGCTGCAGGCGCGCGAGAAGGGCATGTGGTGCCGCAGCTCGCTGGAGAACATCTTCCGCAGCCGCTCCGGCCTCGCCGGCTTCAGCAACGTCTGGGCCGAGAACGACGGCGTCATGTCGCTGCGGGTCGGCCGCCGCTGGCCGCCGGCCATCCCCAGCGCCGGGCGCTGGCTGTGGGAGCAGGTCCCGCGCGAAGCGCTGGCGCGCGGCCTCGCCGGCGGCGCCGCGGCCGGCCTCGCCTGGTGGCGCGGCGAATGCGCCCGGCACTGGCGCCACGCGCAATGCGGCGCGGTGGTCGAGCAGATCCTGCGCGAGGTCCGCGGCCCGCGCCGGCCGACGCGGCTGTGCGCGGCGGGCCGCGACTCGGGGCTGCTGGCACTCGAGTGCCTGCTCTCCCCCTACCTGCGCGTGACCCGGGCGCGCGCCTGCGGCGCCCGCGAGGACGCCGCCGGACTGCAGGCGATGGCGGCGGCCTGCGCCGCCGGGCGCCTGCGCAAGCCGCTGGAGCGCGGCGCGGACGCCGGCGGCGGGCCCTGGGACGCGCTGTGCCTGCTGGACGCCGGCCTGCCGGCGGCGGAGCTCGCCGGGAACCTCGCCGCCGGCGGCATCGTGATCCTCGCGCCCGAGGCGGCCGGGCTGGCCGCGCAGCTCGACGGCTTCGGCGCGGCGCGGCGCTACTCCCGGCTGGTCGCGCAGGAACTGCGCGCGGAGCGGCCGATCCGCCACTACTCGCGGCGCATGGAGGCGCTGCTGGCGGCCGAGCTGGCGCCGGCCGCGCCGGCGTTCGCGGTGCTGCGCCGCGCCTGAGCCGCGCGCGGCCTCTGCTATTCTCTGCGCCCCGTGTCCGCCGCCGCCCCCGCCGCCCCGCCCCTGCCGGCCGCCGAGCGGCGCGCGCTGTGGGCCGGCGTGCTCGCGGTGTCCGCGGCCGCCTGGGGCTGGCTCGCGCACATGGCCTGGAGCATGGAGGCGTTCATGCGCGGCGGCGCCGCCGCCGCGTGGATGCCGCCCGCCGCCGGCGCCTGGGACGGCCGCGACTTCGGCATGCTGTTCCTGATGTGGGCGGTGATGATGGCGGCGATGATGACGCCGAGCGCGCTGCCGCTGCTGCAGATGTACCGCCGCGCGGCGCGCGGCCGCGAGCGGCGGCGGCTCGAGCCCGCCGCCGCCTGGGGCTGGCTGCTGGCCGGCTACCTGGCGGCCTGGACCCTGTTCTCCGGCCTCGCCGCGTTCGCGCAGTGGCCGCTGCATGCCTGGCGGCTGCTCGACCCGATGATGGAGAGCCGCAGCCTGGCGCTCAGCGGCGGCCTGCTCGCCGCCGCCGGGCTGTACCAGTGGACGCCGTGGAAGGACGCCTGCCTGCATCAGTGCCGCACGCCGCTGCAGTTCCTGCTGGCGCGCTGGCGCGACGGCGCCGCCGGCGCGGCGCGCATGGGCCTGGAGCACGGCCTGTACTGCATCGGCTGCTGCTGGGCGCTGATGCTGGTGCTGGTGGCGCTCGGCATGATGAACATCCTGTGGGTGGCGGCGGTCGCGGTGTTCGTGATCGTCGAGAAAGGGCTGCCCGCGCCGGCGCGGGCCTTCCGCGCCGCCACCGGGCTGCTGCTGCTGGCCGCCGGCGGCTGGCTCCTGGCCGGCGCCCCCGGAGCGGCGGCGTGAGCGCCGCCGCGCGCGTCCGCGCCCTGTTCGAGGACAGCCTCGCGGCGCACCGCGCCGCGCTGGAGGCGCTGGCGGAGCCGACGGCCGCGGCCGCGGCGCGGCTCGGCGCCTGCCTCGACGCCGGCGGCAAGATCCTCGCCTGCGGCAACGGCGGCTCGGCCGCCGACGCGCAGCACTTCGCGGCGGAACTGGTCGGGCGCTTCGAGCGCGAGCGCGCGGCCCTGCCCGCCCTCGCCCTCACCACCGACACCTCGGCGCTGACCGCGATCGGCAACGACTACGGCTTCGAGGCGGTGTTCCGCCGCCAGGTCGAGGGCCTCGGCCGCCCCGGCGACTGCCTGCTGGCGATCAGCACCAGCGGCGATTCGCCGAACGTGCTGGCGGCCGCCGCCGCCGCCCGCGAGCGGGGCCTCGGCGTGGTCGCCCTCACCGGCCGCGACGGCGGCGCGCTCGCCCGCGAACTCGGCGCGGCGGACGTGGAGCTGCGCGCCCCGGCCGCGTCCACGGCGCGCATCCAGGAGCTCCACATCCTGCTCCTGCACTGCCTGTGCGACCTGCTCGACCGGCGGTGAGCGGCGCCGGCGCGGCCGCCTGGCGCGGCGGCCTGCGCGAACTGTTCGACCCCGGCGACCTGCTGGAGGAGCCCGCCGACTGCTGGCCCTACGGCGCCGACAACAGCCGCCGCCACCACCCGCCGGAGGCGGTGGCGTTCGCGCGGACGCCGGAGCAGGTGCGCGACCTGGTGCGCTACTGCCGCGGCCGCCGCCTGCCGCTGACCGCGCGCGGCCTCGGCACCAACACCACCGGCGCCGCGGTGCCCGCGCGCGGCGGCGTGGTGCTGTCCACCGAGCGCATGAACCGCCTGCTCGAGCTGGATCCGGCGGAGCGCGCCGCCCGGGTCGAGCCCGGCCTGATCAACCAGGAGCTGCAGGACGCGGCCGCCGCGCACGGCCTGTTCTGGGGGCCGGACCCGTCGAGCGCGGCGTTCTGCACCGTCGGCGGCAACCTCGCCTGCAACGCGGCCGGGCCGCGCGCGCTGCGCTACGGCGCCGCCCGCGACAACACCCTGCGGCTGCGCGCGGTGACCGGCGCGGGCGAAATGCTCACCGCGGGCTCCGCGGCGCGCAAGAGCGTGGTCGGCTTCGACCTGCTGCGGCTGCTGATCGGCTCCGAGGGCACGCTGGCGGTGTTCACCGAGGCGACCCTGCTGCTGCGCCCGCGCCCGCCGGCGCGGGTCGCCGCGCGCGCCGCGTTCGCCGGCGAAGGCGCCGCCATGGCGCTGGTGGCCGCCTGCCTGGCGCAGCCGGAGGCGCCGGCCGCGCTGGAGTTCCTGGACGCCGCCTGCCTCGGCCTGGTGCGCGGCGACGACGCGCTGGAGCTGCCGGAGGCCGCGCGCGCCCTGCTGCTGCTGGAGCTCGACGGCATGGGGCCGGAGCTGCCGGCGCGGACCGCGGCGCTGGAGCGGGCGGCGCGGGACTGCGGCGCGCTGGAGTTCCGCGTCGCCGAAGACGCGGCCGAGCGCGAGGCGCTGTGGCGGGCGCGGCGCACCCTGTCGCCGGCGCTGCGCCGGCTCGCGCCGGAGAAGATCAACGAGGACGTGGCGGTGCCGCCGTCGCGCCTGGGCGAGCTGCTGGCGGAGCTCGACCGGCTGCGCGCGCAGAGCGCGGTGCCGATCGTCTGCTTCGGCCACGCGGGCTCCGGCAACCTGCACGTCAACCTGCTGCCGGACGGCGGCGCGGCGCAGCGCGCCGCG
Source organism: uncultured candidatus Poriferisulfidus sp. (assembly GCA_965242985.1). Taxonomy (GTDB): domain Bacteria; phylum Pseudomonadota; class Gammaproteobacteria; order Poriferisulfidales; family Poriferisulfidaceae; genus Poriferisulfidus. The sequence goes on along the minus strand of OZ251520.1, from coordinate 761,129 downwards.
GCGCGCGCCCTGCTCGACCGGGTGTTCGGCGCGGTGCTGCGGCTCGGCGGCACGCTGTCCGGCGAGCACGGCGTCGGCCTCGCCAAGCGCGACTACGTCGCGCGCGAGCTGGACCCCGCGGCGCTCGGCCTGATGCGCGCCATCAAGGACGCCTTCGACCCGGACGGCATCCTCAATCCGGACAAGAACCTGCCGCCAGCAGGCGCCGGTACGGCGCCGCGTCCGCGGCCGTGAAGCAGCAGCAGACCAGCCGCTCGAAGTCCGCCTCGGCGGCGCGCAGTTCGCCGAGCGCGACCGCCGCGGCCGCCTCCTTCGGGTAGCCGTAGACGCCGGTGCTGATCGCCGGAAAGGCCAGCGAGCGCAGGCCGTCCGCGCGGGCGAGGCCGAGGCAGCTGCGGTAGCAGGCGGCGAGCAGTTCCGGCTCGCTTTCGCCGCCGCCACGCCAGACCGGCCCGACCGTCAGCAGCACGCGGCGCGCCGACAGCCGGAAGCCCGGCGCCAGCTTCGCCTCGCCGGTGCGGCAGCCGCCGAGCCCCAGCGCGTAGTCCGCCAGCTCCGGCCCCGCGGCGCGGTGGATGGCGCCGTCCACGCCGCCGCCGGGCGCCAGGCTGGGGTTGGCCGCGTTGACGACGCCGTCGACGTCCAGGACGGTGATGTCGCCGACGACCAGCTCGATCACGGCGCGGGCTCCGCCGCGTCCGGCCCGAACGGCCGCAGCAGCAGCAGCAGCGCCGGCAGCAGCGCCAGCGAGGCGGCCAGCGCGGCCAGCATGGCGAGGCCGGTGAACAGCCCGAAGTAGAACGTCGGCGTGAAGTTCGACAGCATCAGGATCGAGAAGCCGGCGACGATGGTGAGCGAGGTGTAGTACACCGCCTTGCCGATACTGCCGTGGCAGCGGCGCACGGCCGCGCGGTAGTCGCGGTCGCGCGGGAACTCGCGCCGGAAGCGCACCAGGTAGTGGATGGTGTTGTCCACCGCGATGCCGACGCTGATCGCGGCGATGGTGATGGTCATCAGGTCGAGCGGGATGCCGAGCCAGCCCATCGCGCCCAGCACCAGCGCCGCCGGCAGCATGTTCGGCACGATCGCGACCAGCGCCAGGAACAGCGAGCGGAACAGCACCAGGAACATGCCGAGGATGGCGAGGAAGACGAAGCCGACGGTGAGGATCTGCGAGGCGAACAGGCTCTGCAGCATGTTGTTGTACAGCACCAGCAGGCCGCTCAGGCGGAACCGCTCCGGGCCGTAGCCCATCTCCGCGCGCAGGAAGCGGTCGATGCGCGCGAGCAGCTCGGCGCGACGCAGCCCGGGATCGGAATCGATCACCCGCACCAGCACCCGCAGGGTGTCGCCGTCGGCCGACAGGAACGGCCGCAGCAGCACGTCCTGCAGGTTCTCCGGCAGCCGCTCGGCGCCGGCGCGCAGCAGGCTCAGCTTGAGGTCGTCGAGCGGCGCGCCGCGGTTGACCGACTCGGCCATGCGCACCAGCGTGTCCAGCGACAGCACCTTGCCGATCTCCGGCTGCGCCGCCAGCCAGTCGTGCACCCGCCGCAGCTCCGCCAGCCGCAGCGGGTTGAACCAGTAGCCCGGCCCGGCCGCGCCCGCCTCGTCCTCGAACTCGGCGTAGAACTCGTCCTCCTCCGCCGCCGCGGCGGCCGCCGCCGGGTCGGCCTCCAGCAGCACGTCGAGAGTGGTGGTGCCGCCGAGCTCGCGGTCGAGCTCGAGCATGCCCTGGTAGATCTCGGTGCCGGGGTCGAAGTAGTCGATGAAGCGGTTCTCCACGTCCAGGCGGGCGATGCCGAAGGCGCTGCCGAGCGCCAGCAGCAGCGCCGCCGCGGCGACGCCGCGCGGGCGGCCGAGCGCCAGGCGCGCGAAGGCCCGGGTCGCGCCGCGGGTGAAGTCGCGGTCGCGGCCGGCGGCCGGCGGCAGCAGCGCCACCGCCGCCGGGAACAGCACGAAGATCAGCGCGAAGGCCAGCGCGATGCCGGCGGTCATCATGTAGCCGAAGTCGATCACCGGGCGGATGCCGCTGACCAGCAGCGAGACGAACGCCACCATGGTGGTCAGCGCCGCGTACAGGATCGGCGTGAACATGAAGCGCGCCGTGCGCCCGGCCAGCTCGCGCGGCGCGAGCCCGGGCTCCGCCGCCTGCAGCTCGCGGCAGCGCACGGTCAGGTGCACGGTCATCGACATGGCGATGATCAGCAGCAGCGCGACGAAGTTCGAGGAGATCACCGTCACCGGCCAGCGCGCCGCCGCCAGCGCCCCGGCCGTCAGCAGCGCCGCGCCGGCGCAGGCGGCGAGCGGCAGCAGCACCCAGCGCGGGCGGCGGAAGATCGCGGTGAGCATGCCGACCAGGAACAGGAACACCGCGGCGCCGAACAGCTCCAGGTCGCGGGCGATGAAGTCGATCATGTCGGCGGCGATCATGGCCACCCCGCCGAGGAAGATGCGCGCGCCCGCGCGGTGTTCGTCGAGCACCGCGCGCACCGCGGCGATGGTCCGCCCGCGCTCGTCCGCGGCCGCCGCGGCGCGCGCCGCGTAGCGGCGCTCGGCGGCGTCGAGCTCGGCCCGCCCCGCGGCGTCCAGGGTCCCGGCGCGGCGGGCGTCGCGCAGCCGGGTGCGGTCGCGCAGCAGCGCCGCCCCGGCCGCGTCGGCGCGCAGGTAGGCGATCAGCGCGGTGGTGCGCCCGTCGCGGCTCATCAGCAGGTCGGCGTAGAACGGGCTCGCCGCCAGCTCCCGGGCGGCCAGCTCGAGGTCGACGTCCGGCGAGCGCAGCGTGCGCGTCACCCGGCCGAGCTCGGCGAACTCGATCGGCGGCGCGGTGAGCAGCGGCACGTCGAGGATGGTAACCACGTCCTCGATCGCCGGCAGCGCCAGCAGGTCGGCGCGCAGCGCGTCGAGGCGCGCCCGGCTCGCGGCCGCCAAGGGCGGCGCGTCCGGGCGCCAGGTGACCGCGAGGAAGTCGCGGCTGCCGTAGCGCTCCAGCACGCCGCGGAAGTAGCGCAGGTCGGGGTCGTCCTCGAGCAGCAGCGAATCGGCCGAGGCGTCGAGGCGGAAGCCGCCGAGCTGGGAGGCGGCCAGCAGCAGCGCGCCCGCGGCCAGCGCCAGCGCCGCCCACGGCGCGTCCAGCACCAGCCGTTCGTACAGCGCGCGCAGGCGTTCGAGCATGCCGTGACGATCTTTCCGGAAGCGCGCGGCCGGCGCGCGCCCAGAGTATACGGCACCGCCCGCCCGGGCGCGGGAACTTATACTAGGCGCGCCGTCTCCGGCTCCCGCCTCCGACCGCCCGCATGCTGCTGCTCCAACTCGGCGCCGTCGCCGGCGGCTTCCTGCTGCTGGCCTGGTCCGCCGACCGCCTGGTCGAGGGCGCCGCCACCCTCGCCCGCCGGCTGCGGGTCTCGAGCTTCGCCATCGGCGTGGTGATCCTGGGCTTCGGCACCAGCCTGCCGGAACTGCTGGTGTCGGCGCTGGCCGCGGCCCGCGGCAGCGGCGGCATCGCCATCGGCAACGCGTTCGGCTCCAACCTCGCCAACATCGCCCTGATCCTCGGCGTGTCGGCGCTGCTCCTGCCGCTGGCCGCCGCGCCGGAGCTGCTGCGCCGCGACCTGCCGCTGCTCCTGCTCGCCGCCGCCGCCGCCTTCCTCGCCCTGGACGACCTGCACCTGGCCCGCTGGGAAGGATTGCTGCTGCTCGCCGCGCTGGCGGGCGTGATCGCCTGGCTGGTGCGCCGCCGCCAGGGCCCCGCCCCGATCCTGCCCGGCCCCGGCGGGGAGCTCGGCGCGGGCGCGGCGCTCGCGCTGACGCTGCTCGGGCTGGCGTTGCTGCTGGCGAGCGCCTGGGCGCTGGTGTGGGGCGCGGTCGGGCTGGCGCGCGCGCTCGGCGTCAGCGAACTGCTGATCGGCCTGACCCTGATCGCCATCGGCACCTCGCTGCCGGAGCTGGCGGCCTCGCTGGCGGCGCTGCGCCGGTTGCGCGACGGCGGGCTGGTGCTCGGCAACGTGGTCGGCTCGAACCTGTTCAACACGCTGGGGGTGGTCGGGCTGCCGGCGGTGGTGCGGCCGTTCGCGGTCGACGCCGAACTCTGGCCGAGCGCGCTGCTCATGCTGGCGCTGACGGCGCTGCTCGCGGCGCTGCTGCTGGCTTCCCGGCCCAGGCGCACGCTCGGGCGCGGCGCGGGCGCGCTGCTGCTCGCCTGCTACTTGGGTTACTTGACCTGGATGGGGAGCACCGTCGTCGGTCCCAGCTAAGCGCGGGCATCCCGCAAAGGCGGTCCGCCAGCCGCCGCCCCGCTTTCGCGGCAAGCGGCGGTCGGCGCGGGCTTATAATGGCGCCGCATCCGCAACTTTATCCCGCGCCGCGCCGGAAAAGAGCATCACTTCCGAGGAATTTGCGTCGTGAGCATCGGAAACAGAATTCTTTACGCGGATGATTGTCTGGACGTGTTGACGGACGAGGCCGTATTGCCGTCCGAGAGCGTCGATCTCATTTACTTGGACCCGCCATTCAACTCGAAAAGCGACTACAACCTGCCCTTCAAGGGGAAGTACAAGAACGCGAAGCCGGTGGAGGCGTTCACCGACACATGGCGATGGGGCAAGCAGCAGGATGAGCATCTGGAAGAACTGCACGACAGCAGCCTGTACAGCACGCGGAAGAAATTGGCCGAGTTCGTCGATTTGATACGCAAAAACGAAGGACCGCGGGGCGTGAGCCTTTCCGCGTACCTCATCAACATGGCCGTGCGCCTGCTGCCGATGAAGCGCATCCTGAAAGACACCGGGTCCATCTATCTGCATTGCGACCCCGCAGCCGGCCATTACCTGAAACTGACGATGGACTTCATCTTCGGAGAAAGGAATTTCAGGAATGAAATCCTGTGGAGGATCGGATGGGTCAGCGGATACAAGACCCAGAAGAAAGGCTGGATCAGAAATCACGACATAATCCTGTATTACATCAAGACGCAAAAAGCCGTGGCGAAATTCAACAAGGAGTACCTCGCGTATCCGGAAGGATACGTGCGGAGGGACGGCAAGCCGCCCACAGGGAAAGGCTTCCCGCTCGAGGACTCGTGGAATTGCCATTCGGGCGACGTTCTGGACTCCATCATGATCAAAAGCTTCTCGACAGAGAAGCTCGGCTATCCCACTCAGAAGCCGCTCGCTCTGCTGGAGCGCATCATCCGGGCGTCCTCCGACGAGGGGGATCTGGTGCTGGATCCGTTTTGCGGCTGCGGCACCACGGTGCATGCGGCGGAAGCATTGAAGCGCAATTGGATCGGCATCGACATCTCCAATTTCGCCGTCGGGCTGATCCGCGAGAGGCTCGCGAATAATATCCCGAAACTGACGCTGGAAGACATCACCAGTCACGGCATCCCCTACGACGTCGCGGCGGCCAAAGCGCTTGCCAAGAAAGACAAATTCGAGTTCGAGAAGTGGGTGTGCGGCGCCATCGGAGCGCACGGCATGTTCCACGACCCGGGCGACAAAGGGCCGGACGGCGGCGTGGACGGGATCATTGAATTCGGCCTCTTCACCGGCCTCGAGGAGAAAGTCCGGAAGACGTACGCGATCGTGCAGGTGAAAGGCGGCCGGGTGACCGCCGATTCGGTCCGGGCGCTCTACGCCACGATGGAAAGATACGACGCGACCGCCGGCATTTTCGTGTGCTTCGAGAAGCACATGAAAACGGTCGAGAACAACCGGATCAAAAAGACCTTCGAAGACGGCACCGGGGAATATCCGGTGATCCAGGGATTCAGCATCGAGCAGCTGCTGAACAACGAAAAGCCGAAATTGCCGCCGTTGAAATTCCGCAAAGACGCTCGGCTGAAGAAAGATCTGTTCAACGATGACGCGCAGACTTTGATATGAACTCGGAAGATGCGCTAGTTTGACCGTGCGCCAGAAAACAACTGCAAAATGGCGAGCGAGGTTCGCGCTTTACTAAGCAAAGCCGCGGACTTCCCGACTGCAATTCTGCCTGCCAAGGGAAGCCGCGAAAGCAGCCCCGGCGCGAAGTCCCGGCCCGGCGAAGACCTGCGCGCCATGCGCCTGCGGCGAATGAGTAGAATAGGCATGCCGTGCCGGCCGGCGCGGGTTCCCGCATTGAGAACCATCCTAAATATTCTCTCTAAGTAATTGTTTTTGACGCTATTGCTCTTGCTGTTTCCGGCCGCGTCCCCGCCCGCGCCGAGATGAGTGCCGCCGCCCCGCCCGATGCCGCCGCCCCGCCCGTGACCGACTCCGCCGAACTGCTCGACGCCGCGCGCGAGGTGCTGCGCACCGAGGCCGACGCGGTCGCCGCCCTGGCCGAGCGCCTGGACGACAGCTTCGCCGCCTGCTGCCGGCTGCTGGCCGGCTGCGAAGGGCGGGTGGCGGTGCTCGGCATGGGCAAGTCCGGGCACGTGGCGCAGAAGCTCGCCGCCACTTTCGCCAGCACCGGCACCCTGGCCTTCTTCGTGCACCCGGCGGAGGCCGGCCACGGCGACCTCGGCATGCTCGCGCCGGGCGACGCGGCGCTGGCGCTGTCGAACTCCGGCGAGACGCCGGAACTGCTGGAGCTGATCCCGCAGCTGCGCCGGCTCAAGATCCCGCTGATCGCGCTCACCGGCAACCCCGAGTCCACCCTGGCGCGCCGCGCCGACCTGTGCCTGGACGCGGCCGTGGCGCGCGAGGCCTGCCCGCTCAACCTCGCCCCCACCGCCAGCACCACCGCCGCGCTGGCGCTCGGCGACGCGCTGGCGGTCGCCCTGATGCACATGCGCGGCTTCCGCGCCGAGGACTTCGCGCGCAGCCATCCGGGCGGCGACCTCGGGCGCCGCCTGCTGACCACCGCCGGCGACCTGATGCGCGGCCTCGAGCGCACGCCGCGGGTGGCGCTCGGCACCCTGCTGCGCGACGCGCTGCCGGAGATCTCCGAGAAGGGCCTCGGCATGACCACCGTGCTGGACGCCGGCGGCGCGCTGGCCGGCGTGTTCACCGACGGCGACCTGCGCCGCTGCCTGGCCGAGGCGGTGGACGTCCACGCCACCGCGATCGACGGCGTGATGACGCGCGAATTCCTGAGCGTCGACGCCGACGAGCTGGCGGTCGACGTGCTGCTGCGCATGCGCGACCGGCGCGTCACCGCGGTGCCGGTGCTGCGCGGCGGCGCGCTGGCCGGCGCGCTCAACATGCACGACCTGATCGCGGCCGGCATCCGATGAGCCCGCGCGACGTCCGCCTGCTGCTGCTGGACGTCGACGGCGTGCTGACCGACGGCCGCCTGCTGCTGGCCGCGGACGGCGCCGAGGCGCGCAGCTTCCACGTCCACGACGGCCAGGGGCTGGTCGCGCTGCTGGCGGCCGGCGTGCAGGTCGCGGTGCTGAGCGCGCGCGCCGGCGGCGCGGCCGAGGCGCGGCTGCGCGAGCTGGGCGTGGCCGAGATGGCGTTCGGCTGCGCCGACAAGTTCGCGGCCGCCGAGGCGGTGCTGGCCCGGCTGGGGGTCGGCTGGGAGCAGACGGTGTGCGTCGGCGACGACGCCGGCGACGCGCCGCTGCTGCGCGCCGCCGGCCTCGGCGTGGCGCCGGCCGACGCCCGCGCCCCGGCCCGGGCGGCCGCCGACTGGACCACCCCCTGCGCCGGCGGCCGCGGCGCGGTGCGCGACGTCTGCGACTGGATCCTGGGCGCATGCTGAGCCCGCGCGCGCTGCTGCTGCTCCTGCTCGCGGCCAGCGCGGCGCTGCTGCTGCTCCTGCGCGGCGGCGGCGGCGGCGAGGCCGCGCCGGCGCCGGTCGGCCGGGTCGACGCCGACAGCAGCTACGAGCGGGTGCGCTACCGGGTGCGCGGCCCCGAGGGCCGGCTGCAGTACGAGATCCGCGCCGGCGAGCTCGACCAGTACCTCGGCAGCCGCCGCGTGCGGCTGACGCGCCCGCAGCTGCGCTGGCTGCGGCCCGGCTTCCGCGATTCCTGGGCCACCGCCCGCCGCGGCGAGATCCAGGAGCCGGAGATCCGGCTGCAGGAGGCGGTGGAGATCCTGCTGGTCGCGCCGGAGCGGGCGCCGGCGCTGATCCGCAGCCCGGACCTGACCTTGGACATGCGCGCCGAGCGGCTGCGCACCGCGCGCCCGGTGGCGCTCGGCGACGCCGGCGCGGTGCTGCGCGGCACCGGCCTCGACTACGACCTGGCCGCGGGCTCCGGGCGGCTCGAGAGCGCGGTGCGCAGCCGCCGCTATCCGCGCCCGGGCGGCTCCGACTACCGGGCGCTCCTGGCGCGCATCCTGTCGTTCCCGCTGGCCGCGGCCCGGGCCGCCGGCGAGGCGCCCGCGGTGCCCGACGCGGAGGCGCCGCTGGACCTGAGCGCCGACCGGGTGGAGTGGGACCGCGCCCGCCGGACCGCGGTCTACCGCGGCCGGGTGCGCGCCGCCCAGGGCAGCCTGCGGCTGAGCGCGGACCGGCTCACCGTGCGCCTGGACGAGGCCGACGCGGTGCGCGAACTGCACGCCGAGGGCCGCGGCCGCTGGCGGCAGACGCTGGCCTCGGGCCAGGCGCTGCAGGCCGAGGCGGACAGCATCCGCTACCTGCCGCAGGAGCGGCGCGCGGTGCTGGAGCGCCGGGTGCGGCTCGACAGCGGCGGCCACGAGTTCCGCGGCGCGCGGCTGGTGTACCTGCTCGACGAAGAGCGCGTCGAGACCGCGCCGGCGGCGGGCGGCGACGAACGCGTGCGGCTGCGGCTGCGGCCGCGCGGCGGGGACTGAGCCGATGGCGCGGCTCGAGGCGCGCGGCCTGTGCAAGTCCTACCGCCGGCGGCGGGCGGTGGACGAGGTCAGCCTGCACGCCCGCGACGCCGAGGTGGTCGGCCTGCTCGGCCCCAACGGCGCCGGCAAGACCACCTGCTTCTACCTGCTGGCCGGCCTGATGGCCTGCGACCGCGGCCGGGTCGAGCTCGACGGCCGCGACGTCACCGGGCTGCCGATGAGCCGCCGCGCGCGCCTCGGCATCGGCTACCTGCCGCAGGAGCCGTCGGTGTTCCGCCGCCTGAGCGTGGCCGACAACATCCGCGGCGTGCTGGAGCAGCGCCCGCTGGAGCGCGCCGCCCGGGAGGCGCGGCTCGAGCAGTTGCTGGCGGAGTTCTCGATCGCGCCGCTGCGCGGCAGCCGCGGCTACGCCCTGTCCGGCGGCGAGCGGCGGCGGGTGGAGATCGCGCGCGCCCTCGCCGGCGACCCCGCCTTCCTGCTGCTCGACGAGCCGTTCGCCGGCATCGACCCGCTGCACGTGGCCGACATCAAGGCGATCATCGGCCGCCTGCGCGCGCGCGGGCTCGGCGTCATCATCACCGACCACAACGTGCGCGAGACCCTGAGCGTGTGCGACCGCGCCTACATCCTGTCCGACGGCCGCGTCATCGCCGAGGGCGCGCCCGCGGCGATCCTCGCCGATCCGCAGGTGCGCGCCACCTACCTGGGCGAAGATTTCCGCCTGTAGCCGCCTTGTATAATCGCCGGGCGAACCGCGCCCGGCGCGCCGCCCGCCTATGAATCTCAAGCTCACCGGCCACCACCTGGAGATCACCCCGTCCCTGCGCCAGCACGTCGCGCAGCGCCTCGAGCGCCTGCGGCGGCATTTCGACCACGTGCTCGACGCCCAGGTGACGCTGGCGGTCGAGCACGGCGCGCACCGCGCCGAGGCCACCCTGCAGGTGCGCGGCAACCGGCTGCACGCCGGCGCCGAGGGCGCCGACATGTACGCGGCGATCGACCTGCTGGCCGACAAGCTCGACCGGCAGATCCTGAAGCACAAGGAAAAACGCAAGGACCACCACCAGGCGCAGGTCACCCACCACCAGCTGAACTGACCGCCGCCATGCCGGGCATCCTGGAACTGCTGCGCCCCGACAACGTCCTGCTTCACCAGCCGCTCGGCAGCAAGAAGCGGGTGCTGGAGGCGCTGAGCGGGGCGCTCGCCGGCGGCGGCGCCGGCGAGGCGCGCGCCCTGCTGGAGCTGCTCGGCGCGCGCGAGCGCCTGGGCAGCACCGCGCTCGGCGGCGGCCTGGCCATCCCCCACTGCCGGGTGCCGGCGGGCGGGCGCAGCGCCGCCGCGCTGCTGACGCTGCAAGACGGCGTCGAGTTCGGCGCCGACGACGAGCGCGCGGTCGACGTGTTCTTCGCCCTGGCGGTGCCCGAGGACGCCGGCGAGACGCACCTGGGCTACATGGCGGAGCTGGCCCGCCTGCTGGACGCGCCGGACGTGGTCCGGCGGCTGCGCGGCGGCCGCGACCCGGCCGCGCTGCTGCGCGCGCTGGCGGCGGCCTGATGCAGATCGTCATCGTCAGCGGCCTGTCCGGCTCCGGCAAGTCGGTGGCCCTCGACACGCTGGAGGACTGCGGCGCGCGCTGCGTGGACAACATCCCGCCGCCGCTGCTGCTGGACTACGTGCGCTGGCTGCTGCGCCCGGGCGCGCCGCGCGCCGAGCAGGCCGCGATCGGCATCGACGCGCGCGCCGGGACGGAAGATCTGGCCGGCTTCCCGGAGCTGCTGGAGCAGGCGCGCGCCCTGCCCTGCGAGGTGACGCTGGCGTTCCTCGACGCCGACGACGAGGTCCTGCTGCGCCGCTACAGCGACACCCGCCGCCGCCACCCGCTGGCCGACCGCGCGCCGACCCTGCGCGAGGCGGTGGCGCAGGAGCGCCGGACGCTGGCGGCGCTCGCCGAGCGCGCCGACCTGCGCCTCGACACCACCGGCACCAACGTCCACCAGCTGCGGGCGCTGGTGCGCGACCGCCTGGCGCGCGCGCGGCGGCCGCTGTCGGTGCTGCTGCAGTCCTTCGCCTACCGCCGCGGCGTGCCCAACGATTCCGACTTCGTGTTCGATTCGCGCTGCCTGCCGAACCCGCACTGGGTGCCGGAGCTGCGCGCGCGCAAGGGCACCGACCCGGCGGTCGGCGAATACCTGGACGCGCAGCCGGCGAGCCGGCGGATGCGCGACGAGCTGCTCGGCTTCCTGCGCCGCTGGCTGCCGGACTTCCTCGCCGCCAGCCGCCACTACCTGAACATCTCGATCGGCTGCACCGGCGGCCAGCACCGCTCGGTGTACCTGGCCGAGCAGCTGGCGGCGGCGCTGGCGGACGACCGGCAATTGGCGGTCACCGTGCGCCACCGCGACCTGGAGGAGGCGCGGCCGTGACCGTCGGCGTGCTGGTGGTCACGCACGGCCCGATCGGCGGCGCGCTGATCGACGCCGCGGCGCAGATCTTCGCCGCCGAGCCGGACAACCTCGCCTGCTACGCCATGGCCACCGACTACGACCCGGAGGCCGCCTACGCCGAGCTGTGCGCGCTGCGCGACGGCCTCGACTGCGGCGGCGGCCTGCTGATCATCACCGACCTGTGCGGCGCGACGCCGCACAACATCGCCAAGCGGCTGCTGGACGGCCCGGCGCCGGCCAGCCTGGTGTCGGGCCTGAACCTGCCGATGGCGCTCAAGCTGTTCAGCGTCGAACGGCAGAACCACGCCCAGCTGGCCGACAGCATCGCGCTGAACGCCCGCATGGGCATCCTCGCAGAAGCCGGAGACTGAGTATGATCGAAAAATCCGCGACCGTGGTCAACAAGCTCGGCATCCACGCCCGCGCCGCCGCCAAGCTGGTCGGCACCGCGAGCGGGTTCCGCGCCCAGCTGGAGATCGAGAAGGAGGGCAAGCGGGCCAACGCCAAGAGCATCATGAGCGTGATGATGCTGGCCGCCTCGCACTGCACGCAGGTGCGGCTGTTCGCCGACGGCGACGACGAGGAGCAGGCCATGCAGGCGCTGCTGGACCTGTTCGCCGGGGGCTTCGGGGAGGGCGCCGAACCATGCCCATGATCATCAACGGCATCGGCGTCTCCCGGGGCACCGCCCAGGGCCGGGTGCACATGCTCAAGCGCAGCGGCGGCAACATCGCCAAGCGCGAGCTGGCGCCGGAGCAGGTCGAGCCGGAGCTGGCGCGCCTGGGCGAGGCGATCGAGCAGGCGCGGACGCAGCTGACCGAGGTGCGCGGCCTGGTGCCGGAGACCATGAGCCAGGAGGTGCAGAGCTTCCTCGACGCCCACCTGCTGATGCTCGACGACGCGCTGCTGACGGAGATGCCGAGCGAGATGGTGCGCAGCCAGCGCTGCAACATCGAGTGGGCGCTGGAGCAGACCCGCGTGCAGCTGGTGGACGAGTTCATGAAGATGGACGACGCCTACCTGCGCACGCGCTGCAACGACGTCTCGCACGTGATCAAGAAGGTGCTGGAGAACCTGCTCGACGACGCCCCCGCCATGCAGGGCCGCGACCTGACCGGCTGCGTGGTGGTGGCCGACGACCTGACCCCGGCCGACACGGTGGTGATCCAGAGCCAGAACGTGGCCGCGTTCGTGACCCAGTTCGGCAGCTCCATGTCGCACACCGCGATCCTCGCCCGCAGCCTGAACATCCCGGCGGTGGTCGGCATCCACGACGCGGCGGAGCTGCTGCGCGACGATGAGACCCTGCTGGTCGACGGCCACGGCGGCACCCTGCTGTGCGCCGGCAGCGACTGGCTGATCGACCACTACCGCAGCTACCAGCGGCGCGAGCAGGAGCACATGGAGAGCCTGCTGCTGCTGCGCGACGAGCCGGCCGTCACCCGCGACGAGGAGGCCATCACGCTGAAGTGCAACATCGACCTGGTCGAGGAGGTCTCCAGCGTGCACGAGGTGCGCGCCAGCGGCGTCGGCCTGTACCGCACCGAGTTCTTCTACCTGAACCGCGAGTCGCAGGCCGGCGCCGAGGAGCAGTACGAGGTGTACCGCGACCTGGTGGCGGCGCTGGACGGCAAGCCGCTGACCATCCGCACCCTGGACCTCGGCGCCGACAAGGAATTCGACCCGGACTACCAGGGCGCGATCGCGCCGAACCCCGCGCTCGGCCTGCGCGCCATCCGCCGCTCGCTGCAGGACAAGCAGAAGTTCTCGGCGCAGCTGCGGGCGATCCTGCGCGCCTCGGCGCACGGCCCGGTGCAGATGATGCTGCCGATGCTGACCAACGACTCCGAGCTGCGGCAGTGCCGGAAGCTGATCCAGCAGTGCATGCGGGAGCTGGGCGACGCCGGCGAGGAGTACGACCCCGAGATCAAGATCGGCGGCATGATCGAGGTGCCGGCGGCGGCGCTGGCGGCCGCCACCTTCGCCAGCAAGCTGGACTTCCTGTCGATCGGCACCAACGACCTGATCCAGTACACCCTCGCCATCGACCGCGTGGACGACCAGGTCAACTACCTGTTCGACCCGCTGCACCCGGCGGTGCTGTTCCTGATCCACCACACCATCCACGCCGGGCGCAAGGCCGGCAAGCCGGTCAGCCTGTGCGGCGAGATGGCCAGCAACCCGCGCCTGACCCGGTTGCTGGTCGGCCTCGGCCTGCGCGAGTTCAGCACCCACCCGAACATCCTGCTGGAGATCAAGCGCATCATCCGCGAGTCCTCGGCCGAGGAGCTGCGCGAGCAGGCCGAGCGGATCCTGCACTGCGAGCACCCGGACCAGATCCACGGCCTGGTCGAGAACCTGAACCGCGCCTGAGCGCGGCGCGGCGGCGAACCCGCGGCTGCGCGTCTAGGCCGCCCCGCTCCCGGGCCCCGGCGCCGTTGCTATACTCCGCCTAGAGAGGGCCATTTGCATGCCGCGCAATGTCTCTCTGCCGCATCTCGCTGACGACCAGTTCATGACCGGCGCCCTTGTTCCGCGTTCGTCTCGCCGGACGAGCCGCTTGTCGCCGGCGGCGGCCACCCTGTTCCTGCTCGTTCTGGCCGCGTGCGGCGGCGGCGGGGGCAGCGGCGGCGGCGCCATGGAACTGCCCCGCCCGAAGACTCCCCAGCCGGAAATCGAACCCGAGCCCGGCAGCGGCGGCGCGCCGGCGCCTGCAGCGCCAACGGATATCGCAATCAGGAGCGCCACGCAGCAACTGGTCGTGTCGTGGACACAAGCCGCAGGCGCGGTCCGCTACCGGGTGCAGTGGAAGTCCGGCGACCAGACGTACAGCGCCGACCGGGAAGCCGTCGTCTCCAGCACGAGGCACACGATCCCCGGCTTGACCGCGGAACAGAGATACACGGTGCGGGTGTTCGCCGTCTCCGCCGCCGGCGACTCCGGCCCGCCGTCAGAGGAAGGGATCAACATACCCAGCGCCCCTGTCGCCTCGGGCCCGCCCTCGCCGCAACCGGAACCGGGAACACAACCGCAGCCGGAACCAGAACCGCAACCGGGACCACAACCGCAGCCGCAGCCCCAGCCGCAACCGCAGCCCCAGCCGGAACCGCAACCGCAGCCGGAACCGGAGCCGCAGCCGCAGCAGCCCTCTCCGACCGCGCCGGCAGCGCCCGCGGGCGTAACCGCGGCGCCCGCCGTGCAGGGACTGACCGTTTCGTGGTCGGCGGCCGCGGGCGCCGCCAACTACAAGGTGCAGTGGAAGTCCGGCACCCAGGCGTACGGCGCCGATCGGGAAGCCGCCGTCGCCGCCGGCACCATGCACACGATCTCCGGCCTCGTCGCGGGCCGCCAGTACACGGTGCGGGTGCTCGCCGTCCCGGCCGGCGGCGGCGCCGAAGCGCCGTCGTCGGAGCAAACCGCCTCGCCGACGCCGCCCACCCACCGTGCGTCCACCGCCGTCCGCGCGTGGACGACGCGACCGGACGGATCGCGCTACCCGGCCGAGACCCTGCAGCCGTCCAACCCGAGCAGCGCGGCTTCATGGCGGACCGCCGAATACAACGCCATCAAACCGTCGACCTGCTCCACCTGCGCGGTGGCGCTGGACACGATCAACGCGGCCGCGGGCTACGCCGCCCGCACCATGGGCGAGCCGGGCGGCGGCGGCAAGACCATCGCCGTGATCGGACAGACGCTGGACGCCGACACCAACGAAAACACCGGCCACCCGGATCTGCAGGGCTCGATCATCGTCAACGGGCGGGGCATCACAGGCGCGCACGAAACGCGCGTCGCCGGCGTCGCCGCGGCGCGGCGCAACGGCGTGGGCATGCACGGCGTCGCATTCAACGCCAACCTCGTCGGCTTCTCGGTGCAACAGGACCACCGCGCAGATCTCGGCGCCATCTTGGCGTCCGTCGCGGGGCGCCCCCAAGAAGTCGGCGGCCACACCGCCGACGACTCTGCCCGCGGCAGCGCCCACGTGGCGAACATGAGTTTCGGCGCGCGCAGGAACACCGCCGGCACCATCACGGGCATGAAGATCGCCGCCGCCGCGGGGCGCATCATGGTCGCCTCCGCCGGGAACACCTACAACTCCCAGCCGGACCTCTACCCGGCCCTGGCGGTGGCGGACGAGGGCATCGCCGGGCACGCCATCGCGGTCGGCGAACTGAACGCAGCCGGCACGGCGCGGTCCTACGGCGGCCCCGGCAACGGCAGCAGCGCCTGCGGCGCCGTCAAGGCGTACTGCCTGTTCGCGCCCGGCGAGTTCACCTACACCACCACCGGACGGTATTTCAGCACCACGCACGGCTACGCCTCCGTCGCCGGCACTTCCTACGCCGCGCCGATGGTCGCCGGCGCGGCGGCGGTGGTCTTGGCCGCGTTTCCGAACAAGAACGGCGCGCAAGTGGTCGAGCGCCTGCTCACCACCGCGTCCCAGGTCGATGCCGCCAACGGCAACTACGACGCCGAAACCGGCCTGTCCGACATCTACGGCCACGGCAAGCTCGACTTGGGCGCGGCGATGAACCCGGTCGGCTTCACCAGCTCCGCCCTGCCCGACGGCCGCCGGGCGCCGACGCGGCAAAGCTTCGTCGACCTGCCGCCGGGCTTCCGTCTGCGGCCGAGTTCGGCGTTGGCCGATTCAGTGGTCTACGACACGCAGGGCTTCCCGTTCCTGCATGACCTGAACCCGGCGTTCCGCGCGCACCGCGCGCACCGTTCCGCGGCGCGCGCGATGGAGGAGTTCCTGGCCTCGCTCGGCGGCGCCTGGACCGAGGCGCGGCTCGGCGAAGACACCGCGGTCGAGTTCGCCTCGGCGGAGAAAGATCCGCACCGGGACCTGCGCGACGAAGACAGCGAGCTCGGCGCCTATCGCCTGCGGACGCGACTGTTACCAAATTTGTCGCTCACGCTCGGCCGCGGCTTCGGCGCTTCCGGCGTTTCCAACGACTTCGTCGCCCGCCGCCTGGCGCGCGCGCCGCTGCATGACGGCTTCGCGGCCGGCCCGTTCGCGGCCTTGGCCGGTGCCGGCGCGGAGCTGGGCGCGGTCTGGGACCTGGACCCGCGCACGCGGCTGGATTTCGCCGGCAAGGATGCTTCGGGCTACTTCGGCGGCGGCCGCGCCCGGCTGGCCTCGTTCGGCGCCGCGCGGCGCGTCGGCGACGCGCTGACCCTGGGCGCGCGCTTCGGCCTGCTGCGCGAGCGCGGCTCCCTGCTCGGCGCGCGCGGCGGCGGCGCCTTCGGCGGCTTCGCCGACGCGGCCACCGACTTTCTCGAGCTGAGCGCCGAACGACGCTTCGGAAACCTGACCCTGTTCGGCGGCGCGAGCCGCGGCTGGACGCGGGCGGCCGCGGCCGACGCCAGCACGCTGGTCGCCGGCTGGAGCGGGCTGCGCGGCGAGGCGCTCGCGTTCGGCGGCGAGTGGCTGGACCTGTGGCGGCGTTCGGACCGGCTGACCCTCACCGCCTCGTCGCCGTTCCGGGCGCGCGGCGCGGCGCTGCAGGTGGACGTGCCGGACCGCGAACCCGCCGACGGCGTGGTCGCGTACGCGCGGCACCGGGTGAGCCTCACCCCGCGCGGGCGGGAACTGCGGCTGCAGCTGGCGTACGAGGCCGAGGCCGCGCCGGGCGCGGCGCTGGCGGTCGGCGGCTACCTGCGGCTGGAGCCGGAGCACGATCCGGCCGCGTCGCCGGAGTTCGGCGCGGCGGCGAAACTGCGGCTGGACTTCTAGACCGCCCCGTCCGGCCTCCGACCCCGACGCTTCGATACTCCGCCATGGCCGGACAAGGGCTGAGCGGCCGCGGCCGGCGGCGATTCCCCCGGCCCTGTGCTATATTCCGGCCGGAAGAGAGGGCTGAAGCATTGCGTAACAGATGCTTTGATGCCCCCTTTCCAGTCTTGCCCCCCTCCCCCGCGCCGGAAAGGTAGCGCCGTAGCCGGCGCCGCCCTGCTCGCGCTCGCGCTGTCCGCATGCGGCGGAGGCGGCGGCGGCGGCGCGCAACCGCCGCCGCCGGTGCCTGATGCCGGAGGCGGAAGCGGAAACAATCCCGGCGGCGGCGCGCAACCGCCGCCCCCGGCGCCCGATGCCGGAGGCGGAAGCGGAAACAATCCCGGCGGCGGCGCGCAACCGCCGCCCCCGGCGCCCGATGCCGGAGACGGAAGCGGAGACAATCCCGGCAGCGGCATGCAGCCGCCGCCGGCACCGTCGCCGCCCGCGGCGCCGACGGACGTGCGGGTCTTGTCCGCTCAGGGAGGACTAACCGTGGCGTGGTCGGAAGTCATGGGCGCGAGCCGCTACCGGGTGCAGTGGAAGTCCGGCGACGAGCCGTACGACGGCAGCCGCGAAGCCATTGTCGAGGAGAGGTACGGCGTATCCGGCATAGACTACGGCCATCACTACGAGCCCCCTGTTGGGCAAGACGACCGGGAATTCACGTTCCGGGTATTCGCCATCCCGTCCGACGGCGGCGCCCCGCAACCGTCCGCCGATGCGAGCGGGGCGCTGGCGAAGAGGCCCACGGGAGTCCGCGCGCAAGCCGTGGTGGACGGCCTGCAGGTGTCGTGGTCGCCGGCGCCGGGCGCCGGGCGCTACTGGGTGCAGTGGAAGTCCGGCAGCGAGCGCTACAGCCTGAGCCGGCGCGCTTTCGTCACCGGCACCAGCCACACGATCTCCGGCCTGACCCCGAACCGGCCGTACACGGTCCGGGTGATCAACGAAGCGACCGGCGGCGAGAATCTCCCGTCGCCCGACGCGGCGGGAACGCCCACCTCCCCGAACGCGGCGGCGGCGCCCGCGGGAGTCGCCGCGGAGGCAGTGGCGAACGGGCTGCTTGTGTCGTGGTCGGCGGCGCGGAACGCGGCCAGCTACAAGGTGCAGTGGAAGTCCGGCAGCGAGGCGTACGGCAGCAGCCGCGAAGCCGACGTCACCGCCGGCACCAGCCACACCATCACCGGCCTGGAGGCGTTCAAGAGGTACCAGGTCCGGGTGCTCACCGTGCCGACCGACCCCGGCGACAATCTGCCGTCCGGCGACGTGGAGGGGCGGCCCACCTACGCGGTGCCGGCCGGGGCGCCCACGGGGGTCGGCGCGACCGCGGCGACGCGGGCGCTGAACGTGTCGTGGACGGCGGCGGCGGGGGCGGCCAGCTACAAGGTGCAGTGGCGCGCCAGCGAACAAGCGTACGGCGACGACGACCGGGAAGCGTCCGTCACCGGCACCAGCCACACCATCACCGGCCTCGTCGCGGGCCGGCCGTACTCGTTCCGCGTGGTCGCCGTGCCGTCCGGCGGCGCCGAACTGCCGTCGGCGGAGCGCACCGCCACCCCGACCGCGCCCTCGCACGCCGCGGTCGCCACGGTCCGCGCGTGGACCTCGCCGCCCAGCGGCTCGCGCTACCCGGCCGAGACCCTGCAGCCGTCCGACCCGAGCGACGCGGGCGAATGGCTGACCGAGGAATACTTCCGCGGCATTCATCTGGCGCACATCAACGCGGCCGCGGGCTACGCCGCCCGCACCATGGGCGAGCCGGGCGGCGGCGGCCGGACCATCGCCGTCGTCGGCGACACGCTGGACGTCGACACCGCCACCAACACCGGCCACCCGGACCTGCAGGGCGCGATCGCCCTCAACGGACATCAGTTGGACTTCGCGCATGAAACGCGCGTGGCCGGCGTCGCCGCGGCGCGGCGCAACGGCGCGGGCATGCACGGCGTCGCGTACAACGCCAACATCGTCGGCTTCACGCTGGCGACCCGCGCCGAACTCGGCGCCATCCTGGCGTCGGCGGCGGGACGGCCCCAAGAGGTGGGCGGCCATGTCGCCGACGACTCGCCCGCGGGCAGCTCCCACATCGTGAACCTGAGTCTCAAGGTGACGGAACACGCCGAGAGCTTCAAGAAAGGCATGAAGATCGCCGCCGGCGCCGGCCGCATCATCGTCACCGCCGCCGGCAACCGAGGCCAAAGCACGCCGGATACGCTGCAGGGCTCCCTGGTGGCGGAGGAAGGCATCGCCGGCAACGCCATCGCGGTCGGCGCGACGAGCAACCTCGGCCGGCGGCGGGCGCACTTCAGCAACGCCTGCGGCGCCGTCAAGCGCTACTGCATGTTCGCGGTCGGCAACGAGGTCCGCACCACCGACGGCCGGTACGGCTTCAGCACTCCCGGCGACTACGCCACCGTCGCCGGCACTTCCTTCGCCGCGCCGATGGTCGCCGGCGCGGCGGCCGTGGTCTGGGCCGCCTTCCCGAACAAGAGCGGCGCGCAGGTGGTCGAGCGGCTGCTCACCACCGCGTCCCAGATCGACGCCGCCAACGGGAACTACGATCCCGTCACCGGCCTGTCCGACATCTACGGCCACGGCATGCTCGACCTCGGCGCGGCGATGAACCCGGTCGGCTTCACCAGCTCCGTCCTGCCCGGCGGCCGCCTGGTGCCGACGCGGCAGAGCTTCGTCGACCTGCCGCCGGGCTTCCGCCTGCGGCCGAGCACGGCGCTGGCCGCCTCGGTGGTCTACGACACCCAGGGCTTCCCGTTCCTGCACGACTTGAACCCCGCGTTCCGCGAGCGCCGCGAGCGCCGCACCGCATCGCGCGCGATGGAGGAGTTCCTGGCCTCGCTCGGCGGCGCCTGGACCGAGGCGCGGCTCGGCGAGGGCATCGCGGTCGAGTTCGCCTCGGCGGAAGAAGACCCGCACCGGGACCTGCGCGACGAGGAGGGCGAGCTCGGCGCTTATCGCCTGCGGGCGCGGGCGGCGCCGGGGCTGTGGCTGACGCTCGGCCGCGGCTTCGGCGCGGCCGGCGCTTCCGGCGACTTCGTCGCCCGCCGCTTGGCGCGAACGCCGCTGCATGACGGCTTCGCCGCCGGCCCGTTCGCGGCCTTGGCCGGCTCCGGCGCGGAACTGGGCGCGGTCTGGGACCTGGACCCGCGCACGCGGCTGGACTTCGCCGGCAAGGATGCTTCGGGCTACTTCGGCGGCGGCCGCGCCCGGCTGGCGTCGTTCGGCGCCGCGCGGCGCGTCGGCGACGCGCTGACCCTGGGCGCGCGCTTCGGCCTGCTGCGCGAGCGCGGCTCCCTGCTGGGCGCGCGCGGCGGCGGCGCCTTCGGCGGCTTCGCCGACGCGGCCACCGACTTCCTCGAGCTGAGCGCCGAGCGGCGCTTCGGCCGCCTGACCCTGTTCGGCGGCGCGAGCCGCGGCTGGACGCGGGCGGCCGCGGCCGGCGCCGGCACGCTGGTCGCCGGCTGGAGCGGGCTGCGCGGCGACGCGTTCGCCTTCGGCGGCGAATGGCTGGATCTGTGGCGGCGTTCGGACCGGCTGACGCTCGCCGCCTCGTCGCCGTTCCGGGCGCGCGGCGCGGCGCTGCAGGTGGACGTGCCGGACCGCGAGCCCGCCGACGGCGTGGTCGCGTACACGCGGCATCGGGTGAGCCTCGCCCCGCGCGGGCGGGAGCTGCGGCTGCAGCTGGCGTACGAGGCCGAGGCCGCGCCGGGCGCGGCGCTGGCGATCGGCGGCTATCTGCGGCTGGAGCCGGAGCACGACCCGGCGGCGTCGCCGGAGTTCGGCGCGGCGGCGAAACTGCAGCTGGACTTCTAGACCGCCCCGCCCGCCCGGCGGGAGCCCGGCCGCGCGTTCCGCGCGCCGGAACCTGTACACTTGGCGCGCCGCCGCCCCGGACGCCGCCATGACCCAGCCCGCCGCTGAGACGCCGAACGCCCGGGTGCGGGCGCTGACCGCGGCGCTGCAATCCGGGGCCATGCAGTCGGCGCGCCGCATGGTGCGCGCGCTGCACCCGGCCGAGACCGCGCAGCTGCTGGAATCGCTGCCGCGCGCGCAGCGCTTCGTCCTCTGGGACATGCTCGACCGCGGACACGACGGCGAGGTGCTGCTGGAGGTCGGCGACGAGGTGCGCGCCTCGCTGATCGGCGAGATGGACGAAGGCGCGCTGGTGGCGGCCGCCGAGGGCCTCGAGGTCGACGACTTGGCCGACCTGCTGGTCGACCTGCCGGAGGCGGTCAGCGCGCGGGTGCTGAGCGACATGGACCAGCATTACCGCAAGCGGCTGGAATCGGTGCTCACCTACGAGCGCGACACCGCCGGCGGCCTGATGGACACCAGCGTGATCACGGTGCGCGCCGACGTGACCCTGGAAGTGGTGTTCCGCTACCTGCGCCGGCGCGGCGACATCCCGGACCACACCGACGTGCTGATGGTGGTCGACCGCTTCGAGCACTACCTCGGGGTGCTGCCGATCAGCGCCCTGCTGCTGCGCGGCCCGGAGACCCTGGTCGGCGAGGCGATGGAGACCGTGACGCCGCCGATCCTGGCGGACATGCCGGCGCGCGTGGTGGCCGCGATCTTCGAGGACCGCGACCTGGTGTCGGCGGCGGTGGTCGACGAGCGCAGCCTGCTGCTCGGGCGCATCACGGTCGACGACGTGGTCGACGTGATCCGCGACGAGGGCGCCGGCGCCCTGCACAGCTACGTGGGCCTGAGCGAGGACGAGGACCTGTTCGACGCGGTGCTGCCGGCGTCCCGCCGGCGCGCGGTGTGGCTCGGCGTCAACCTGGTCACCGCGTTCCTCGCCGCGGCCGCGATCGGCCTGTTCGAGGACACCCTGGAGCGCGTGGTGGCGCTGGCGGTGCTGATGCCGGTGGTCGCCAGCATGGGCGGCGTCGCCGGCAGCCAGACCCTGGTGCTGGTCATCCGCGGCCTGGCGCTCGGCCAGGTCGGGTGGCAGAACATGCGCGCCCTGCTCGGCAAGGAGCTCGCGGTCGGCCTGCTCAACAGCCTGCTGTGGAGCGGCGTGGTGGCGCTGGCCGCCGGGCTGTGGTTCGGCGACTGGCTGATCGGCGCGACGCTGGCGCTGGCGCTGACCGCCAACCTCGTGTTCGCGGCGTTCGCCGGGGTGCTGCTGCCGCCGGCGCTGAAGCGCGCCGGCATCGATCCGGCGCTGGCCGGGAGCGTGGCGCTCACCACCATCACCGACGTGGTCGGCTTCGTCGTCTTCCTGGCCCTCGGCACGCTGCTGCTGCTCTGAACGGCGCGCACGGCGGCCGCCTCAGCCGGGGTCGCGCCGCCGCCGCCACCAGCCGCGGGCCTCCCGGCCGCGCCGCGCCGCGGCGCTCCGGAAGCGCTCCAGCAGGCGCTGCGCCCACGCGAACTCGCGCGCCAGGATCGCCAGCCCGAGCGGGATCACCAGCACCGCCGGCCCCGGCGTGAACAGCATCACCACCCCGGCCAGCGTCACGCAGGAGCCGACCGCCAGCACCGCCAGGCGCCGCAGCATCAGGCGCGCGGCAGGGTGACGCCTTGCTGCCGCTGGTACTTGCCGCCGCGGTCCGCGTACGAGGTCTCGCACTCGCCGTCGGCCTCGAAGAACACCAGCTGGGCGACCCCCTCGTTGGCGTACACCTTGGCCGGCAGCGGCGTGGTGTTGGAGAACTCGAGCGTCACGTGCCCCTCCCACTCCGGCTCCAGCGGCGTCACGTTGACGATGATCCCGCAGCGCGCGTAGGTGGACTTGCCGAGGCACACCGCCAGCACCGAGCGCGGCACGCGCAGGTACTCGACGGTGCTGGCCAGGGCGAAGGAGTTGGGCGGGATGATGCAGCTGTCGCCCTCGTAGTCGACGAAGCCGTCGGCGGCGAAGGCCTTGGGGTCGACCACCGCCGAGTTGATGTTGGTGAAGATCTTGAAGTGCGTCGAGCAGCGGATGTCGTAGCCGTAGCTGGAGGTGCCGTAGGACACCGCCGGGCGGCCGTCCAGGCGGCGCACCTGCCCGGGCTCGAACGGCTCGATCATGCCGGCCGCCGCCATGCGCCGGATCCAGCGGTCCGGTTTGACGCCCACCTCAGTCGTTCTGGATGACGATGCGCGGGAACTTGGCGCTGTAGTCGCGCGCCTGCTGCGCCAGCTTGGCCGCGGCGCGCCGGGCGATGCCGCGGTACAGCTCGGCGATGCGCCCGTCCGGGTCCGCCGCCACGGTCGGCGCGCCGCCGTCGGTCTCCTCGCGGATGCGCCGGTCGAGCGGCAGCTGGCCGAGCAGCTCCACCTCGCTCTCCCGCGCCAGGCGCTCGCCGCCGCCGGAGCCGAAGATCGGCTCCTCGTGGCCGCACTGGCCGCAGATGTGCAGGCTCATGTTCTCGACCACGCCGAGCACCGGCACCTCGACCTTGCGGAACATCTTCAGGCCCTTGCGCGCGTCCAGCAACGCGATGTCCTGCGGCGTGGTGACGATCAGCGCGCCGCTGACCGGGATCTTCTGCGCCAGGGTCAGCTGCACGTCGCCGGTGCCGGGCGGCAGATCCACCACCAGGTAGTCCAGGTTGCGCCAGCGGGTGTCGTTGAGCAACTGCTCGAGCGCCTGGGTCACCATCGGGCCGCGCCAGATCATCGGCGTCTCCTCGTCGATCAGGAAGCCGATCGACATCGCCTGCAGGCCGTGGTTCATCATCGGCTCCAGGCTCTTGCCGTCCTGCGAATCGGGCTGCCCGGAGACGCCCAGCATGCGCGGCTGGCTGGGGCCGTAGATGTCGGCGTCCAGCACGCCGACGACGGCGCCCTCCGCCGACAGCGCCAGCGCCAGGTTGACCGCGGTGGTGGACTTGCCCACGCCGCCCTTGCCGGAGGCCACCGCCAGCACGTTCTTGATGTTCTGCATCGGCTTGAGGTTCTTCTGCACCGAGCGGGCCTCGATCTCCCAGCCGACATCGACCTCGGCGCGCCGGACGCCGTCGAGCCGCAGCAGGCAGGCCTCGACCTCGGCCGCCAGCTGCGCGCGCAGGCTCTTCGCCGGATAGCCCAGGCGCACCGCCACCCGCGCCGCGTCGCCGTCGGCCGCGGCCTCGCGCACCGCGCCCGCGGCCGCCAGGTCGACGCCGGTGGCCGGATCCTGCACCTCCTTGAGGGCTTCCCTGATCTGTTCTTCGCTCGGCGGCATGGGCGCCTGCTCCTGCCCGCGGCGGGCGGGACGGTTGGATGCGTGCGCCAATTGTACGCCCTCGCCGCCGGGCGCCGCCGCGGGCGGACGGTACAATGCGCCCGCGCCCGTCCCCGCCGCCCATGTCCGCCCGCCGCCGCATCCTCGTCACCAGCGCCCTGCCCTACGCCAACGGCCCCATCCACCTGGGCCACCTGGTCGAGTACATCCAGACCGACATCTGGGCCCGCTTCCAGCGCCTGCGCGGGCACGACTGCGCGTACGTCTGCGCCGACGACGCGCACGGCACGCCGATCATGCTGCTGGCGCGCCGCCGCGGCCTGGAGCCGGAGGCGCTGATCGAGGAGATCGGCGCCGCGCACCGCCGCGACTTCGCCGACTTCGGCATCGCCTTCGACTGCTACCACAGCACCCACAGCGAGGAGAACCGCGAACTGTCCGCCGGCCTCTACCGCCGGCTGCGCGACGCCGGCCACATCGAGCGGCGCGCCATC
Source organism: uncultured candidatus Poriferisulfidus sp. (assembly GCA_965242985.1). GTDB lineage: Bacteria > Pseudomonadota > Gammaproteobacteria > Poriferisulfidales > Poriferisulfidaceae > Poriferisulfidus. Next base: position 736,505 of record OZ251520.1, on the reverse strand, counting down.
CGGCAGTACTACGACGAAAGCGCCGGGCTGTTCCTGTCGGACCGCTACCTGCGCGGCGAATGCCCGGCCTGCGGCGCCGCCGACCAGTACGGCGACGCCTGCGAGGCCTGCGGCGCGAGCTACGACTCGACCGCGCTGAAGAACCCGCGCTCGGCGCTCAGCGGCGCCGCGCCGGTGCTGCGCGACACCGAGCACTTCTTCTTCCGGCTGGCCGATTTCGCCGATTTCCTGCGCGAGTGGGCCGCGCCGGGCCGGGTGCAGGACGAGATCCGCAACAAGCTCGACGAGTGGTTCGCCGCCGGGCTGCGCGACTGGGACATCAGCCGCGACGCGCCCTACTTCGGCTTCGGCATCCCGGACGCGCCGGGCAAGTACTTCTACGTGTGGCTGGACGCGCCGATCGGCTACATGGCGAGCCACGCCCGCCTGTGCGCCGAGCGCGGGCTCGACTTCGAGGAGGTCTGGGCGCCGGACTCGGAGGTCGAGCTGCACCACTTCATCGGCAAGGACATCGCCTACTTCCACACCCTGTTCTGGCCGGCGCTGCTGCACGGCGCCGGCCATCGCGCGCCCACCGCGGTCTGGTGCCACGGCTTCCTCACCGTCAACGGCCAGAAGATGTCCAAGTCCACCGGCACCTTCCTCGAGGCGCGCACCTACCTCAACCACCTCGACCCGGAATACCTGCGCTACTACTTCGCCGCCAAGCTCGGCCCCGACATCAGCGACCTGAACCTCAACCTCGACGACTTCGTCGCCCGCGTCAACAGCGACCTGGTCGGCAAGGCGGTCAACCTCGCCAGCCGCTGCGCCGGCTTCCTCGACAAGCAGTTCGAGCACCGCCTGGGGCCGCGCCTGGACCGGCCGGAGCTGTACGCCGCGGCCGCCGCCGCCGGCGAGGCGGTCGCCGCGCACTACGAGGCGCGGCGCTACTCCGCGGCGATGCGCGAGATCATGCGCCTGGCGGACGAGGCCAACCGCTACGTGCACGAGCGCCGGCCCTGGGAGCTCGCGCGCGCCGCCGCGACCCGCGGCGAGGCGCACGCGGTCTGCACCCTGGGCGTCAACCTGTACCGCCTGCTGGCGCTGTACCTGAAGCCGGCGCTGCCGGGGCTGGCGGCGCGCGGCGAGGCCTGGCTGGACGCCGGCGAGCTGGCGTGGACCGCCGCGCCCGAACCCCTGCTCGACCGCGCCGTCCGGCCGTTCGCGCCGCTGCTGACCCGACTCGACCCGAAACAGGTGACCGCCATGACCAAAGAAGCCGCCGCCGGCGCGGAGACGGACGCGGGCGCCGCGGCCGCCGCCGCGACCGTCTCCCACGAGGACTTCGCCAAGCTCGACCTGCGCGTGGCGCGGGTGGCGCGGGCCGAGGCCGTGGCCGGCGCCGACCGCCTGCTGCGCCTGGAGCTGGACCTGGGCGATTCCCGCCGCCAGGTGCTGGCCGGCATCCGCGGCGCGTACGCGCCGGAAGAGCTGCAGGGCCGGCTGGTGGTGGTGGTCGCCAACCTGAAGCCGCGGCAGATGCGCTTCGGCGTCTCCGAGGGCATGATCCTGGCCGCCGGCGGCGACGGCGGACGGGCGGCGCTGCTGACGGTCGACGCGGGCGCGGCGCCGGGCCAGCGCGTGCGGTGAGCGGCGCGGCCGCGGTGGTGCGGATCGACGCGGCGCGCTGCGTCGGCTGCGCGCGCTGCCTCCCGGCCTGCCCGTTCGACGCCATCGCCGGGCTGGCGCGGCGCAATCACGTGGTGCTGCCGGACCTGTGCACGGACTGCGGAAAGTGCCTGCCGGCCTGCCCGGTGGACTGCATCCTGCCCGCGGCCGACCCCGCGCATCCGCCGCGCGACCGCGCCTACCGGCAGCGCGCCCGTGACCGCGTCCGGCGGCGGCGGCGACGCCTCGAGCGGCGCGCCGCGGCGCGCCGCGAGCAGCTGGCGCAGGCGCACGCGGCGTTCCGGGCCCGCGGCGGATGAAGCCGGCCCGGCGCGCCGAACTGTTCCGGCGGCTGCGCGCCGAGCGGCCGCGGCCGGCCACCGAGCTGCGCTACCGCACGCCGTTCGAGCTGCTGGTGGCGGTGATCCTCTCCGCGCAGTGCACCGACGTCGCGGTCAACAAGGCCACGCGCAAGCTGTTCGCGCGCGCCCGCGCGCCGAAATCCGTGCTCGCCCTGGGCGTCGCCGGGCTCACGCCCTACATCCGCTCCATCGGCCTGCACAACAGCAAGGCGGAGCACATCATCGCCACCTGCCGGGCGCTGCTCGAGCGCCACCGCGGCCGGGTGCCGGCCGACCGCGCCGCGCTGGAGGCGCTGCCGGGGGTCGGCCGCAAGACCGCCAACGTGATCCTCAACACCGCGTTCGGCGCGCCCGTGATCGCGGTCGACACCCACATCTTCCGGGTCGGCAACCGCACCGGGCTGGCGCCCGGCAAGACCCCGCGCGCGGTCGAGGACGGGCTGATGCGGCGGGTGCCCGAGGAGTTCCGCCGGGACGCGCACCACTGGCTGATCCTGCACGGCCGCTACACCTGCACCGCCCGCCGCCCGAAGTGCGGCGCGTGCGTCATCGCCGACCTGTGCGAATGGCCGGACAAGGGCTGAGCCGCGGCGGCGATTCCCCCGGCCCTGTGCTATATTCCGCCCGCAAGAGAGGGCTGAAACATGCCGTAACGGATGCGGCGATGCCCCTTTTCCAGTTTTGCCCCCCCCCCCCCCGTGAGACTGCGCTGTACCGGCGCTTAGCCGGCGCCGCCTTGCTCGCGCTCGCGCTGTCCGCATGTGGCGGCGGCGGGGGCGGAAGCGACGCCGGCGGCGCGGAGCAAGACCCGTCCCCGCCCCCGCCCACCACGACCCGAATGCCCGATCGCGGGCCCGGCGGCGCGGAACCCTCGCCGACGAACCCCGCACCCGCGCCCGACCCCGGGTCCGACCCCGGCGGCGGCGCGCAACCGCCGGCTCCGGCGCCCGATGCCGGAGACGGAAGCGGGGATGATCCCGGCAGCGGCATGCAGCAGCCGCCGCCAGCGCCGCCGCCGCCCGCGGCGCCGACGGACGTGCGAGTCTTGTCCGCCACGGGGGGACTGACCGTGGTGTGGTCGGAAGTCATGGGCGCGAGCCGCTACCGGGTGCAGTGGAAGTCCGGCGACGAGACGTACGAGAGCAGCCGCGAAGCCGTCATCGAGGAGAGGTACGGCGTTCCGGCATATGACTACGGCTATTACCACGAGCCCCTGGTCGGACAGGACGACTTGGAATTCACGTTTCGCGTGTTCGCCGTCCCGGCCGACGGCGGCGCCCCGCAGCCGTCCGCCGATGCGAGCGGGGCGTTGGCGAAGAGACTCGCCGGGATCAGCGTGCAAGCCGTGGTGAACGGCCTGCAGGTGTCGTGGTCGCCGGCGCCGAGCGCCGGGCGCTACTGGGTGCAGTGGAAGTCCGGCAGCGAGCGCTACAGCCCGAGCCGGCGCGCTTTCGTCACCGGCACCAGCCACACGATCTCCGGCCTGATCCCGAACCGGCCGTATACGGTCCGGGTGGTCAACGAATCAACCGGCGGCGAGAATCTCCCGTCGCCCGACGCGGCGGGGACGCCCACCTCCCTGAACGCGGCGGCGGCGCCCGCGGGAGTCACCGCGGAGGCGCTGGCGAACGGGCTGCGGGTGTCGTGGTCGGCGGCGCGGAACGCGGCCAGCTACAAGGTGCAGTGGAAGTCCGGCAGCGAGGCGTACGGCAGCAGCCGCGAAGCCGACGTCACCGCGGGCACCACCCACACCATCACCGGCCTGGAGGCGTTCAAGAGGTACCAGGTCCGGGTGCTCACCGTGCCGACCGACCCCGGCGACAATCTGCCATCCGGCGACGTGGAGGGGCGGCCCACCTACGCGGTGCCGGCCGGGGCGCCCGCGGGCGTCGGCGCGACCGCGGCGGTGCAGGCGCTGAACGTGTCGTGGTCGGCGGCGCCGGGCGCGGCCAGCTACAAGGTGCAGTGGCGCACCAGCGAGCAGGCGTACGACGACGACGACCGGGAGGCCGCCGTCACCGGCACCAGCCACACCATCACCGGCCTGGTCGCGGGCCGGCCGTACTCGTTCCGCGTGGTCGCCGTGCCGTCCGGCGGCGCCGAACTGCCGTCGGCGGAGCGCACCGTCACCCCGACCCCGCCCTCTCATGCCGCGGTCGCCACGGTCCGCGCATGGACCTCGCCGCCCAGCGGCTCGCGCTACCCGGCCGAGACCCTGCAGCCGTCCAACCCGGGCAACGCGGATTCATGGCTGAACGAAGAGTACTTCGCGGGCCACCATCTGGTGCACATCAACGCGGCCGAGGGCTACGCCGCCCGCACCATGGGCGCGCCGGGCGGCGGCGGCCGGACCATCGCCATCGTCGACGACACGCTGGACGTCGACACCGCCACCAACACCGGCCATCCGGACCTGCAGGGCGCGATCTCCCTCAACGGACACAGCGCAGGCATCGCGCACGGCACGCGCGTGGCCGGCGTCGCCGCGGCGCGGCGCAACGGCGTGGGCATGCACGGCGTCGCGTACAACGCCAACATCGTCGGCTTCACGCAGGCGGGCGGCGGCGGCGAAATCGGCGCCATCCTGGCGTCGGCGGCGGGACGACCCCAAGAGGTGGGCGGCCGCACCGCCGACGACTCGCCCGCGGGCAGTTCCCACATCGTGAACCTGAGTCTCAACGTGACCAGCCATGCCGAAAGCTTCACGAAAGGCATGAAGATCCTCGCCGCCGCCGGCCGCATCATCGTCGGCGGCACCGGCAACCGGGGCCGCAGCGAGCCGGAAGGGCTGCAGGCGTCCTTGGCGGCGGACGACGGCATCGCCGGCAACGCCATCGCGGTCGGCGCGACGAGCAACCTCGGCCGGCGGCGGGCGCTCTTCAGCAGCGCCTGCGGCGCCGTCAAGCGCTACTGCATGTTCGCGGTCGGCAACGAGGTCCGCACCACCGACGGCCGGTACGGCTTCAGCACTCCCAGCGGCTACGCCACCGTCGCCGGCACTTCCTACGCCACGCCGATGGTCGCCGGCGCGGCGGCGGCGGTCTGGGCCGCGTTCCCGAACAAGACCGGCGCGCAGGTGGTCGAGCGGCTGCTCACCACCGCCCGCCAGATCGACGCCGCCAACGGGAACTACGACCCCGTCACCGGCCTCTCCGACATCTACGGCCACGGCATGCTCGACCTCGGCGCGGCGATGAACCCGGTCGGCTTCACCAGCTCCGTCCTGCCCGGCGGGCGCCTGGCGCCGACGCGGCAGAGCTTCGTCGACCTGCCGCCGGGCTTCCGCCTGCGGCCGAGCTCGGCGCTGGCCGGCTCGGTGGTCTACGACACCCAGGGCTTCCCGTTCCTGCACGACCTGAACCCCGCGTTCCGCGAGCGCCGCGAGCGCCGCACCGCGGCGCGCGCGATGGAGGAGTTCCTGGCCTCGCTCGGCGGCGCTTGGACCGAGGCGCGGCTCGGCGAAGACACCGCGATCGAGTTCGCCTCGCCGAAAGAGGACCCATACCGAGACCTGCGCGACGAGGAAAGCGAACTCGGCGCCTATCGCCTGCGGGCGCGGGCGGCGCCGGGACTGTGGCTGACGTTCGGCCGCGGTTTCGGCGCGGCCGGCGCCTCCGGCGACTTCGTCGCCCGGCGGCTGGCGCGCGCGCCGCTGCATGACGGCTTCGCCGCCGGCCCGTTCGCGGCCTTGGCCGGCTCCGGCGCGGAGCTCGGCGCGGTCTGGGACCTGGACCCGCGCACGCGGCTGGACTTCGCCGGCAAAGATTCTTCGGGCTACTTCGGCGGCGGCCGCGCCCGGCTGGCCTCGTTCGGCGCCGCGCGGCGCGTCGGCGACGCGCTGACCCTGGGCGCGCGCTTCGGCCTGCTGCGCGAGCGCGGCTCCCTGCTCGGCGCGCGCGGCGGCGGCGCCTTCGGCGGCTTCGCCGACGCGGCCACCGACTTCCTCGCGCTGAGCGCCGAGCGCCGCTTCGGCCGCCTGACCCTGTTCGGCGGCCTGAGCCGCGGCTGGACGCGGGCGGCCGCGGCCGACGCCGGCACGCTGGTCGCCGGCTGGAGCGGGCTGCGCGGCGAGGCGTTCGCCCTCGGCGGCGAGTGGCTGGACCTGTGGCGGCGCGCGGACCGGCTGACGCTCACCGCCTCGTCGCCGTTCCGGGCGCGCGGCGCGGCGCTGCAGGTGGACGTGCCGGACCGCGAACCCGCCGACGGCGTGGTCGCCTACACGCGGCACCGGGTGAGCCTCACCCCGCGCGGGCGAGAACTGCGGCTGCAGCTGGCGTACGAGGCCGAGGCCGCGCCGGGCGCGGCGCTGGCGATCGGCGGCTACCTGCGGCTGGAGCCGGAACACGACCCGGCGGCGTCGCCGGAGTTCGGCGCGGCGGCGAAACTGCGGCTGACTTTCTAGGCCGCCCCGCCCGGCGCTTTTGACGGCGCGGCGCGGAACGGCTATAGTGCTTGGCGCGGACGAGCATTGCGGGAACTTCCCCCGCCGGCGCGCGTCCCACGCCCGGCGCCCCCGCGCCGCATTCCCGCAACCCGAAAGGAGAAATCCCATGCCCGAGAACAAACTCAACCCCTTCGCCCTCGCCCTGGGCGCCACCGCCCTCGGCGGCGCGCTGGCCGGCCCCGCCGCGCTGGCGGCCGACGACCCGTTCCGCATCACGGAGCTTTCCCGCGGCTACATGGTGGCCGACAGCCACGGCGGCGCGGAGGACGGCGAAAAAGAACCCTGTCCGCGCGACGACGACGCCGCGCCCGCCGAGGGCCAATGCGGCGAAGGCAAGTGCGGCGAGGGCAAATGCGGCGGCGACGGCGATAAGCCGGCCGAAGGCCAGTGCGGCGAGGGCAAGTGCGGCGGCGACGGCTGAGCGCTGAGGCGGGCGCGATGGCCCTCCGCCCGCCGGGCGCGCCGGCATGATCCGCGGCCTCGCCGGCCGCTCGCGCCGCTGGCTGGACCGCGCCCGCGCGGCCGACTTCCTGGCGCCGCTGCTGCTGCGCCTGTACTTGGCGCCGATCTTCATCGAGGCCGGCGCCCGCAAGCTGGATCTGCCGAGCCTGCTGCCGAACGCCGGCACGGTGGCCTGGTTCGAGCACTCGCTCGGCCTGCCGGCGCCCGCGCTGCTAGCGGCGCTGGCCGGCTGGGCCGAGTTCTTCGGCGGCATCCTGCTGCTGCTCGGGCTGGCCGTGCGGCTGGCCTCGCTCCCGCTACTGGCGACCATGGCGGTGGCGGCCGCGACCGTGCACTGGCACAACGGCTGGCTGGCGATCGCCGCGGGCGGCGGCTTCTTCGCCACCGAGCGCACCGTCGCGGCCGTCGAGCGGCTGCAGGTGGCGAAGCAGATCCTGCGCGAGGAGGGCGACTACGCCTGGCTGACCGAGCACGGCTCGTTCGCGGTGCTCAACAACGGCATCGAGTTCGCCGCCACCTACTTCCTCATGCTGCTGGTGCTGTTCTTCCACGGCGGCGGCCGCTACCTGAGTCTGGACTACTGGATCAAGCGCCGCGCCGGCGATGGCTGAGGCCGCGCTGCGCGGCGCCGGGCTCGGCCTGCGCCGCGCCCTGCTGGAGCCGTTCCTGGGGTTCGCCGACGGCGCCATCGACTTCCTCGAGGTCGCGCCGGAGAACTGGATCGGCCTGGGCGGGACGCTGAAGCCGCGCTTCGAGCGGCTGGCCGAGCGCTACCCGGTCGCCGCCCACGGCCTGTCGCTGTCGCTCGGCGGGCCGGACCCGCTGGACGAGGAGCTGCTGCGCGACATCGGCGGCTTTCTCGACCGCTACCGGGCGCCGCTCTACAGCGAGCACCTGAGTTACTGCGCCGCGGGCGGCCAGCTGTACGACCTGGCGCCGATCCCCTTCACCGCGGAGGCGGTCCGCCACACGGCGGCGCGCATCCGCCGCGCGCAGGAACTGCTGCGGCGCCGGATCGCGGTCGAAAACGTTTCCTACTACGCCGCCCCGGGACGGGAGATGGACGAGATCGACTTCGTGCGCGCCGTGCTCGAGGAGGCCGACTGCCTGCTGCTGCTGGACGTCAACAACGTCTACGTGAACGCGGTCAACCACGGCTACGACCCGCAGGCCTACCTGGACGCGCTGCCGCCGGCGCGCGTCGCCTACTGCCACATCGCCGGCCACCGCCGCGAGGCGGAAGACCTGATCGTCGACACCCACGGCGCGGACGTGATCGAGCCGGTGTGGGCGCTGCTCGACGCCGCCTACGCCCGCTTCGGGCCGCTGCCGACGCTGCTGGAGCGCGACTCCGGCTTCCCGCCCGCCGAGCGGCTGCTGGCGGAGGTCGGCCGCATCCGCGACTGCCAAAGCCGCGCCGCGGCGCCGCGCGCATGAGCGGGGCCGGCGGCTTCCGCCGCGTGCAGGAGGAGTTCTGCGCGCACCTGCGCGACCCGGAGCGCCGGCCGCCGCCGGCCGGCGTCGAGGAGCGCCGCATGCGGGTCTACCGCGAGTTGTTCTTCCGCAACGTCCTCAACCTGATCCGCGCCTCGTTCCCGGTGCTCGCCCGCCTGCTCGGCGCCGACGCGCTGGCCGCGCTGGCGCGCTCGTTCTACGCCGAGCACGCCTGCCGCACCCCCTACTTCCACCGCTTCGGCCGGGAGTTCGCCGAGTTCCTCGCGGCGCGCGGGCCCCGGCCCGGCGAGCCGCCGTTCCTGGCCGAGCTGGCGGACTACGAATGGACCGGGACCGAGGTCGCCACCCGCGACGGCGAGGCGCCGCCCGCGGCGCCGCCCGCGCCGGACGGCGCCGACCCGCTGGACTGCGCCGCGGTGCTGAACCCGCACCGGGCGCTGCGCGCCTACGCCTGGCCGGTGCACCGCATCCGCCCCGGCTGGCGCCCGGCCGCGCCGCCCGCCGCGCCCACCTTCCTGCTGGTGCACCGCGGCCCGGACCGGGTGCGCCATCTCGAGCTCAGCCCGGGCGCCGCCCGCCTGCTCGAGCGGCTGGCAGCTCAGCCCTCGGCGCCGCTGCGCTCCCAGCTCGAGGCCATGGCCGCCGACATGCCGCAGCGGTCGCCGGCGGCGGTGATCGCGGCCGGCCGCGCCGCCGTCTCGGGGCTGCGCGACGCCGGCGTCATTATCGGCCTGCGCGCCGCGGCCTGAAGCTCCGCCGCGGTCGCGTTCCCGTTCGGCCCCCGCCGCGCGCCCCCCAGCCAGGCCCGGGCCAGCGCCCAGATCTGCCGCACCGGCACCTGCCGCTCCAGGCTCTCGTAGATGTCGAGGAAGAACGACGGATAGCGCAGCGGCTCCGCCTTGTCGCCGTGCCGGCGGTACTGGCGCACCAGCTCCTGGTAGATGCGGTGCTGCATCTCGTCCGTCAGCCGCGCCGGCCGGCCCGTCTCGGCCAGGCTGCGGTGCATGCGGCGCGCCTCGGCGTATTCCCGGCGGCTCATGCTGAAGTGGCGGACCATCAGTTCCCGCGGCGCCCCGGCGCGCACCAGCTGGACGCACTGCCGCATCCAGCTGCAGGTCGAGACCGCGCCGTCCATCGCCCGCTGGACGCGGCTCGATTCGAGGCGGATGTCCGTGAAGTCCCAGAAGAACAGGCTGAGCGACGGCAGGCAGGAGGCCGGCAGCGTGCTGGCCAGGCCGGCGTCCGGCGGCGTCAGCCCGAGTTCGGCCAGGCCGTCGAGGTCGTTCTTCCGGTACAAGGTCTCGACGCAGGCGAACAGGCCCCGGCACAGATCCGCCTCCTTGGCGCCGGGCGCCGGCGGCTCCTCCAGCGCCAGCATCCGGCGGTAGGCGCGGCGCAGCTCCGGCGCCTTGAACTCGAGCCGGATGAACCGCCCCGCGCCGCTGACCAGCAGGTTGGTCTCGGCCGCCGTCAGGCGGCCGAGGCGCGGCCCGAGTTCCGCCTCCAGGCCGAGTCGCCGCAGCGCATCGCGGTCTTCCTCCTGCTGGCAGCGCACGATGAAATGGAAGATCGCATGATGCATGAAGTTCCTTGTTGGCATTGTTGTCGAACCCCTTTCCAAACAGAGGCCGGCGGCCGCGCGCAAGCGGATGCGCGCCCGGTGTCCCGTCGGCGGAAAAAACGCGGACCGGCGCCGCGCATGGATGACGGCCGCGGCCCGCCGCCCGGCCGGCGGAACCCGGAGCGGAAAGCGGCGGTTCGGCGCGGCATAGCGAAGTACCCCATTAGGCATAGATTTGCCCGCCGGAGAATATACACCAAAGGGATAGGCACGCCGCCGGCGCCGCGGCGTAGCGCTTCCCGAAATAGCGAAGAAATGCTTGTTTTCTATCGGTTTTTCAGATCCGCCCCGCGGTGCCGGTCATGACCCGCGCCAGCGCGGCCATCAGCGCGGGCACCGGCGGCGGCGGCGGCCGCCCGCCCGCCGCCAGCGCGTCCCGGCGGTGCTGCGCCTCGTCCGCGCGCATGCGCTCGACGATGCGCCGGCTGCGCGCGTCCGCGGCGGGCAGCCGCGCCAGATGCGATTCGAGATGCGCCTCGACCTGGCGCTCGGTCTCCGCCACGAAGCCCAGGCTGCGCCGGTCGCCGGCGGCGCCGGCCGCGGCGCCGATCGCCACCGCGCCCGCGTACCACAGCGGGGTCAGCCGGCTGACGCGCGCGTCGAGCTCCGCCAGCCGCCGCTCGCACCAGCGCAGGTGCGCGGCCTCGGCCGCGGCCGCGCCGCGCAGCCGCGCGCGCGTCGCCGCGCTGCGGGCGGTCAGCGCTTGGCCCAGGTACAGGCCCTGGGCGGCGATCTCGCCGGCGTGGTTGACCCGCATGCAGGCGGCCGCCCGCCGCCGCTCGTCTTCGCTCAGGCGCGACTCCGCCGCGCCGGCCGGATAGTCCGCGCCGCCCGCCGGCCGGGCCGCGGCCAGCCAGCGCCCGGCCTCGCCCAGCAACTGATCGCGCCAGTCAAGCCTGCGCACCGGCCCCCTCCTCCAGCTGCCGGCGCAGCAGGTTCAGCGGGTGCAGCACTTCCGCCGCCAACCCCGCCCGGGCGGCCGCCCGGCGCAGGTGCAGGGCGCAGCCGATGTTGGCGGTGACCAGCCAGCGCGCGCCGCCGCCGGCCAACTCGCGCACGATGCCGTCGGCCAGCGCCGCCGCCTGCTCCGGGCGGCGGAACATGGCCGTCCCGCCCGCGCCGCAGCAATCGCGCTGCGCGCACGCGCGCACCGTCAGCCCCGGAATCCGCCGCAGCAGCGCCGCCGGCGCCGCCGGATCTCCCGGCAGTTGCCGCGCGCTGCACGGCTGGTGCACCAGCGCGGTTCCGGACAGCGGCCGGAACCGCAGGCGGTCGGCCGCGCCGCCCGCCAGGTAGTCCGCGGCGTCGCGGTGGCGGTCGCTCCAAGCGCGCGCGCGCGGATGCTCCGACAACGCCGCGTAATCCGACAGCTCGGCCCCGCAGCCGGTCGCCACCGACAGCAGCGCGGCGTAGCGCGCGGGGTCGGCGCGGTCGAGATTGCGGCGCAGTTGCCGATCCGCCGCGGCCGGCGCGCCCTGGTGCCGATCCAGCGCGCCGCAGCAGCCCGCGCCCGGGAGCCATTCCGCCGCGACGCCGGCGCGCGCCAGCAGCGCCGCCGCGTCGTTGAGCGTGCGGCGGTCCAGCACGTCCGTAACGCAGCCCGGGAACAGGCCCACCCGCGGCCCGCTCCGAACCCGCGGCCGGCGCCGGCGCAGCGCCGTCGCCGCCGGCAGCATGGCGAGCCGGTCCCGCAGCCAGGCGGGCCCGCGCGCGGCGCCCGCCCGCGCCGCGCCGCTGGCCGTCAGCAGCCACAATCCGAACCGCGCGAGGCCGCGCAGCGCCGCATGGCGGAACAGCCGCGTCCACAGCACCGGCCGGGCCGGCCAGCGGCGCAGCGCTTGGTCCATCAGCCGGCCGAACGGCACCTGCGCCGGGCAGGCCGCCTCGCAGGCGCGGCACAGCAGGCACCCTTCCAGGTGGCCGCGCAGCGCGGCATCGGCGTCCAGCAGCCCGCCCGCCGCCGCCGCGATCAGCGTCAGCCGCCCGCGCGGCGAATCCCCCTCCTCGCGGCGCAGCCGCCAAGTCGGGCAGCGCGGCAGGCACAGCCCGCACTTGACGCACTGCTCGGCGCCGGCGCGGAGGTCTTGCGCATCCATGCCGCCACCTTACCAGAGGCGGGCCGGGGCCTGTAATAAGGGGGAAACAGGGCTGTCATAAACAAAAATTATCGGCATCGGCATCGGCATTCAAAACTGGAATGGCCGACTAGAAGAAGATAAATGTTTCATGATTTACAAATAGTTGCAATAGTTGCTAACGGTTATCCACAGAATTTCCTACGGAATTCCAATATATTGTGATTTGACAGACTAGAAAAATCTATATATTGTGAGGCGAAAATGCCCTTGGAACTTGGCGCAAGGTTTTCGGGGAAGCATTTTGATCCGTCGCCACTGGCTAGCCGGAGCGGCGTAACGAGGCCACAAACCAAAACGAAAAGGCACGAACATGGAAGCAACTCAGGAAATTCCTGCCGCCGCCGGCGCGGACATCGCCCGCGGCGCCTCCGGCTCCGGCGCTCCGCTCGAGGCGGAGCTGCGCGCCGCCGCGCCCGGCAAGTACCGGGTGATCCGGCGCAACCACCAGATGACCCCGTTTGACGAGTCGAAGATCCAGGTCGCCATCACCAAGGCGTTCCTGGCCGTCGAGGGCGGCAACGCCGCCGCCTCCAGCCGGGTGCACCGGACGGTCGAGACCTTGACGCGGCAGGTGGTGAGCGCGATCACCCGCAGCCGCTCCGACGGCGGCACGTTCCACATCGAGGACATCCAGGACGCGGTCGAACTGGCGCTGATGCGCGACGGCCACCACAAGGCGGCGCGCGAATACGTCCTGTACCGCGAGGCGCGCGCGCAGGAGCGCGCCGCGGATGCGGCCGACGAGCCCGGCCCGGAAGACGACGCCGCCCCGCTGCAGGTGCGGACGCCGGATGGCGGCCTGCGGCCGCTGGACCAGGAGCGCCTGCGGCAACTGGCCGAGGAGGCCTGCAGCGGCGTGGACGGCACCGCCCCGGAGCCGGTGCTGGAGGAGACCCTGCGCAACCTCTACGACGGCGTGGACGAGGCCGACGTCGCGTCGCAGCTGACCATCAGCGCGCGCACCCTGATCGAGACCGATCCCGCCTACACCCACGTCGCCGCGCGGCTGCTGCTGAACACCCTGCGCCGGGAGGCGCTGGACTTCGTGTACGGCGCGCCGCAGCAGACCGGCGCCGCCGAGATGGCGGAGCGCTACCTGGACTACTTCCCCCGCTACATCCGCCGCGGGATCGAACTGGAACTGCTGAACCCGCATCTGGAGGAGTACGACCTTGCGAAGCTCGCCGAGGCGCTCGCGCCGGAACGCGACCTGCAGTTCACGTATCTTGGCCTGCAGACTCTGTATGACCGTTATTTCATACATTCGAAAAGCACCCGTTTCGAGATGCCTCAGGCCTTTTTTATGCGCGTCGCGATGGGCCTCGCGACGAACGAGGTCGACCGCGAGGAGCGGGCGATCGAGTTCTACCGCCTGCTGTCGACGTTCGACTTCATGAGCTCGACGCCGACGCTGTTCAACTCGGGCACGCGCCGGCCGCAGCTGTCCTCGTGCTACCTGACCACGGTGCCGGACGACCTGGGGGGCATCTTCAGTTCGATCAAGGACGACGCCATGCTGTCGAAGTTCGCCGGCGGCCTCGGCAACGACTGGACCCGGGTGCGCGCCATGGGCTCGCACATCAAGGGCACCAACGGCCGCTCGCAGGGCGTGGTGCCGTTCCTCAAGGTGGCCAACGACACCGCGGTGGCGGTCAACCAGGGCGGCAAGCGCAAGGGCGCGATGTGCGCCTATCTGGAGACCTGGCATCTGGACATCGAGGAGTTCCTCGAGCTGCGCAAGAACACCGGCGACGACCGGCGGCGCACGCACGACATGAACACCGCCAACTGGGTGCCGGACCTGTTCATGCAGCGGGTCGTCGGCGACGAGACCTGGACCCTGTTCAGCCCGAGCGACACCGCCGACCTGCACGACCTGGTGGGGCCGGAGTTCGCGGCGCGCTACGCCGAATACGAGGCGATGGCCGCCGACGGCCGGATCGCCCAGTTCAAGGAAGTGCGCGCCCAGGACCTGTGGCGCAAGATCCTCGGCATGCTGTACGAGACCGGCCATCCTTGGATCACGTTCAAGGACGTCTGCAACCTGCGCTCCCCGCAGCAGCACTTGGGCGTGGTGCATTCGTCCAACCTGTGCACCGAGATCACCCTCAACACCTCCGACGAGGAGATCGCGGTGTGCAACCTCGGCTCGCTCAACCTGGCCGCGCACGTCGGCGAGCAGGGCCTGGACATGGACAAGCTCGAGCGCACGGTGCGCACCGCCATGCGCATGCTCGACAACGTCATCGACTACAACTACTACACCGTCCCCAAGGCGCGCAACTCGAACCTGCGCCACCGCCCGGTCGGCCTCGGCGTGATGGGCTTCCAGGACGCGCTGTACAAGCTGCGCGTGCCGTACGCCAGCGACGAGGCGGTCGCGTTCGCCGACCGCTCGATGGAGGCCGTGAGCTACTTCGCCATCGCCGCCTCCGCCGACCTCGCCGAGGAGCGCGGCGCCTACCCGAGCTTCGCGGGCTCCCTGTGGGCGAACGGCGTGCTGCCGATCGATTCCTTGGCGCGGGTGCGCGAAGCGCGCGGCGACGAGCGCTTCTTCCAGGTCGACGACTCCGCCGCGCTCGACTGGGACGCCCTGCGCGAGAAGGCGCGCCGGGGCATGCGCAACTCCAACACCATGGCGATCGCGCCCACCGCCACCATCTCCAACATCACCGGGGTGACGCAAAGCATCGAGCCGACGTACCAGAACCTGTTCGTCAAGTCGAACCTGTCCGGCGAGTTCACCGTGATCAACCCGTTCCTGGTCGCCGACCTGAAGGAGCGCGGGCTGTGGGACGAGGTCATGATCAACGACCTCAAGTACTACGACGGCAGCGTGCAGCACATCGGCCGCATCCCGGACGACCTCAAGCAGCTGTACACCACTGCGTTCGAGCTGGATCCGCGCTGGCTGGTCGAGGCCGCGGCGCGCCGGCAGAAGTGGATCGACCAGGCGCAGTCCCTGAACCTGTACATGGCCGCGCCGTCCGGCCGCGACTTGGACAACCTGTACAAGCTCGCTTGGGTGCGCGGACTGAAGACCACCTACTACCTGCGTTCGCTGGGCGCGACCCACGTCGAGAAGAGCACCGGCGACGAGCGCGGCAACCGCCTCAACTCGGTCGCGCCGCAGACGCCGGAGGCCGCCCCGGCGGTCTGCGACATGGACGAAAACTGCGAAGCCTGCCAGTAACCCGAGAGGTGCGCATCATGACGACTCAAATCACCAGCAACTGGGACGACCCTCTGGCTTTCCCGCCGAACGCCGCGGCCGCGGCGCCGGCGCTCGATCCTCTGCCCGAAGCGCCGCCCGCGCCGGACGCGGCCGCGGAACTCGCCGGCGCCACCGGGCTGGAGAGCTTGGAGATGGGCGCCGCCCGCATCCAGGTCGACGACAAGCAGATCATCAACTGCCGCGCCGACCTGAACCAGCTGGTGCCGTTCAAGTACGCCTGGGCCTGGGAGAAGTACCTGGCGGCCTGCAACAACCACTGGATGCCGCAGGAGATCAACATGACCGCGGACATCGAGCTGTGGAAGGACCCGAACGGCCTGACCGAGGACGAGCGCACCATCGTCAAGCGCAACCTGGGCTTCTTCTCCACCGCCGATTCGCTGGTGGCCAACAACCTGGTGCTGGCGGTCTACCGCCACATCACCAACCCCGAGTGCCGCCAGTACCTGCTGCGCCAGGCGTTCGAGGAGGCGATCCACACCCACGCCTACCAGTACTGCGTGGAATCCCTCGGGCTGGACCAGGGCGAGGTGTTCAACATGTACCGCGAGCTGCCGTCGGTGGCGCTCAAGGCGGAATGGGCGCTGCCGTTCACCCAGAGCCTGGGCGACCCCAACTTCCGCACCGGCAGCTTCGAGAACGACCAGCGGCTGCTGCGCGACCTGATCGCCTTCTACGTGGTGTTCGAGGGCATCTTCTTCTATGTCGGCTTCTCGCAGATCCTGTCGATGGGCCGGCGCAACAAGCTGACCGGGGTGGCGGAGCAGTTCCAGTACATCCTGCGCGACGAGTCCATGCACATGAACTTCGGCATCGACGTCATCAACCAGATCAAGATCGAGAACCCGCAGTTGTGGACCGGGGAATTCCAGCAGAAGATGGTGGAATTGGTCCTGGAGGGAGTGGAGCTCGAGGTCGCCTACGCCCACGACACCATGCCGCGGGGCATCCTCGGCATGAACGCGACGGTGTTCGAGGAGTACGTCCAGTTCATCGCCAACCGGCGGCTGGCGCAGATCGGCCTGCCGGCGCAGTTCCCCGGCGCGCAGAACCCGTTCCAGTGGATGTCGGAGACGCTCGACCTCAAGAAGGAGAAGAACTTCTTCGAGACCCGGGTGACCGAATACCAGACCGGCGGCGCGCTGAACTGGGACTGATGCGGCCAACGCGCCAGTCATGCGGCCGCCGGCTCCCGCAGTCAACCCGACGGGCGCGGGCCGGCGCACCGCGCATCGGCAGGCGAAAAAGCTGATCGCTTTCGGCTGGTACGGGGGCAAATACAGCCACCTCGACTTCATCCTGCCCCGCATCCCGAACGACGCGCAGCACTTCTGCGACGTTTACGGCGGCTCCGCCGCCGTGCTGGTGAACCTGCCGCCGTTTCCGGCGGAAACCTACAACGACATCGATTCGGAACTGGTGAATTTTTTCCAGACCCTGCGGAATCAAGGGGGCCGGCTGATCAAGGCCATCAGCCTGACGCCGTTTTCCCGCGAGGAGCTCATCCGCGCCTGCAAACCGGAAAAGGGCCTCTCGCGCCTGGAGCGCGCCCGGCGCTTTTACGTCCGCGCCCGGCAAACGCGCACCGGCTTGGCGCAGACGAGCAGCGAGGGCCGCTGGGCGCACTGCGTGCTCACTTCCCGGGCCGGGATGGCCGGCGCCGTGTCCCGCTGGCTGGGGTCGGTAGAGGGTCTGCCCCAGATCGTGCAGCGGCTCCAGCGCGTGCAGATCGAGCACGCGCCCGCGCTGGAAGTGATCCGCCGATACGATACTAAGGACACCCTGTTCTACCTGGATCCGCCTTACATGCATGCCGCCCGCGGCGACGCAGCCGCCTACGGACACGAGATGACCGACGAGGAGCATGAGGACCTTGCCGGAACGCTGAATCGGATCCGCGGGCGCGCCATCCTGTCCGGCTACCGGACGAATCTGTACGACCGGCTGTTCGCCGAATGGAAGCGGATCGACGCGCCCGAGCGTCTGTGCCGCTCGGTGCGGAAACCGCGGCGGGAATCGCTGTGGCTGAACTTCTGAGCCGCGCGAGAAGAAACGGTCGCCGCTTGTTCGCATGAGCATGGACGGACTTCGCTTGTTCCAGCAAGTCGCGCAGGTCAAGCCCCTGCCCGAAATCGCCTGCCTGCTCGGCCTGCACCCGAACACGGTCAACCGCTGGGCGGAAATGCAGTCCGTGCCCGAGCAATACGCGGGCGACTTCCGCCGGATGCTCGGCCTGAACGGCAACGCGGAAGATCAGTTCTACACTAAGCCTGCCGTGGCGCGGGAATGCTGCCGGACTTTTCGGGACGTGGCGAAATCCATGAAGGTGAATGTGTCGCGGCATCGGTACATAGAACCGTCGGCCGGATGCGGCCGGTTCTACCAGGCGCTTCCGAAAGCACGCAGGATCGGCGTGGACCTGGAACCGAAACGGCCGGACCTGATCCAGGCCGACTACCTGCGCTGGACGCCGCCGAAAGGCCACCGCTACATCGTGATCGGCAATCCGCCTTTCGGCCTTCGCGGGCACTTGGCCCTGCAGTTCATCAACCACTCCGCCGCATTCGCCGACATGGTGGCGTTCATCCTGCCGCAGCTGTTTGAAAGCGACGGCAAAGGCGTGCCGAGCAAGCGCGTCGATCGGAGACTCCGGCTGGCGCACAGCGAGAAACTGCCCGCCGCCTCTTTCGAGAAGCCGGACGGAAGCCCGGTCAACATCAGCACCGTTTTTCAGGTGTGGACCGCCGTCCATCACCGGCACATCCGGATGCCCGCACACAAAACCTGCTCGTCCTACATCCGCGTGTTCTCCCTTTCGAACGGGGGCACTCCGAGCAGCACCCGAAACAAGCGCATGATCGGCAAATGCGACGTTTACCTGCCGTCCACCTGCTTTTCCGGCATGCAAGCGTACCGAAGTTTCGGCGAGCTCCCGAACAAGCGCGGATACGGCATCGTGATCCGCAGGGACAAGCGCCGCGTGGAGAGCATCTTGATGAATCAGGATTGGAAGCAAGTCGCGTTCCCGTCCACCAACGGCGCGCTGAACCTTCGGCGCAGCCTGATCGAGGAAGTCCTGACGAGCCGGGGTTTTCACGAACAGCGAGCGGAAAATGAAGCTTCCCTTTGACGGCCGCGCCGCCGTGGTCACCGGCGCCGCCGGCGTTCTCGGCCAAGCCGTCGTCCGGCGCTTCCGCGCCCTGGGCGCCCGCGTCGCCGCCATCGACCGCAGCGCCGAGGCGCTGGCCGGCGCCGCGGACGCCGACGCGGCCTACGCCTGCGACCTGACCGACGAGGACGCCGTGCGCGACACTTTCGCCGCCATCCGCAAAGACCAGGACCGCATCGACGTGCTGGCCAACATCGCCGGCGGCTTCGCCATGGGGCCGCGGGTCGAGGAGACCACCGCCGCCGACTGGCGGGCCATGCTCGAGATCAACGCGGTCACCGCCTGGCTGGCCTGCAAACACGCCCTGCCGTCCATGCGCGCGGCGGGCTTCGGCCGCATCGTCAACATCGGCGCCCGGGCGGCGCGGCGCCCCGGCGCGAAGATGGCGCCCTACTGCGTGTCCAAGGCGGCCGTGGTGACCCTGACCGAAGTGCTCGCGCTGGAATGCGCCGACAGCGGCGTCACCGCCAACTGCGTCCTGCCCGGCACCATCGACACGCCGCGCAACCGCGCCGACATGCCGGACGCGGATCATTCCCGCTGGGTGCCGCCCGAGGAGCTGGCCGTCGCCATCGCGCAGCTGGCGGATCCCGCCAACCGCGCGGTCAACGGCGCCGTCGTGCCGGTGTACGGGCGCAGCTGAGCCCCGCCCGGGGCGCTACTTGATCAGGACGCGCTCGACGTCGAAGCCGCCGAACAGGTCTTGGCCGATCAGGGCCAGCACGCCGTTCTTGCCGTACAGGTGCAGCGCGCCGATGGCGACGAACGCGCCCCGGTCCCGGAACGGCTCCTGCATGTAGTGCGCCATCACCACGCTGCGCACGTCGATCGCGTGCTTCACGTACGCCTGGCGGTGCCGCCGCTTGTCCGGGCTCTTGTCGATGAACTCGGTGGACAGGTCCATCATTTCCTGCAGGTCTTCGCGCTCGTAGGCCTGGATGATGCGCTCCATGGTGCTGCGCGCGGACGGATAGGCGCGCAGCTTGTCTTCCAGAAGCGACACCTGGGAATCCATCGGCATGCCGTAGAACGCCGCCAGCAGCTCTTCCGGGCTTTCGACCTGGTACAGGTCCTTGTCCTGCACCACCGCCAGATCCAGCAGCTTCTGGTCGATGATCGGGCCCTGATGCTCCGACTTGATGGACAGGCTGTGGATCGCCGCCCACGGCTTGATCCGGCGCGCGAACTTCTCTTCGGCGTGGTTGCGCTTGAGGATGACGTACACCTGGGACGCGATTTCCTCGCCGGCCACGTCGGCCAAGGTCTTCCCGTCCTCCAGCATCATCCGCCCGGCGATGCTCTGGAAGCCGTGGTAGGGGTTCCACAGGTCGCTGCCCGGAAAGGCTTCGATGGCGTAGCCGCGGGCCTCGGCGAACACGTCCATCACCCGGTCCGGAACGCGGGTGATGCGCTCGTCGTTGCTGTGGATGGTGCCGAGGATGTGCCCCACCACTTCCCCGTCCTTGCTGACGCGCCAGAAGACGCCTTCCGAAAACGGCTCCGGCCGCATCTGCGCGTAACCCGCGCCCAGCAACACCGCCAGCAGCAGCGCCGCCACCGCACAGGGGGTGAATCGTTCCTGCATGGTCTCCGCAATCCGCGATTTTCCGCTGCCGGAAGTCTAGCACAGGGCCTCAGAGCAGCTGCCGCTGGGCCGGGCCTCTTTCGTCGGGGTGCCGGACCAGGTTCGACACCGTGACGCCGAGCAGGCGCACCGCGCTCCGCCCCGGAACCGCCCGGCGCAGCAGCGCGGGCAGGATTTCGGCCAACTCCCGGTACGAGCTGAGCGGCCGGTCGAAGGAATGGCTGCGGGTCACCTGCCGGAAATCGGCGAACTTGACCTTCACGGTGACCGTCTTCCCGGTCAGGCACCGCTCCTGCAGATCCAGCGCCACTTCCCGCGCGCGCAGCCGCAGCTGCTCCAGCTGCTGCCCGAAATCGTCCAAGTCGCGCAGGAACGTGGTCTCCGAGCCCACCGACTTGCGCGGCCGCTCGGCCCGCACCTCGCGCAGGTCCAGGCCGCGGGCCGCTTGATGATAGAACTCGGCGTGCTTGCCGAACAGCGGCCGCAGGCGCTCCAGCGGCCACCGGCGCAGGTCGGCGCCGGTGCGGATGCCCAGCCGCTTCATCCGGCGCTCGGTCACCGGCCCGATGCCGAAGAACTTGCCGATCGGCAGCTCCGCGATCAGCCGGAGGGCCTCGCTCGGCCGGATCACCGTCAGGCCGTCCGGCTTGTTCATGTCGGAGGCGATCTTGGCCAGGAACTTGTTGTAGGACACGCCGGCCGACGCGGTCAGCCGGGTGCGCTCGGCGATGCGCCGGCGGATGTCGCGCGCGATGTCGGTGGCGACCCCGCCGAACAGGCGGCAGCCGGTCACGTCCAAGTACGCCTCGTCCAGGGACAGCGGCTCGACTTTCTCCGTGTAGCGGCGGAAGAGCTCCAGGATCTCCGCCGACGCCGCCCGGTACAGGTCGAACCGGGGCTTGACGAAGATCGCCTGCGGGCACAGCCGCCGGGCCGTGGCGCTCGGCATCGCCGAATGCACGCCGAACTTCCGCGCCTCGTAGTTGCAGGTGGCCACCGTGCCGCGCCGGTCCGGCGCGCCGCCGACGATCAGCGGATGGCCGCGGTAGGCCGGCACTTCGCGCATCTCCACCGCGGCGTAGAACGCGTCCATGTCCACATGGATGATGCGGCGCGCGGACGGCTCCGCCGCGGCCGGTTCAGGCCGGGGATCCGAATTTGCGTCGCAGCGCGTCACGGTCGAACCACCAGGCCGGGGTGATGGCGTCCAGCACCCGGCCCATCCGCTCCAGCAGGACGTCCACGTCGTCCAGTTCGTGCATGCGGACCCAGATGCCGATCGCCTCCTCGCCGGCGATGCCGCGGTGGCGCTGCGCCGCTTCCGCGACCAGCTGCCGGGCCAGAAACACCAGCCGCTCGCGCTCCGGCCCCTGGGCGCGCCGCTCCATCAGGAAGTACCCGAGCATGGCCGCCACCGCCGCGCCGTCGGCGGCCGGCGGCGTCTCCTCGACCAGATGGCGCAGCAGCTGCAGGCTCAGGTCCGGGTCGACCGGGCAGGCCACCGCCAGCCAGATGCCGTGGCCGAGCGCGGCGATGGAATCGGGCTGTTCGCTGCGGTACATCGCCTGGCAGGCCGCCGCGGCCGCCCCGTAGTCCGCGGCCGCCAGCGCCGGCTCCAGCGCCGCCCGCGCCTGCGCGAACGCCTCCGCCCCTTCCCGCAGCTCCAGCAGCACGCCGGCCAGCTCCAGCCGCGCCTCCCGCGACCCGCCGGCGTCCGGCGCCGCGCCGGCCACTTCCGCCTCCAGCTGCAGCCGGCGGCGCTGCAGGACCGATTGCCCCTCGATGGAGCCGCCGTTGAGCCGCCCGTCCGGCAGCGGGCGGGTTTGTCCGGGCTGGTTCATGCCGCCATTGTATGCGCGGCCGCGCCCGCAAAAAGAAGCGCCCCCGGACGGGGGCGCTTCTGCCGGTTGCAGCCGCGGGGCGCTTACGCGTAGCCCGCGACCTTGTTGATCCGGTTCGAGACGGCCAACTCGCCCTCGGAGGCATCGTTGTCGTCCCACTTCTTCAGCTCCTGCTTCATGAACGAATGGAACACCGGCGGCACCAGCGCCAAGGCGAACAGGGTGAAGTACCCCATGCCCGTGTTCGGCGCGCCGACCTCGTCGAGCTCCCAGAAGTGGGTCTCGCCGCGGTCGTGGTGGTCCGCCTGGCGGCCGATCTCGATGAAGAACCAGCTGGTGAACGCGGTGCTGTTGTCCCAGCTGTGCCGGTAATCGATCGGCTGGCCCTTCTCGCGGATCAGGCCGTAGTGCTCCAGGTAGTTGAGCGCCTCCAGCTCGAAGTTGGAGATCATCCAGATCAGCAGCATGGCGCAGATGCCCAGCCAGCCGCCGGCCAGCCAGAACAGGAACAGCGTCGGCAGGCTCATGGCGAAGCCGCGGATCCAGCGGTTCTGCCACGACAGCAGCGGCACGCCCAGACGCTCCAGGCGGTGCTTCTCCATCGTGTACAGGAACTTGCTCTGCCCGAAGTAGGACTTCGGCAGGTGCGCGTACATGCTGCGGCCGCGCGGCGCGGTGGCCGGATCGTCGTCGCAGCCCAGTTCCAGATGATGGTTGTACACGTGCGCGTAGCAGAAGTGCGACGAGCCGGACAGCGCCATCATCCAGCGCGCGATCACGAAGCTGAAGCCCTTGGTGTGCGCCAGCTCGTGGCCGTAGATGATGCCGATGCCGGCGAAGATGCCGGTCGAGACGACCGCGCCGGCCAGCTGCATCCCGGTGATGCCCTCGTAGTAGGTCATGCCCAGGAAACTGCCGGTGGCGCCGGTGTACGGAACGCCGTTGACGTACTGGTAGATGCGCCAGCAGATCGCCAACTGCAGCAGGACGAAGACGCCCAGCATGCTGTACATGACGCCGTTCTGCAGCGCGGGGACGCCGTAGGTGTCGCCTTCCCGGTCGAAGCCGGCGCCCATCGTGCGCTGCGGCGTGGTGGTGTCGACCAGGATGCCGACGCCCATCAGCGCGACGCCGACCCAGACCCAGGGGCCTCCGGCCACGACCCCGAACAGCGCCGACAGGATCAGCAGCGGTGCGAGGAAGTAGCGCACATTGATGAAAAATTTCTTCATGAGGTGTGAACTCCTTTTGAAAACAATCGCGCAGGCGCGATTCGGTGTCTGTAATCTAGCACAAACCGCCCTTTCAATCCACTCTCATCCGCCGGTCATGGCGGATTAACATGACCTATTTTCCTGGACAAAGCATGAACAGAGTTCGATTTTCCCGAAAATATGCTGTATAATGGCTGTACGGAAACCTGAACAAAGGCTGGATGATTTTTCATGGCGGCGGAGACCCTGCATCCGATCCAGGTCGCGGCGCGGCGCACCGGGCTGAGCGCCGAGACCATCCGCGCCTGGGAGCGGCGCCACCGGGCGGTGAAGCCGAAGCGCGCCCGCAACCGCCGCCGGCTCTACCGCAACGAGGACATCGAGCGGCTGCGCCTGCTGGCCCGCGCCGCGCGCGCCGGGCGCCGCATCGGCGAACTGGCGAAGCTCTCCGCCGCGCGGCTGGCGGCGATGGTGGAGGAGGACGAGCAGGCCGCCCTGCTGGTGCCGGCCGCCGACCCGGCGCGCCCGCGCACCGAGTCGGTCATGGGCTATTTCGACGAATGCCTGGAGGCCATCGACGCGCTCGACCCGGCGCTGCTGGCGCGCACCCTGAGCCACGCCGAGCGGGCCCTGGACGAGCCGGTCACGCAGGAAGAGCTGATCGCGCCGCTGCTTGAGCACGTGCGCGACGAGTGCCGCCTCGGCACCATGCGCATGGCCCACGAGCGGCTGACCCGGAACGCGCTGCGCGGGCACATGGCGCGCGCCGCCTGCCCGCCCGAGGGCGCGGCCGAGGGCGCGCCGCGGCTCGTGGTCGCCGGGCTGTGCGTGCAGGCCGACGACCTGCCGCTGCTGCGGCTGGCGGTGGCCGCCCGCGCCTACGGCTGGCAGCCGGTCTACCTGGGCGCGGGCCTGGCCGCCGACGAGATCGCCTTCGCGGTCGAGCGCGCCCGCGCGCGCTGCACCCTGCTGAGCGCCGAGCCGGCCGAGGACGAGCTGCTGCCGAACGAGCTGCGCAAGATCCGCCGCGCCGCGCCCGAGGGGCATCCCCTGCTCCTGCTCGGCTCCAACCTGGACCCGTTCAAGGCCGTGATCGACGACATCGGCGTGGTGCCGGTGCAGGAGTTCGCCGGCCTGCGGCTGACGCTCGACCGCATGCGCGCCGCCGCCGCCGGCTGAGCGGCGGCATAAAATAGCCGGGCCGGCGCCGCCGCCCCGCCCGCCCGTCCGCCATGGAACCCCGCGACCGCTACTCCCGCGAAGACCTGCTGCGCTGCGCGCGCGGCGAGCTGTTCGGCCCCGGCAACGCCCAGCTGCCGAGCCCCGACATGCTGATGCTCGACCGCATCACCCGCATCCGCCGGAGCGGCGGCGCGCACGGCCAGGGCGAACTGCATGCCGAACTCGACATCCGCCCGGACCTGTGGTTCTTCGCCTGCCACTTCCCCGGCGACCCGGTCATGCCGGGCTGCCTCGGCCTGGACGCGCTGTGGCAGCTGGTCGGCTTCTTCCTCGGCTGGCTCGGCCACCCGGGGCGCGGCCGCGCGCTCGGCGTCGGGCGCGTCAAGTTCTCCGGCCAGGTGACCCCGGAGAACCGCCTGGTGAGCTACCGGATCGACGTCCGCCGGCTGATCACCCGCTCGCTGGTCATGGGCATCGCCGACGGCCAGGTGCTGGCGGACGGCCAGCCCATCTATGCGGCGCAGGACCTGCGGGTCGGCCTGTTCACCAGCATGGCAAGCCCCCTGGAGAAGCTCTGATCGTGGCCTGCGTCTGCGCCGCCGCCTACCGCTTCCTCGACCTCGCCGACCCGGCCGCCCTCGCGGCGGAGCTCGCGGCGGTGTGCGCCCGCGAGCGCCTGCTCGGCACCGTGACCGTGGCGCCCGAAGGCCTCAACCTGGCGCTGGCCGGCGGCGCCGGCGCCCTCGACCGGCTGGAGCGCCACCTGCAGCGGGAGACGCCGTTCGCCGGCCTGCGCTTCCGGCGCAGCGCCGCGGCCGCGCCGCCGTTCCGGCGGCTGCGGGTGCAGCAGCGGCCGTCGCTGCTGGCGCTGCGGCTGGCGGCGCCGGTGGCCGACCGCCGCCCGGGCCGGCACCTGCCGCCGGAGCGGCTGCGCGCCTGGCTGGACGAGGGCCGGCCGCTGCGCCTGCTCGACGTGCGCAACCGCTTCGAGAGCCGCCTCGGCCGCTTCGCCGCCGCCGAGACCCTGCCGCTGGAGCGCTTCCGCGACTTCCCCGCCGCCGCCGGGCGGCTGGCGCCCGACGGCCGCCCGCTGGTGACCTACTGCACCGGCGGCATCCGCTGCGAGGTGGCGAGCGCGTGGCTCGGCGAGCGGGGCCACGCCGACGTGCGGCAGCTGTCCGGCGGCGTCCTGCACTACTTCGAGCGCTGCGGCGGCCGGCACTGGCGCGGCGACTGCTTCGTGTTCGACGACCGCCTGGCGGTCGACGCCGCGCTGCGGGCGACCCGCCCCCGCCTGTGCCCGCGCTGCCAGCGCCCGCTCGACGAAAACCGCTGCCCGGACTGCGGAGCGCCGCCGCTTGGAACTGACTGACATCTGCTGCAACCTGACGCACGAGGCCTTCGACCTCGACCGCGAGCAGGTGCTGGCGCGCGCCCGCGCCGCCGGGGTCACCCGCTTCCTGCTGGCCGGCGCCGACCTGGCGGAGAGCCGCGCCTGCGTCGCCCTCGCCGGGCGGCACGACGGCTGCCGCGCCGCGGTCGGGGTGCACCCGCACCAGGCCCGGAGCTGGAGCGCGGACTCCGCCGCCGAACTGCGCGCCCTGGCCGCCGCGCCCGCGGCATGCGCGATCGGCGAGTGCGGGCTGGACTACCACCGCGACCTGTCGCCGCGCCCGGCGCAGCGCGCCGCGTTCGCCGCGCAGCTGGAGCTGGCCTGGGAGCTCGGCCTGCCGGCGCTGCTGCACTGCCGCGACGCCGACGCCGATTTCCTGGCCGCGCTGGACGCGGCCGGCGCGCGCCGCCCGCGCGCCGTGCTGCATTGCTTCACCGGCGGCGCCGCGCTGCTCGAGGCCTGCCTCGAGCGCGGCCTGCGCATCGGCCTCACCGGCTGGTTCTGCGACGAGCGCCGCGGCGCCCACCTGCCCGGGCTGGCCGCCGCCATCCCGGCCGACCGGCTGCTGCTCGAGACCGACGCGCCGTACCTGCTGCCGCGCACGCTGCGGCCGCGGCCCGCCACCCGGCGCAACGAGCCGATGTGGCTGCCGCACATCGCCGAACAAGTCGCCGCCGCCCGCGGCCAGACGCTCGCGGAACTGGCGCGCCAGACCACCGCCTGCGCCCGGGAGTTGTTCGGTTTTCCGCCCGCCGGCGGCGCGCAGCGCATATAATGGCGCCCGCCGCCGCGCCCCGCGCCATGGAACACTTCCCCGTCCTCGCCCCCGGCATCGGCGCCTGCGCCGAGCGCGCCGAGGTCGAAGCGCCCTGGGACCGCGGCGTCATCGGCACGGTCGACTGCATCGACGCCGACCAGGCCGACCAGGCGCTGGAAACCGCGTCCGCGGTCTACCGGGACAAGTCGCGCTGGCTGCCGCCGGCGCAGCGCATCGAGGTGCTGCAGAAGACCGCGGCGCTGATGGCGGAGCGCGGCGAGGAGCTGGCGGTCGAGGCGGCGCGCGAGGGCGGCAAGCCGCTGGCCGATTCGCGGGTCGAGGTGGCGCGCGCCGTCGACGGCATGCACAGCTGCGCGGAGGCGCTGCGCACCGAGGCCGGGCGCGAGATCCCGATGAACCTGAACGCCGCCTCCGCCGGCCACATGGCCTTCACCCGCAAGTACCCGATCGGCGTGGTGCTCGGCTTCTCGGCCTTCAACCATCCGCTGAACCTGATCGTGCACCAGGTCGGCCCGGCGATCGCCGCCGGCTGCCCGGCGATCATCAAGCCGGCGCTGAACACGCCGCTGTCGTGCATGCGCTTCGTCGCGATGCTGCGCCAGGCGGGGCTGCCCGAGGACTACGTGCAGGCGGTCAACATCCGCGACCACGACATCTCGGCGCGCATGGCGCGCGACGGGCGGGTGGCGTTCTTCAGCTTCATCGGCAGCGGCGCCGTCGGCTGGAAGCTGCGCTCGGAGCTCGCCCCCGGGGCGCGCTGCGCGCTGGAGCACGGCGGCATCGCGCCGGTCATCGTGGCCGCCGACGCCGACATCGACGACGCCCTGCCGCTGCTGGCCAAGGGCGGCTTCTACCACGCCGGCCAGGTGTGCGTGTCGGTGCAGCGCGTGTACGCCGAGCGGGCGCTCGCCGAGCGCGTCGCCGAGGGCTTGGCCGCCGCCGGCGACGCCATGCCGGTGGGCGATCCGACGCTGCCGGAAACCGCCGTCGGCCCGCTCATCCGCCCGGCCGAGGTCGACCGCGTCGAGGCCTGGGTCGGCGAGGCGGTCGCCGGCGGCGCCCGGCTGATCGCCGGCGGCAAGCGGCTGTCGGCCACCGCCTACGCGCCGACCGTGCTGCTGGACCCGCCGGACGACGCCCGGGTCAGCGCGCGCGAGGTGTTCGGGCCGGTGATCTGCGTCTACGCCTGCGACGGCATCGACGCCGGCATCGCCCGCGCCAACGCCGGCCCGTACGCGTTCCAGGCCGCGGTGTTCAGCCGCAGCCTGGACACCGCCCTGCACTGCTACCACCAGCTCGAGGCGGCCACCGTGATGATCAACAACCACACGGCCTTCCGGGTCGACTGGATGCCGTTCGCCGGCCTCAAGCAGTCGGGCCACGGCGTCGGCGGCATTCCTTACACGTTCGAGGACATGCAGGTCGACAAGCTGATGGTGGTGCGTTCGCCGGCCCTCTGAGCCGCGCCGGCGGCCGTGCGCCTCTCCGCCGACGAATTCCGCGGCCTCGAGCGCAAGGCCGTCACCCTGCTCGGCATGTCCGGGGTCGGCAAGACCCTGCTCGCCAACCGGCTCGACAAGACCGCGTGGTTCAACTACTCGGGCGACTACCGGATCGGCACCCGCTACCTGAACGAGGAGATCCTCGACAAGCTCAAGCTGAAGATGATGTCGGTGCCGTTCCTGGCGGAGCTGCTGCGCTCGGATTCGATCTACATCCGCAACAACATCACGGTCGACAACCTGGAGCCGGTCACGGCCTTCCTCGGCAAGCCGGGCGACCCGGCGCGCGACGGCCTGCCGCTGGCGGAGTTCAAGCGCCGCCTGCGCCTGCACCACGACGCCGAGGTGCAGGCGATGCGCGACGTGCCGGCGTTCATCCAGCGCGGCATGCAGGTCTACGGCTACCCGCACTTCGTCAACGACGCCGGCGGCAGCCTGTGCGAGCTGCGCGACCCCAGCGTCTTCGAGCTGCTGGCCGAGCACACCGTGATCCTGTACATCCACGCCGACGAGCGGCAGATCGAGGAGCTGTGCCGGCGCCAGGCGCGCAACCCGAAGCCGCTGTACTACCCGGAGGCCTTCCTGGACCGGGCGCTGGAGGAGTTCCGGCGCGAGCGCGCGGTCGGCGCGTACGGCCGGATCGACCCGGACGAGTTCACCCGCTGGGCCTTCCCGCGGCTGTCGCGCGACCGGCTGGAGCGCTACCAGGGCATCGCCCGCGAGCACGGCTACACCGCGGACATGGAGGAGGCGCAGGCGGCGCGGAACGCCGAGGACTTCGTCGAGCTGGTCGCGCGCGCCATCGACCGCGGCGCCTGAGCCGGCGATGCCGCTGCTGCAGCTCCCGGACCTGCCGAGCATGGCCCGGGTGGCGCGGGAGGGCGTTCGGGTGCGGCCGGCGGCGCGCGGCCTCCGGGCGTTGCGCGTCGGCCTGCTCAACATGATGCCGGACCGCGCCCTGGAGGCGACCGAGCGGCAGTTCCTGCGCCTGCTGGACGCGCACGACGGGCGCTGCTGCGCGGTGCGGCTGTACGGCATCCGCGGCGTCCCGCGCGGCGCCGAGGGCGCCGCGCACCAGGCGCGGCACTACCGGGACTGCGCCGAAATCGGCGCCGGCGGCCTCGACGCCCTGATCGTCACCGGCGCCAACGTGACCCGTCCGGACCTGGACCGGGAGCCGTTCTGGGCGGAGCTCGCCGGGCTGCTCGAGCGCGCCGACCGCGCGCGGCTGCCGACCGTGTGCTCCTGCCTGGCCACGCACGCGGCGGCGCAGCTGTTCCACGGCATCCGCCGCCGCCACCTGCCGCGGAAATGCTGGGGCGTGTTCGCGCACGAGGTGCTGGCGCCGGAGCATCCGCTGCTGGCGGGCGCGCCGGCGCGCTTCGACATGCCGCATTCGCGCTTCAACGAAGTCGCCGCGGCCGACCTCGCGGCGCGCGGCGTGCGGGTGCTGGCCGCCGGCCCGGCGGCCGGCGTGCAGGTGGCGGCCGAACCGGACGGGCGGCGGGTCTACTTCCAGGGCCACCCGGAATACGAGGCGGTCAGTCTGGTGAAGGAGTACAAG
Organism: uncultured candidatus Poriferisulfidus sp.; assembly: GCA_965242985.1. Lineage (GTDB taxonomy): Bacteria > Pseudomonadota > Gammaproteobacteria > Poriferisulfidales > Poriferisulfidaceae > Poriferisulfidus. The sequence continues at coordinate 706,910 of OZ251520.1, read as the reverse complement.
CGCGAGGCGCTGCGCTTCCTGGCCGGCGAGCGGGACGACTACCCGCCGCTGCCGGAGCGCACTTTGAATGCGGCGGCGGCGCGCGCCGCCGAGGAATTCCGGCGGCGGGCCGAGGCCGCGCCGCGAAGCGTCCGCGCGGAGGATTTCCCGGAGGAACGGCTCGCGCGCGGCTGCGGCGAGCCTTGGCGGGAGGTCGCGCGGACGCTGTACCGGAACTGGCTGGACGGGCTTCCGGCCTAGGCGCGCGGCCGCGGCGGAAGCCGTCCGGAGATCAGCAGCCGCCGAGGCAGGACACCAGCGAGCTGCGGCAGGCGGCCGGGCCGATGCCGCCCGCGACCGCGTCCAGGCTGCTGTCCGCCAGCAGGGCGTTCGGGTCCGCCGGCAGCACGAAGTGCTGCACGTCGGCGCGGTCCTCGACCACCCGCAGCTCCACGCCGGGCGCGATGTGCACGCCCTGCCCGGCCAGCGCGGCGGCCGGCTCGGATTTCATCTTGGCCCGGAACTCGGGGTCCCGCGACAGGTGCGCCATTTCGGTCAGTTTGTCCATGATTGCTCCCGGATGGATTCCGTTTCGGTAGGTGCGAGTGTCGGCCGCGCGGCGCGCCGGCGGCCGGTTCAAGTGCTAATTATGCCCAAAACGGCGCGGCGGCCGCGCCGGGAAGTGCCAGCACATATCGGATTCGCGGCGCGGGCTCAGAGCCCGATGCAGTCGAAGATCAGGCGGTCGGCGCAACCGACGCAATCGGCGGACGCGCCGCCCGCGACGCCGCTCAGGCCATGGTCCGACAGCCGGACGTTCGGATCCGGCGGCAGCACGACGTGGTACACGGCGGCGCTGTTCTCGGCCAACCGGAAATCGATTCCAGGCGCCACGACGATGCCCCGCTCCGCGAGCGCGGCCGCCGGCTCCGCCCGCAACTTCGCGCGGAAACCCGGGTCGCTCCGGCACAACGCGACCATTTCCAGAAACTTGTCCACGATCAGTTCCTCCCAAGCAAGGCGCATCCGGGCCCGGTCACACGAAGCCGTAACTTCCGGACGAACTCCAGGTCACGGTCGACCCGCCGGAGACCGCGTCCAGGCCGCTGTCTTCCAGCAGGGCGTTCGGGTCCGGCGGCAGCACGAAGTGGCGCACCGCGGGCGTGTCCTCGACCAGCCGGAGGTCGACTCCGTCCGCCACGGCGACGCCCTGCCCGGCCAGCGCCGCGGCCGGCTCCGCGCGCATCTGCGCCCGGAAGCCGGAATCGTTCCGGCACAGATCGACGATTGCCAGAAATTTGTCCATGCCCGTTTCTCCCGCAGCGAAATTCCGGAAACCCCCAGCCTACGCCCGGCCCTGCAGCAGCATCCGCAACAGCCACAACTGCGTGTCCGACACTTCGAACCCGCCGATGCGGCGCGTGCCGCCCACCACCGCGCGCAGCATGTCGTCCGGCAGCCGGCTGTTCCGCGCCGGCGGCAGCACGAAGTGGCGCACGTCGGCGGAATCCTCGACCACCCGGAACTCGATTCCCGGCCGCACGTCCACGCCCTGCTCCGCGAGCGCGGCCGCCGGCTCGGCGCGCAGTTTCGCGCGGAATGCGGCATCTCCCCGCAACCGGCGCATGCTTTCTTCAAAACCCTCGCTCATCGTCCGCCTCCGCGATACGACTCATGAAATCCGCTTTTGCACTTTTTCAAACGCGCCAGCGACCCCATTATGCCCCAGCGGCGCGGCGACGCCGCCGCCTGATGCCAGCACATGTGGCACGCAGCCCGGGGCCGGAACGCGGGCCCGCTAGACGCCGAGCGCCCAGCGCCCCAGCCGGGCCAGCCCGGCCTGCGCGAAGTACACGCCGAACAGCGCGATCATCGGCGAGAAATCCAGCGGCCCGGCGGCCGGCAGGAACGCCCGGATGCGGCCCAGCAGCGGCGCGGTGACGCAGCGGACCAGGTCCAGGTAGGACTGCGCGGCGGCGGACAGCTGCACCCAGCTCGCGACCACCGCCAAGAGCAGGCAGACCAAGTACAGCGTCAGCAGGTCGGCGCCCAGGCGCGCCGCGGCGCACAGCGCGGCGCCGAGCGGCGACGCATGCCCGAACGCCCCGCGCAGATGCAGCGACGCCAACTCCAGCAGCAGCGCGATCAGCAGCAGCGGCGCCCGCCAGTCGACCCGCCGCCCGAACGCGCGCCGCAGCGGCCGGCAGGCCGGATCGGTGACGCGGGCCAGCGCCGCCGCCAGCGGCTGCCGCGGATCCGCGCCGTGCGCCTCCAGCAGGAAGCGCGCCAGGAACGCGAACAGGCAGATCCGCAGCAGCAGCGCCAGCGGCTCCGCCATGCTCAGGCCCGGCCGTGCTCGTCGCCGAGTTCGCGGGCGCGGCGGCAGGCCGCCTCCAGCGCCGCCCGCACCGCGCCGCGGAAGTCCCGCTCCCGGAGCGCCCGGACGGCGGCCTCGGTGGTGCCGCCGGGCGAGGTCACCTGGCGGCGCAGCTCCGCCAGCGGGGTTTCCGCCTCCGCCGCCAGCAGCTGCAGCGCGCCGCGCGCCGTCTCCAGAACCATCGTCCGCGCCTGCGCGGCGTCCAGCCCCAGCGCCTGCGCGGCCTCCGCCTGGGCATCGAGGAATTCGAAGAAATACGCCGGGCCGCTGCCGGACACCGCGGTGGCCGCGTCGAGCAGCGCCTCGTCCGCCACCCACAGCACCCGGCCGACCGCCGCCAGCACGCGCTCCGCCAGTTCGCGCTGCGCGGCCGGCGTCTCCGGCGCCGCGTACAGCGCGCTGAGCCCGGCGCCGACCAGCGCCGGGGTGTTCGGCATGGCGCGCACCACCGGGCAGTGCCCGCCGGTCCAGCGCGCCACGTCGCCGGCGCGGACGCCGGCGGCGATGCTGAGCAGCAGCGGCCGGTCGGACACCATCCAGGGCGCGAGCTCGGTGGCCGCGGCCGGCAGCGCCTCCGGCTTGACCGCGAACAGCACCGCCGCCGGCGGGCGCTCGGCGTAGGCCACCGAGTTCGAGCGGTGCAGCCGCTCCAGGCCGCAGTCGCGCGCCAGCCGCTCGCGCGCGGCCGGGTCGGGGTCGGCCGCCGCGAGCCGCTCCGGCGCCCAGCCCCGCCGCAGCAGGCCGCCGGCCAAGGCCCGGGCCATGTTGCCGCCCCCGACCAGCAGCAGCGCGGGCGCGTCAGCCATCGGCCGCCGCCGCGGGCCGCGGCCCGAACAGGGCTTCGCCGATGCGGACCCAGGTCGCGCCCTCGGCGATCGCCGCCTCGAAATCGCCGCTCATGCCCATGGACAGGGTGTCCAGCCCGAAGCCCGCCGCCCGGGCGCGGCGCGCGCAGCCGCCCAGCTGCGCGAACGCCCGGCGCTGCGCCGCGAAGTCCCGCTCCGGCGCGGGGAGCGTCATCAGGCCGCGCGGGCGCAGGCGCGGGAAGCGCCGCAGTTCGGCGAGGAACTCCAGCAGCCGGCCGCGCTCGATGCCGGACTTGCCGGCCTCGCCGCTGAGGTTCACCTGCACGCACACCGGCAGCGGCGCGCGCCCGGCCGGGCGCGCCCGGTCCAGGCGCTCGGCCACCTCCAGCCGGTCCAGGCTGTGCACCCAGTCGAAGTGCCGCGCGACGTCGCGCGCCTTGCGCCGCTGGATGGCGCCGATGAAATGCCAAGTCACGTCCAGGTCCGCCAGCGCCGCCATCTTCGCCAGCGCCGGCTGCAGCCGGTTCTCGCCGAAGTCGGTCACGCCCAGTCCGGCGGCGGCGCGCACCGCGCCCGGCGGCTGCTCCTTGCCGACCGCCAGCAGCCGCACGCTTCCGGGCGGCCGCCCGAAGCGCCGCTCCGCCGCCTGCATCCGCCGCCGCAGATGCGCCAGCCGCTCGCCCACGGAAACCGCCATTCCGGCATTATAGGGAACCTTCCGGGCCGCCGCCGGGATCGTCGAAGAACACCTCCCGCGCGTCGAACACCGGCCCGTCGACGCACGCCCGCCGCATCGCCGGGCCCGCCGCGGTCCGCACCGGCAGCGCGCAGCCGGCGCAGCCGCCGACGCCGCAGGCCATGCGCTCCTCCACCGCGACCTGGCACGGCAGCTCGAATTCCCGGGCCAGGCGGGCGGCGGCGCGCAGCATCGCCGGCGGCCCGCAGGCGTACACCGCGACGCGGCGCAGGCGCTCGCCGTCCTGGGCCGCGAGCCAGCGCCGCGCCAGGTCGTCCACGTAGCCGCGGTGGCAGCCGGGATAATCCTGCAGCGAGCACAGCCGCGAGGCCACGCCCAGGTCCTCGAGCAGCGCCATGGCGGCGATCGCGCCGTCGGGCGCGCCCGGCACCCGGATCGCGGAGGGCCGGCTCGGGAACGGGAACGGGATCTCCGAGCCCAGCACCGCGAACGGCGCGGCCCGGGCGCGCAGTTCGCGCGCCAGGAACAGGATCGGCGGCATGCCGACGCCGCCGCCGAGCAGCAGCGGCCGGTCCCTCCCCGGCGCCGGCGCGAAGCCGTTGCCGACCGGGCCCAGCGCGAGCCGGCTCTCGCCCGGCCGCAGCCGCGCCAGCGCGGCGGTGCCCCGCCCCACCACCTTGTACAGCAGTTCGACCGCGCCGGCCGCGCGGTCGGCCCACAGGATCGACAGCGGCCGCGGCAACGCGGTCGCGCCCGCCTCCGGGCGCAGGTGCACGAAGCTGCCGGGCGCGGCGTCGCGCGCGACCGCCGCCGCCGCCAGGCGCAGGAGATGCTGCCCGGCGGGCAGTTCCCGGTTCTCCAGCACCCGCGCCTCGACGCGGTGGATCGGGCCGGGCGCGGGCGCGGGCGCCGTCACGGGGCCTCCGCGGCCGCGCCGTGCACCACCCGCCCGCCGCACACGGTGGCCTGCACCCGGTCCGGGAACTCCCAGCCGTCGAACGGCGTGTTGCGCCCGGCGCTGCGCATGCCGCCGGCCGCGAACCGCCACGGCTCGTCCACCCGCAGCACGCACAGGTCGGCGCGCTCGCCCACCGCCAGCGCGCCGCCGCCGCGGCCGAGGATGCGCGCCGGGTGGACGCTCAGCCGCTCCACCGCCTGGCGGCGCGTGAGCACGCCGTCGGCCACCAGCTTCATGGTCAGCGGCACCAGCGTCTCCAGCCCGGAGATGCCCGGCAGGGCGGCGGGGAACGGCGCCGTCTTCGCGTCCGGGTCGAGCGGCCGGTGGTCGGAGCAGACGCCGGCGATCAGGCCGTCGCGCACCGCCGCGCGCAGCCGGTCGCGGTCGGCGATGGTGCGCAGCGGCGGACAGACGTGGGCGTTCACGTCGAAGCCCTCGACCGCGGCCTCGGTCAGGAACAGCTGGTGCGCCGCCACGTCGGCGGTCACCGGCAGGCCGAGCTGCAGGCCGTGCTCGAGGATGTCCACCGCCTGCGCGCACGACAGCCGGCAGAAGTGCACGCGCGCGCCGGTGTCCCCGACCAGCGCCAGCATCTGCGCCAGGGCCGCGGTCTCGGCCGCCGGCGGCACCCCGGGCAGCCCCAGGCGGGCGGCGGTCTCGCCCTCGTGCACCCCGCCCGGCGGCGCCAGCGACGGGTCGAGCGGATGGTAGAACAGCGTCAGGCCCTGGCTCGCGGCGTACTCCATCGCGCGGCGCAGCACCAGCAGGCTGGCGAACGGATGCAGGCCGTTGCTGACGCCGGCGCAGCCGGCCTCGCGCAACGCGCCCAGCCCCGCCAGCTGGCTCTCGCCCAGGCCCTGCATCGCCGCCCCCAGCACCTCGACCCGGGCGTGGCCCGCCTGCCGCGCCTGCGCCATCAGCAGCCGCACGACGGCCGGGGAATCGGGCACCGGCTGGGTCTCCGGCACCGCGCACACCGTGGTCACCCCCCCGGCCGCCGCCGCCCGCGTCTCGCTGGCGACCCCGGCGCGCCGGCCGCCGGGCGGACTCAGGCAGACCGCGAGGTCGACCGCGCCCGGCATCACCAGGCCGCCGCGGGCGTCCAGCTCGCGCTCGGCGCGCCAGCCGTCCGGCGCCGCGCCCACGCCGACCACGCGCCCGTCGGCGCAGTACAGGTCGCGCACCGCGTCGGTGCCGCCGCCGGGGTCCAGCACGTAGCCGCCGCGCACCGCGAGCCGCATCAGCCGCCCCCCCGGCGCATCGCCAGCGACAGGATCGCCATGCGCACCGCGAGGCCGTTGCGCACCTGCTGCAGGATCAGCGAGCGCGGGCCGTCGACCACCGCGGACTCGATCTCCACGCCGCGGTTGACCGGCCCGGGGTGCATCACCACGCCGTCGTCCGCCAGCAGCTCGGCGCGCGCCCGGGTCAGCCCGTACAGGCGGTAGTACTCGCTCTCGTTCGGCACGAACGCGCCGCGCATGCGCTCCTTCTGCAGCCGCAGCATGATCACCGCCTGCGCCCCGGCCAGGCCCTCCTCCATGGTGCGGCACGGCGCCACCCCCAGGCTCGCCACCGACGGCGGCAGCAGGGTGCGCGGCGCGACCACCCGGATCTCGCCGGCGCCGAGGGCGCGCAGGGCCTGGATCTCGGAGCGCGCCACCCGCGAGTGCAGGATGTCGCCGACGATGGCCACGCGGATGCGGGAGAAGTCCGGGAAGCGCTGGCGCAGCGTGAACATGTCGAGCATCGCCTGGGTGGGGTGCGCGTGGCTGCCGTCGCCGGCGTTGATGACGCTCACGTGCTCGGCCGCGTGCCGGACGATGAAGTGCGCCGCCCCGCTCTCGTGGTGGCGCACCACGAACATGTCGCAGTCCATCGCCTCCAGGCTGCGCAGCGTGTCCAGCAGGCTCTCGCCCTTGGCGGTGGCCGCCGTCGCCAGGTCCAGGTTGAGCACGTCCGCGGACAGGCGCTTGGCCGCCAGCTCGAACGTGGTGCGGGTGCGGGTGCTGGCCTCGAAGAACAGGTTGGCGATGGTCCGGCCGCGCAGCAGCGGCACCTTGCGCACCGCCCCGGATTCCATGCGGAACGAGCGCGCCACCTGCAGGATCTCCTCCAGCAGCGCGGCCGGCAGGCCGTCGATGCTCAGGAAGTGGCGCAGCCGGCCTTCCGAATCCAGCTGGCAGCGCGCCGTCGGCGATTCCGGGAACAGGCGCGCCTGCGCGCGCTTCACGGCGCCCGCTCCGGCGTCAGCGGCGGCGCCGCGCGCGCGACCACCAGCCGCAGGGGCTCCGGGCCGCGCAGCTTGACGCGGTCGTCCGCGCCGAGCTCGAGGCGCATGCCGGCCAGGTCCGGCGCCACCGGCACCTGCCGCCCGGGGCGCACCACCAGCACCACCAGCGACACCGAGGCCGGCCGACCGTACTCGAACAGCTCGTTGAGCGCGGCGCGGGTGGTGCGCCCGGTGTAGAGCACGTCGTCGACCAGGATCACGTGCCGGCCGTCCAGCGACGCCGGCATGCGCACCGGCTGCAGCGGGCGCACCCCGGTCGCGTCCACGTCGTCGCGGTGGTAGCCCACGTCCAGCATGCCGAGCGGCTCGGCGATCGCGCAGTGCGCGTGCAGCGCCTGCGCCACCCACACGCCGCCGGTGTGCACGCCGGCCAGCACCGGGCAGTCCAGCTTGCGGGTGACCAGGAAAGAGCGGAGGGAATCGCCGAGATGGGCGAGCACCGCGCCGATCTCAATCGTCTCCGGCGGGGGCATCCGGCTGCTGGTACCAGGCGCGCAACAAGTAAGTCGCGGCCATCATATCAGTTGCGCCCGGCGCGGCCCGGCCGCGGCGCCCGGCGCGGCGCTGCGCGCGCAGCTCGAAGCGGGCGCAGGCCGAGGTGTAGTCCTCGTTCACCCGCGCCACCGGCAGCCCGTAGCGGGCGCGCAATTGCGCGCCGAAGCGCCGCAGGGCGCGCGGCAGCGGGCCGCCGGCCCCGGCCTGCGCCGCGGGCTCGCCCAGCACCAGCGCCGCCGGCGCCCAGTCCCGCACCAGCCGGTCGATGGCGCGCCAGTCGACCCGCCCGGCGCGGTTGGCGACCACCGCCAGGCCGTTCGCCGTGCCGGCCTCGGCCGAGCCCACCGCGACGCCGATCCGGGCCAGCCCGAAGTCGAACGCCAGCGCCAGCCCGCCCGCCTCAGGCATGGCCGCTGCCGGGGTACAGCGTGGCGGCGTCCAGCCCCAGCTGCCGCAGCGCGCGCGGCCAGCGCTCCGCCGGCGGCACCGTGAACAGCAGTTCCCGGGACGGCTCCGCCAGCCACCAGCGGCCGGCCTCGATCTCGCCCTCGAGCTGCCCCGGCGTCCAGCCGGCGTAGCCGATCGCGATCATCATCTCCGCCGGCTTCTGCCCGGCGGCGCACTGCACCAGCAGTTCGCGCGAGGCGGTCAGCTTGACGTGCTCCAGCACGTCCACGCAATCCGACACCCCGCCGTCCCGGCCCGAGAACAGGCCGAAGCCGCGGTTCGGCTGCACCGGCCCGCCGAGGTACACGGGCTGCGACAGCCCCTCGCGGACCGTGGGCTCGATCTGCAGATCCTGCAGCAGGTCGCGCAGGGTCAGGTCGGTCGGGTGGTTGATGACGAAGCCCAGCGCGCCGTTCTTCTCCTCGTGCTCGCAGACCAGCACCAGGGACCGCTCGAACAGCGTGTCCGTCATCTCCGGCACCGCCACCAGCAGGCGCCCGCGCAGGGACTTCACGACGGCGCCGGCGCGGCGCGCGGCCCGGCCGCGCCGAACAGCCAGCGCCGCTCGATGCGCAGCTGCTCGCGCCGCGCCCGCAGGCCCTCGGGGAACGGCGGGTAGGGCTGCGCCAAGCGGACGATCCGGCGCGCCGCCGCGGCCAGCGCCGCGGGCCCCGGCCCCGGCGCGACCCGGCGCACCATGCCGCTGGCGTCGACCGTGACCGCGACGGCGATGGCGCCTTCCAGCGCCGGCGCCCGGCGGCGGCCGACGCGCTCGGTGCGCGCCACCCAGGCGCGCGCGTACGCGCGCTCCAGCGCCGGCAGCCCGGCCGCCGCGTCCGGCCCGCCGCCCGCCGCCGGCAGCGGCCAGTCTCCCGCCGGCGCCGGCCGCCCGAGCGCCGCGCCCGCCGCGCCCGCGGGCGCCGCCCAGACCAGTTCGAACGCCGGCCGCGCCGCCGGCGCGGCGCCGGCGAAGGCGACGCCCAGGATCGCGGCGGCATGCGCGGCCGCCGCCAGCGCCAAGCAGACGCCCAGGCGGTCGGCCGCCGCGGCCGGGGGGCGCAGGCGCGCCATTCAGCCGCCCAGCCAGCGGTCCTCGACCGCGTCCCAGAAGCGCGCCGCGGCCGGCCAGCCCGCCTGCGCCTCGACTTCGCGCATGCAGGTCGGCGAGGTGATGTTGAGTTCGGTCAGCCGGTCGCCGATGACGTCGGCGCCGGCGAAGCACACGCCGGCGGCGCGCAGCGGCTCCGCCAGCCGCGCGGCGACGCGCCGGTCGCGGTCGTCGGCCGGCTCCACGCGCGCGCTCCCCCCGCGGGCCAGGTTGGCGCGGAACTCGCCGGCGCGCGGCACGCGCACCACGACGTGCGGCGCCAGTTCGCCGTCGATCAGCAGCAGCCGGCGGTCGCCGTCGGCGACTTCCGGCAGGAAGCGCTGCGCCGCCACCGGCACCGCGCCGCCGGCCGTGGCGGCCGCGAGCGCCGCGGGCGCCGCGGCATCGTCCCGCCGCAGGCGGAACACGCCCGCCCCGCCCATCCGGTCCAGCGGCTTGATCACGATTTCATTGTACTCGTCCAGGAACGCCCGCAGCTGCGCCGCGTCCGCGCTGACCCGCATCGGCGGCGCCAGCTCCGGGAAATCCAGCACCGCCAGCTTCTCGTTCCAGCCGCGCAGCGCCGCCGGCGCGTTCAGCACGCAGGCGCCGTCCGCCCGCGCCCGCTCCAGCAGCCAGGTCGCCGCCAGGTAGCCCAGGTCGAACGGCGGGTCCTTGCGCATCAGCACCGCGTCGAAGTCGGCCAGCGCGGCGCGCTCCCCGGCCCCCGCCCGGCACCAGTCGCCGCGGTCCGCCACCGTCACCGGCCGGACGCGCGCCGTGACCGCGCCGCCGGCGTCGGCGCGCAGCGCCGCCGCGGTCGTCATGCACAGCGCCGCGCCGCGCGCCTGCGCGGCCAGCATCAGGGCGACGGTCGAATCCTTGGCCGGGCGGATCCGCTCCGGCGGATCCATGACCACGGCGACCCGGCGCAGGCGGCTCACGGCGGCGGCGCCGCCCCGCCCGGGGCCGCCGGCTCAGTAACGGTAGTGCTCCGGCTTGAACGGCCCGGCCGCGGGCACGCCCAGGTACTCCGCCTGCTCCGGGCTGAGCGCCGTCAGCCGCGCGCCGAGCTTGCCGAGGTGCAGCCGCGCGACCTCCTCGTCCTTGTCCTTGGGCAGCGTGTGCACGCCGAGGACGTAGTCGTCCGGGCGCCGCCACAGCTCGATCTGCGCCAGCACCTGGTTGGCGAACGAGCAGGACATGACGAAGCTCGGGTGCCCGGTGGCGCAGCCCAGGTTGACCAGGCGCCCGCGCGCCAGGACAATCAGGCGCTTGCCGTCCGGGAACGCCACGTGGTCGACCTGCGGCTTGATCTCCTCCCAGCGGCAGTCGTCCAGCGACGCGATGTCGATCTCGTTGTCGAAGTGGCCGATGTTGCACACGATCGCCTGGTCCTTCATCCGCTCCATGTGCGCGCGCGCGATCACGTGCCGGCAACCGGTCGCGGTCACGAAGATGTCCGCCTGCGGCGCGGCCTCCTCCATGGTCACCACCGGCAGGCCCTCCATCGCCGCCTGCAGCGCGCAGATCGGGTCGACCTCGGTGACCCACACCACCGCGCCCTGGGCGCGCAGCGACTGCGCGCAGCCCTTGCCGACGCCGCCGTAGCCGGCGACCACGCAGACCTTGCCGGCGATCATCACGTCGGTGGCCCGCTTCAGGCCGTCGAGCAGCGACTCGCGGCAGCCGTAGGTGTTGTCGAACTTCGACTTGGTGACCGAATCGTTGACGTTGATGGCCGGCACCCGCAATTCCCCCGCCGCGTGCATGGCGTACAGCCGCGCCACCCCGGTGGTGGTCTCCTCGGAGACGCCGCGCACGCCGGCCAGCAGCTCGGGGTGCTCGTCGTGCATCACCCGCGTCAGGTCGCCGCCGTCGTCGAGCAGCAGGTTCGGCCGCCAGCCGTCCGGCCCCTCGATGCTGCGGCGGATGCAGCGCAGGTACTCCTCCTCGGTCTCGCCCTTCCAGGCGAACACCGGCACGCCGCGGGCGGCCATCGCCGCGGCCGCGTGGTCCTGGGTGGAGAAGATGTTGCAGGACGACCAGCGCACCTCCGCGCCGAGCGCGATCAGGGTCTCGATCAGCACCGCGGTCTGGATGGTCATGTGCAGGCAGCCGGCGACGCGCGCCCCCGCCAGCGGCCGCTCGGCGCGGTACTTCGCGGCCAGCGCCGCCAGCCCCGGCATCTCGGTGCGGGCGATCTCGATCTCCTTCTCGCCCCAGGCCGCGAGGCCCAAGTCGGCGACCTCGAAGTCGGCGCGCAGCTGCGTCGCGGGTTCGGCGCTCATGCCCCCCTCCTGCCCAGCGCCTTGCGCAGGGCGAGGGCGCGGTCGGTGCGTTCCCACGGGAACGTCCGGCCGCCGTAGCCGAAGTGCCCGTGCTCCGCGGTGCGCTGGTAGCGCGGCCGCCGCTCCGGATCCAGCAGCCGCAGCATGCGGATGATGCCGCCCGGCGACAGGTCGAACAGTTCGCCCTGCTCCAGCAGCGCCGCCAGCTCCCGGTCCAGCGCGCCCTTGCCGGCGAACGTGTCGACCCGCACCGACACCGGCCGGGGATGGCCGATGGCGTAGGCCAGCTGCACCTCGCAGCGCCGCGCCAAGCGGGCGGCGACGATGTTCTTGGCCGCGTAGCGCGCCGCGTACGCGGCCGAGCGGTCGACCTTGGACGGGTCCTTGCCGGAGAACGCGCCGCCGCCGTGCCGCGCCATGCCGCCGTAGGTGTCGACGATGATCTTGCGCCCGGTCAGGCCGCAGTCGGCGGCCGGCCCGCCCTGCACGAAGCGGCCGGTGGGATTGATGAAGACCTGCAGCCCCCGCCGGCGCAGCGCGGGCGGGATCGCCGGGCGGATGATGCGCTTGAGGACGAACGCGCGCACCGCGCGCTGGCTCGCGTCCTTGCGGTGCTGGGTGGACAGCACCACGGTGTCCACCGCGGCCGGGCGGCCCCAGCCGTTGTAGCGGAACGTCACCTGGCTCTTGGCGTCCGGGCGCAGCAGCCCCTTGCCTTCGCCCTGCCGCTCCTGCTCGTGCCGGCGCATCAGCTCGTGCGCGTAGTGGATCGGCGCCGGCATCAGGTGGCGCGTCTCGTCGCAGGCGTAGCCGAAGATCAGGCCCTGGTCGCCGGCGCCGAGCGCGCCGTCCGGCGCGTCCACGCCGCGGGCGATGTCCTCCGATTGGAGGCCGATGCGGTGGTCGATGGCGCAGCCGCGGTGGTCGAAGCCGACGTGCAGCGCCCGGGTGTAGCCGACGTCGCGGATCACGCGGCGCGCGACGCGCTCGCACAGGACCGCGGTCAGCGGCCGCGCGCGCCGGGCCAGCGTCAGCTCGCCCGCCAGCACCACCCGCTGGCCCTTCACCAGGGTCTCGACCGCGACCCGGGCGCCCGGGTCGCGGTCCAGCGCCGCGTCCAGGATGGCGTCCGAGATCTGATCGCAGAGTTTGTCGGGGTGTCCGCGCGAAACCGCCTCGGACGTGAACATGCCTTGTTGAATCACTCGCCTGCGCTCCGGAATTCCCGCGCCAATTCTACACGCCCGCGAAACCGGCTAAAATGCGCCCCGGACTTTCCCGGAGGATCTACCCCGCATGGCCACCGTAACCCTACACGGCGACACCATCCCGCTGGTGGGCGAACTGCCCGCCGTCGGCGCCGCCGCGCCCGACTTCCAGCTGGTCGACCGCGACCTCAACAACGCCGACCTCGCCACGTTCGGCGACAGCCGCAAGCTGCTCTCCATCGTGCCGAGCCTGGACACCCCGGTGTGCGCGGCCTCCGCCGCGCGCTTCAACGAGGAGGCGGCCGGGCTGGACCCGAAGGCCGTGGTCCTGGTGGTGTCGGCCGACCTGCCGTTCGCCATGAAGCGCCATTGCGCCGACGCCGGCCTCGAGCGCGTGGTGACGCTGTCGATGATGCGCAGCCGCGACTTCGCCCGCGACTACGGCGTGCTGATCGCCGCCGGCCCGCTGGCCGGCATCACGGCGCGCGCGGTGCTGGTGCTGGACGCCGGCAACGCCGTGGCGCACGCCGAACTGGTGCCCGACATCGGCAACGAGCCCGACTACGCCGCGGCGCTGGAGGCGCTGCGGGAAGCGTGACCGCCGATGCCGTCCGCGAAATGCGAATCGCGCGCGGTTGACGAAACGGATTATTTGCGCTACTAGTACACCCATCGCGTTTGCGTCCCGACCGGACCGATGCCGCCGACTCCCTCCGCCGAACAGGTTCTGGCTTCCTTGGAGCAGCAGATCGGAACCTTGGTGTCCCTGTGCGATCAACTGCTCGAGACCAACCAGCTGCTGGCGCAGAACCGCGACCGGCTGCAGCGGCAGCACCGCGAACTGCGGCGGCGCAGCGACGAGGCCCGCGGCGTCGTCGAGCAGGCCGCGCAGCGGCTGCGGCCCTACGGAGCGGCGCCATGAGCGCCGCCGCCCGGGACGTCGTGTCGTTCCGCGTCATGAAGAAAGCCTACGAGGTCGCCTGCCCGGCGGCGCAGCGCGCGGCGTTCGCGCGCGCGGTGAAGCTGCTGCAGGACCGGACGCGGCGGGTGCACGCCGCCGAGCCCGGCGCCGCCGTCGACCGGGTCGCGGTGGTGGCGGCGCTGAACCTCAGCCACGACTGCCTGCGCCTGCGGCAGGACTGCCCGGACGAGCTGCTGCCGCGCCTGGCGGCGCTGTCGGACGCGGTCCAGGCGACGCTGGACCGGGCCCAGGAGCTGAACCGGCCATGACGCCGACGCGCGCGCGGCCATTCCCGGACGGGTGCCTCCGCAGGCCGTCGCCTGCTACGCCCCTGAACCTATCGCAACAACCTGGGACTCCATGCGCGGAGGCTCTTGTGCAGTATCGCGCCCGGCGCGAGAAGCCTGCGGCCTTCCCTAGAATCCCACCTGAACCTGCGGTTCAGGGCATGCGCTGGGCAAGGCGGCAGGCGGAGCGCACTCTTGCTCCCTTCCACGACATCGAATTGGCGCTGGCGCGTCATGCGCGCAGGCCGGAGCCGCTTTGCGGCCGCCGCGTCCTGCGTATCCGCGCCGCGACGCCGCCGGCCGCAGCCTTCCGGGGCGGGCCGTCCGGCGCCGCGACGCATCCTGCGGCGAAAGCCGTTCGGTAACCACCTCGGAGGAAACACGTGGCTATTAAACGATCCACCACCAAGAGACGCGGTTCGGCCAAGAAAAAGGCCGCCGCCAAACGCGCACCCAAGAAGCGGGTGGCCAGGAAGAAGGCCGCCAAGCGGAAGGTTGCGAAGCGGAAGACGGCCAAGAGGAAGGTCGCCAAGCGCAAGACGGCGAAACGGAAGACCGCCAAGCGCAAGACGGCCAAGCGCAAGACCGCCAAGCGGAAGACCGCGAAGCGGAAGACCGCCAAACGGAAGACGGCGAAGCGCAAGACGGCCAAACGCAAGACCGCCAAGCGGAAAACGGCGAAGCGGAGAACGGCGAAGCGGAAAACCGCCAAGCGGAAGACCGCCAAGCGCAGGACGGCCAAGCGCAAGACCGCCAAGAAGAAGCGCTGACCGTTCGCGCCGGCTCCGGCCGGCGCGACTTCGGAGGGCCTGCGCCAGCAGGCCCTCTTTTTTTTCAGGGCTGCGCCGCCGGGCGCCGGAGGAAGGCGCGGCAGCCGGCGTTGTCGGTCTCCTCGTAGTACCGGTAGCCCAGCGTGCGCAGGAACGCGCGGAACTCGTCCATCTCCGCCGCCGGCACCTGCATGCCGACCAGCACGCGGCCGTAGGCGGCGCCGTGGTTGCTGTAGTGGAACAGGCTGATGTTCCAGTTCGCGCCCATGCTGGACAGGAATTCCAGCAGCGCGCCCGGCCGCTCCGGGAACTCGAAGCGGTACAGCAGCTCCGGGTGGTCGCCGCCGGCCCGGCCGCCGACCAGGTGGCGCAGGTGCAGCTTGGCCGCTTCGTTCGCGCTCAGGTCCAGCACCGCGTAGCCGCCGCGCCGCAATTCCCGCACCAGCGCGGGCTTCTCGGCCGCGGCGTCGCGGAACTTCACGCCGACGAAAATGCGCGCGTCGCGCGCGTCCGCGTAGCGGTAGTTGAACTCGCTGATGCTGTGGTCGCCGATCGCCTCGCAGAAGCGCCGGAAGCTGCCCGGCCGCTCCGGGATGGTCACCGCGAACAGGCCCTCGTGGCCCTCGCCGAGCTCGGCCCGCTCCGCCACGTGCCGCAGGCGGTCGAAATTGATGTTGGCGCCGCTGTTGACGCCGACCAGCGTCTGGCCGCGGACGCCGCGGGTCTGCGCGTAGCGCTTGAGCCCGGCCGTCGCCAGCGCGCCGGCCGGCTCCGCCAGCGCCCGGGTGTCCTCGAAGATGTCCTTGATCGCCGCGCAGATCTCGTCGATGCCGACCAGCACGATCTCGTCCACGCAGCGGCGCGCGAGCGCGAACGTGTGCTCGCCCGCCTGGCGCACGGCCGCGCCGTCCGCGAACAGCCCCACCCGGGGCAGGCGCACGGGCCGGCCGGCCTCCAGCGCCATCGCCATCGACGGCGCGTCCTCCGGCTCCACCCCGATCACGCGCACGCCGGGCGCGGCGTGGCGCAGCCACGCGCCCATGCCGGCGGCCAGGCCGCCGCCGCCGACCGGCACGAACACCGCGTGCGGCGGCGCGGCCCACTGCTCGCAGAGCTCCGCCGCGACCGTGCCCTGCCCCGCGATCACCTCCGGGTCGTCGTAGGGGTGCACGAACACCCGGCCCTCGCGCTCCGCGCGCGCCCGCGCGTGCCGGTGCGCCGTGTCGTAGTCGTCGCCCTCGAGCGCCACCTCCGCGCCCAGCGCGCGCACGGCCTCGACCTTGATCGCGGGCGTGGTGCGCGGCATGACGATCGCCGCCGACAGGCCGAGCCGGCCGGCCGCCAGCGCCACCCCCTGGGCGTGGTTGCCGGCCGAGGCCGCGATCACGCCGCGAGCGCGCTCCGCCTCGCTCAGGCCGGCGATCCGGTTGTAGGCGCCGCGCAGCTTGAAGGAAAAGGTGCGCTGCAGATCTTCGCGCTTGAGCCAGACCTCGCACTCCAGGCGCCGCGACAGGCGCGGCGCCCGCTGCAGCGGCGTGCGCTCGGCGACCGCGGACACGCGCGCCCGCGCCTGCTCGATCCGCTGCACGTAGTCCATGGAAATCCCGCCGCCGGGCGCGCCAAGTATAATTCAAAGGTTCCGCGCCCGCGCCCGCATGTCCGCATCCTACGTCCGCGTCGCCGCCCTGGCCGACCTGCCGCCCGGGCGCACCCTGCGCGTCGAGGCCGGCCGCCGCGCCATCCTGCTGGCCAACGTCGACGGCGCCGTGTACGCCTGCGACGACGCCTGCACGCACGAGGATTCCTCGCTGTCGCTGGGCAGCCTGGAGGGCGAGCTGGTGAAGTGCACGCTGCACGGCAGCCGCTTCAGCGTCCGCACCGGCCGCCCGCAGGAAGAGCCGGCCGAGGAGCCCCTGCGCACCTACCCGGTGCGCGTCGAGGGCGCCGACGTGCTGGTCCGGATCTGAGGCCGGCGCGGTGGCGGACGACTGGATCGCCGGCGCGGTGGCGGCCAACCGCCGCTGGACCGACCAGCTGTACTCGCTGCGGATCGACGCGCCCGGCGTGCGCTTCGAGGCCGGGCAGTTCGCCCGCCTGGCGCTGGACCTCGGCGGCGAGCGGGTGGCGCGGCCGTACTCGTTCGTGAACGCGCCCGGCGCGCCGCTGCTGGAGTTCTATTCCATCGTGGTCGAGGAGGGCCCGCTGTCGGCGCGGCTGCAGGCGCTGGAGCCGGGCGACCCGATCTGGGTGTCGGCGCGGGGCACCGGCTTCTTCGTGCTCGCGGAGGTGCCCGCGAGCGACTGCCTGTGGCTGCTGTCCACCGGCACCGGCATCGGCCCCTACCTGTCGATGCTGGACACGCCCGAGCCCTGGGCGCGGCACCGCCGGATCGCGCTGGTGCACTCCGTGCGCTACGCCCGGGAACTGACCTACCGAGAGCTGATCGACCGCTGGCGGGACGAGCGCCCGGAGCAGTTCGCCTACGTGCCGATGGTCAGCCGGGAGGCCTGCCCGGAAGCGCTGGCCGGACGCATCCCGGCCGCGATCGAGGACGGCCAGTTGGCGGCGCGCGCCGGGATGGACTTCGCGCCGGAGCGGGCGCAGGTGATGCTGTGCGGCAACCCCGGCATGGTGCGCGACACCTCGGCCCGGCTGCAGGCCATGGGCCTGGCCCGGAACCGCCGCCGCGCCCCGGGGCAGATCACGACCGAAAGCTACTGGTGAACGACATGGAATTCACGATCGACGGCGACGCCGTAACCACCGACGGGCAGGGCTTCATCGACGACCCGGCGCGCTGGAGCGAGGGCTTCGCCCGCGCCCTGGCCGCGCACCTGGGCCTCGAGCTGTACGTGGACCACTGGGAGCTGATCTGGTACTTCCGCGACTACTACCAGGAATGCTCGGTCCACCCCACCATGCACCAGATGGTGCTGGACCTGGGCGCGCAGCACGGCGAGCGCTTCCGCGACCGCAAGGAGTACGAGCAGCACCTCTACCGGCTGTTCCCGACCGACCCGGTGCACGAGCTGTGCCGGCTCGCCGGGCTGCCGCGCCCGGAGCCCGACACCTGATCAGGCGGCGACGACCCGGTTGCGCAGGACGCCGATCCCCTCCACGCCGCACTCCACCACGTCGCCCGGCCGCAGGTATTCCGGCGGCGTGCGCGCGAAGCCGACGCCGCTCGGCGTGCCGGTCGCCAGCACGTCGCCCGGCTCCAGCCACATGCCGCGCGACAGCGCCTCCAGCTGGGCCTCGATGCGGAAGATCTGGTGGCGCGTGTTGGAGCGCTGCTTGTCGACGCCGTTGACCCGGCACCACAATTCCAGCGCGTGCGGATCCTCGATCTCGTCGCGGGTGACGATGCACGGCCCCATCGGGCAGGACCCGGTCAGGCTCTTGCCGAGGAAGAACTGCTTGTGCCGGCGCTGCAGGTCGCGCGCCGACACGTCGTTGATCACGGTGTAGCCGAACACGTGCGCGTAGGCGTCGGCGGCGGCGATGCCGCGCCCGCGTTCGCCGACCACCACGCCGAGCTCCACCTCCCAGTCGAGGCGGTCGGACACCGCGGCGTCGTGCGGGATGTCGCCCTCGGGCGCGTTGACGCTGTTGGCCGCCTTGGTGAACACGATCGGGTGCCGCGGCGGCTCCGGGGCGCGGCCGAGCGAGGCGGCGGCCTCCTCGGCGTGGTCGGCGTAGTTCAGGCCCATGCACAGGATGTTCTGCCGCGGCCGCGGGATCGGCGCCAGCAGCGCGGCGCGGTCGAGCGGCACGAACGCCGCCGCCGGCGCCTTCGCCAGCGCCCGGCCGAGCGCCGCCAGGGCCGGCGCGCCGCCGTCGATCAGGGCCAGCATGCCGGCCGGCAGCGCCGGGTCGGCCCGCGCCGGCAGGAACACCCGGTCCTCGCGCAGCGCGCCGAGCTGCGCGCGGCCCCCGGCGTGCACCGTGACCAGCCTCACCCCGCCCCCTTGCGCGCCTGCTTGACGGCCTGGTAGGCCTTGGCCAGGTCCTTGGTGCGCTCGGCGGCGAAGTCCATCATCTCCTGCGGCAGGCCCTTGGAGACCAGCTTGTCGGGATGGAACTTCCGCATCTTGCCGGCGTAGGCGCGCTGCACCTCGCGGTCCGAGGCCGACGGCGCGACCTCCAGCAGGCGGTAGGCCCGGGCGAGTTCGCCGGCCGCCGCCGCGCCCGGGCGGCCGAAGCCTTCGCCGGCGTCCGCCGACGGGCCGCCGGACAGGTGCAGGTCGCGCATCGCCGCGGCCGTCGCGGCCGGGAAGCCCAGCGCCTCGCAGCAGCGCCGGACGACCGCGTCCTCGGCGGGCGAGTACTCGCCGTCGGCGCAGGCCGCCATCACCTGGATCTCCATGAACACCGCGATCAGATCCGGCTCGCGGCCGCAGGCCGCCGCCAACTCGGCCAGCGTCCCGTCGAGGTCGAAGTCCGGCTGCGCGCCGGCGCGGAAATGCTGCTGCGCCGTGCGCCGCTGCGCCGGGGACAGGCCGAGCGCGCGCTCCATGACCTCCTCGGCCTTGTGGATCTCCGCCGCCGTGACCCGGCCGTCGGCCTTGGACACGCAGCCCATGACGGTGAAGCTGGCGCGGAAGAACACCGCGCCCGCGTCGGCGCGGGACGCGGCCGCGCCGCCCAGGCCGCCGCCGGCGGCCTTCACCGCGAAATAGCCGAGCCCGAGCGCCAGGCCGAGCACCGCCCCGACCGGGCCGAACAGGAACGCCCCCAGCAGCGCCGGCAGCAGCGCGCCCCACACGGTCCGGCCCCTCAGTCGATGTGGCGCACGTAGCGCGCGGGTTCGGCCAGCTCCAGGCGCAGCCGCGTCCCCGCCAGGCGCACCGGCTCCGCCGCGCCCGCCACGCGCAGCAGCAGCGCCGCCTCGCCGCGGGCGTCCAGCGGCACGCGGATCATGTCGCGCTGGGTGTACAGGCCGTCGAGGACGTCGGCGCCCGCGACCACGAACGGCGCCGCCGGCAGCTCCGGCTGCGCGCGCGGCGCCGTCACCACCAGCGCCCCGGCCTGCCGCCACAGGGTGCGCTGCTCGGCGTTGTCCATGGTCTGCTCGATGCGGCCGGCGGCGAAGCGCAGCGCGAGCTCGCCGCCGCGGCGCTCGACGCGGTCGACCGCCAGCCCGCGCAGGTCCAGCACCCGGTAGCTCACGCCTGCGCCTCGTAGGCGGCCAGGTACTCGTCGAAGGAGCGCGCGTCGCCGCGCTCCAGCTCCGCCTGCTCGGCGCGCGAGCGTTCCGCCCAGCGCGCGAAGCGCGCCGCCAGCGCCGCGGGCGGCGGGCGGCCGCGGAAATGCTCCCGGTGCCGGCGGGACTGCGCCAGGGTCCATTCCACGTAGCCCTCGCCGCGCGCCGCCAGCTGCGCCGTCAGCTGCGCCGACGGCGTGCGCGCCACGTCCGCGACCTTGTCCCGCTGCGCGCCCCAGGCGGCGCGGAACGCGCCGCCGCCGTGGGCCCGGTCGAGCAGCGCGCAGACCCGCCCGATGCCGTCCAGCAGCTCCGCCGCCCAGCTCCGCAGCGGCGTCTCGCCGCCGCCGCGCTGCAGCGTCAGGCCCGGCGCCCGGCCGTGGTGCGCCACCCGCTGCAGGTTGCGGTCGAGCACCGGGTAATCCGCCGGGGCGAGCGGCGGGCTGTCCTCCAGCAGGCAGTACAGGACCAGCGCGGTGAGGAAGTCCAGCTCCGCGCGGCCGATGCCGCAGGGCTCCCAGGGATCGACGTCGAGGGCGCGCAGCTCCACGTACTCGACGCCCCGCTCGCGCAGGCCCCGGCTGGGCTTCTCGTCGCCGCGCGGGACGCATTTCGGCCGCACCGTGCTGTAGTACTCGTTCTCGATCTGCAGCAGGTTGGCGTTCAGCTGCAACCGGCGGCCTCCCGCGCGCAGGCCGATCCTGCGGTACGCCGGACAGGGCGTCCGGGTCGCACGCGCCAGGCTGTCGATGTACGCATCCAAACTATTGTAGTCGGCCTGCACGCCGAGCTCGGTCTCCTGCCGGTTGCGGTAGCCGATGTCGCCCATGCGCAGGGAGGTCGCCTCGGGGCCGCGGTACGTGCCCGGCGTGAACGCCTCCAGATTGGCCGGCAGGTGCTCCACGAACGAGCGGCAGATCGCGGGCGAGGCGCCGAACAGGTAGGCCGTCAGCCAGCCGCAGCGCAGCAGGTTGCGCAGCAGGTCGAAGTAGCGCGCCGAGACGCGGTCGGCGTCGTCCGCCGCGCCGCCGGCCTCCTGCCGCCAGAACGCCGGCGGCAGCGAACAGTTGAAGTGCATCCCGGCGATCACCTGCATGGCGCGGCCGTAGCGGTGCCCGAGGCCGCGCCGGTACACGGTCTTCATGCGGCCGAGGTTGGAATCGCCGTAGCGCGCCAGCGGCACCTCCGCGTCCGCCGCCGTCACGCAGGGCATGCTGCCGCACCACAGCAGCTCCGGCCCCAGTCCGGCGTACACGCAGCGGTGCAGGTCGTCGAGGAAGACGCGCGTCCGGGCGCGCTCGTCCGGCGGCGTGATCAGCTCGAGCATCGCCTCCGAGTAGTCGGTGGTGACGTGCGGGTGCGTCAGCGCGGCGCCGAACGCCGCCGGGTGCGGCCGCGCGCTCAGGGCGCCGCGGTCGTCGACGCGCAGCGCCTCGCGCTCGACCCCGACGCGGATTTCGCGCAGCGCGGCCAGCGCCGCCGGGCGCTCCAGTGCGGCCAGGCGCCGGGCGAACAGCGTGCGGTCGGTCGGCATCAGGCGGCGGCGAGCCGCCCGGCGGGCGGCGCGGATGCGCCCGGGCGACGGGAGGGGGTTCCGCCGGCGGTTACTTGACGCGCATGGCGATCTGCATGATCACCACGGCGAGGACGGTGGCGCCGATCGCCATCCAGGCCCATCCAGTCATCGTCTGCTCCTTGCGCGGGGCGCGGGTCGGGTGCGGCGGCCATTGTACCGCAGGCGCGCGGCGGGCGCGAGCCGCCTCCGGTATAGTCGGCGCATGGAGAAGCTCCGGCTCAGCGACGCCGAGTGGCGCGCGCGGCTGTCCGCAGCGCAGTACCGCGTCTGCCGCCGCAAGGGCACCGAGCCCGCGTTCAGCGGCCGCTACTGGGACTGCCGGGAGGACGGCGTCTACGCCTGCGCCTGCTGCGGCCAGGAGTTGTTCGACGCCCGCGACAAGTTCGATTCCGGCACCGGCTGGCCGAGCTTCTCCGCGCCGGCCTCGTCCGACGCCCTGGACGAGGAGACCGACCGCAGCCTCGGCATGCGCCGCACCGAGACGCTGTGCCGCCGCTGCGGCGCGCACCTGGGCCACGTGTTCCCGGACGGCCCGGCGCCGACCGGCCGGCGCTACTGCATCAATTCCGCGGCGCTGCAGCTGCGCCCGCGCCCGGGCGCGGACGGCTGAGCCGCCCGCCGCCTCAGCGCCGCGCCCCCGCCCCGCCGTCCGGCGCCTCCAGCAGGCGCCGCAGCAGGGCCCAGTCGAACGCCGGCCCCGGATCCGTGCGGCGGCCCGGCGCGATGTCGCTGTGGCCGACCACCCGCGCCGGGTCCAGGCCCGGATAGGCCGCGCACAAGGCGCGGATCAGCGCCGCCAGCGCGCGCATCTGCGCCGGCTCGTACGGCACCTCGTCGGCGCCCTCGAGCTCGATGCCGACGGAGAAATCGTTGCAGCGGGCGCGGCCGCGCCAGGAGGATTCGCCCGCGTGCCAGGCGCGGCGGTGGAACGGCACGAACTGCAGCAGCGCCCCGTCGCGGCGGATGAGCGCGTGCGCGGACACCCGCAGCCCGCGCAGGCGCGCGTAGTGCGGGTGCGCGCCGCAGTCCAAGGTGCCGGCGAACAGGCGCTCGACGGCGTCGCCGCCGAATTCGCCCGGCGGCAGGCTGATGCCGTGCACGACGATCAGCTCGGGCGCGGCGCCCGCGGGCCGGTCGTCGCAGTGCGGCGAGGGCGCGTAGCGCGCCCCGCGCGCCCGGCCGGCGGCGGGGTCGATGTCCATGCCGTCGCGCGGTTCCTGCTACACTGCCCAACTGTAGCGCATCTCGCCGGCCCCGATTCCCCGCATGACCGACGACATCGTCTTTTCGATCTTCCTGATCTTCACCGGCGCGGCGGTCTTCGCCACCGCCTCCCTGTTCGCCCGCCAGACCATGCTGGTGGCGTACATCGCGCTCGGCCTGATGGTCGGCCCCTACGGCTTCGGCTTCATGTCGGACGTGCACATGGTGCAGGAGATCGCCCACATCGGCATCATCTTCCTGCTGTTCCTGCTGGGCCTGAACCTGATCCCGCAGAAGCTGGTGGCGCTGCTGCGCAAGACCTCCATCATCACCGGCATCACGTCCGGCGCGTTCGCGGCCGGCGGCGTGGCCATCAGCCACCTGCTCGGCTTCAACCTCGCCGAGTCGCTCATCATCGGCGCCGCGATGATGTTCTCCAGCACCATCATCGGCCTGAAGCTGCTGCCGACCACGGTGCTGCACCACCAGATCACGGGCGAGCTGATGATCAGCATCCTGCTGCTGCAGGACCTGATCGCCATCGTCATCCTGCTGCTGATCGAGCTGCAGTCCGGCGCCCAGGTCGGGGCGCGGGAGATCATCATGCTGCTGCTCGGCCTGCCGGCGCTGATCGGCTTCGCGGTGCTGTTCGAGCGCTACGTGCTGTCGATGCTGTTCGCGCGCTTCGACCAGATCCAGGAGTACGTGTTCCTGGTGGTGATCGGCTGGTGCCTGGGCATGGCGGAATTCGCCACCCTGCTCGGCCTGTCGCACGAGACCGGCGCGTTCATCGCCGGCGTCGCCGCCGCCGCCAGCCCGATCTCCGCCTTCGTCGCGGAGATCCTCAAGCCGCTGCGCGACTTCTTCCTGGTGATCTTCTTCTTCAGCGTCGGCGCGGCCTACGACTGGCGCGTGCTGACGGACCCGCTGGCCGTGCTGCTGCCGGCGCTGCTGCTGGCGGGCTTCGCGCTGGCGCTGAAGCCGTGGCTGTTCCGGGTGCTGCTGCTGCGCGCCGGCGAGAAGCCGGTGCGCGCCAAGGAGGTCGGCGTGCGCATGGCCAACGTCAGCGAGTTCTCGCTGCTGATCGCGGTGCTGGCGGTCACCTCCGGCGTGATCGGCGCGGAGGCGTCCTACGTCATCCAGACCACCACCCTGCTGACCTTCATCGCCTCGTCCTACTGGATCGTGCTGTTCTACCCCTCGCCGATGGCGGTGAAGGACGAGTTGCGCCAGCCGTAGCGGCTACCCGGCTGACCCGGACGGGTCTAGGCCGATGTCGCCCAAGAACCCTCTCAGTCCCGGCTCGACCGCCGCGGCGCGGCGGAGTCCGGCCAGATCGATCCGTTTGCTGAGGCTTGCGGCGGACATCGGCTTCTTGTACTCCGGCCAAACGGCCTTGAGCGCGTTTGCGGCATCCCTGCACGTCGACTTCTGGTCACCCGCATGCCCGGGCAGGTGGCGCAACAGCAGCGCTTCGTGGCACGGCACCTGCCAAATCAGCCGGATGCCGTGTTGCCGAGCCAGACGCTCCGCATCCTCCGCCATTCGGCGCTCATGTTGAATCTGATCGCGATCAAACAGGATAAATCGCCCCGCATACGGCAACTTCCTTTTTTGTCCCGGCTGCTCAAGTTGCTTTATGGCAAACTTGGATGCGTGCCAGCGGGGCCCCGGCCCCGGGGAACAACCGCCGAATATCCAAATACGCGGGCGCACCGACTTCTTTGGCAAACCTACCCAAAAGTTTCGCGTATGCGAATTCGGATCGTCCTTCACAGCCCAAGAAAAATCGCTTTTTTGCAGGTCGGTGATAATCCCTCATCCACATTGCGGAATCGCCCCGTAAATTCCCGAAAGGTATTTCTTTCGGTAATTGTCGTCACGGCGGACTCCCTTGATGTCCACTAGAGGGAACACCTCAGAGCTCCCATCAAGCTCTTTTTCGCAGAACACGATTTCCTCCTTGGTCAAATCGTCCATCAACGCAGGAGTCTGGCAAGACATCCACAACTGCATCCTGCCTTTGGCGTCGCCTGCCGGAGCACGGTACCAATCCAGCATATCCGTCAGCACAAGCGGGTGAACCGCACAGTCCGGTTCATCCACCACAGCAATTCCCCCACGCGCCATGATCGGCGCGTACAGAACCGGAAAATCCCGGATGAACGACCGCGTGCCCGTGCTTTCCAGAGGCCAGTTCATCTCGCGCGTCAGCCCGTCATGTCTGAAAAATATTGACAAACCGTCCATTTGCTGCCGAACCGCGACTTCCTCCACGCCAACGTCTATTTCGCGAATCTTCTCATTCAAAGCCTCAAGCATTTTCGGCTGGGCCGCCAGCAAGGCAGCCAAATCGGCGGCCGGCGGCGAACTTTCATCCCGGTAAATATTAGTGAAAAGACCGCGGCGCGCGAAGTCCAGCAACACCTGCGACGGCTCATGCCGGAACTCGGCGAGCGTCGGAATCAAACTCGCGTGGGCGGGAAGTTTGTCGACCACCTTGGCATAGCCCGCAAGCGGAAAATTCTTCGAGCCGGCGACCCGACCCTCGCTGTCCCGCTCAAACACCCGCGTCCATTTTCCTCGCCCGAGCGGTCTCTGCTTCAATACCTCGTCCAGGATTTCCCTCGTGCCGGAATCTCCGGCCGGCGCCAGCACGATTTCGTATCGATAAACTCCATGTTGCTCCGCTGACGGCTTTTCATAAGCCATCCGAAACGCCTCGCGGCTGAGTGTTATCGCTCCACCGCACTCCATGGCCAGTCGGGTCGGCCGGTTCAGGTTTTCCGTCGCATTGAACGGAAGACAGTGCATCGCGGAAACCCGTTCATTGCGGAAACTTTCGGAGATGAAACCGAACAGGAACGTCAGCGCTTTCAGGACCGTCGACTTGCCGGCACCATTCGCCCCAAACGCCACGACGACTTTCGGCACCCGCAGGTCCGAGCCGTGAAAAATCGGCGCCAGTCGCCCATATTGATCGTCGGGAACCGAACGCGGCACCGTCAGGTCCAGCGCCTGCCGGTCCCGGAAGCAGAAAAAGTTCTCGATTTCCAGTCGGTAGATCATTGCGGAAAAAAGGAAGTCCTCTACCGGATTATAACACAACTTTCAACGGAAAAATGTTGAATGTTTTATCATACGCACCATTTATCTGAAATATCAGGCCCATAGCACGACACTCACCCCGGAGGCCGCCGCATCCGGATGCGAAAAGGCCCCGGAGTTCCGGGGCCTTTCCAGCGCACTTCCGGCGCGTCCTCACATCATGCCGCCCATGCCGCCCATGTCGGGAGCGCCGCCGCCGTGCGCGTGCGGCTCCTCTTCCTTGGGCACCTCCGCCACCATCGCCTCGGTGGTGATCATCAGGCTGGCCACGGACGCCGCGTTCTGCAGCGCCGAGCGGGTCACCTTGGCCGGGTCGAGGATGCCCATCTGCAGCATGTCCCCGTACTCGCCGGTGGCCGCGTTGTAGCCGTGGTTGCCTTCGGCCTTGAGCACCTCGGCGGTCACCACCGACGGCTCCTCGTCGCCGGCGTTGGCCACGATCTGGCGCAGCGGCTCCTCCAGCGCGCTGCTCAGGATCTCCACGCCGCGGCGCTGGTCGTGGTTGTCGGTCTCGACCTTGCCGAGCCCGGCGCGCGCGCGCAGCAGGGCCACGCCGCCGCCCGGCACGATGCCCTCTTCCACCGCGGCGCGGGTGGCGTGCAGGGCGTCCTCGACGCGGGCCTTCTTCTCCTTCATCTCGACCTCGGTGGCGGCCCCGACCTTGATCACCGCCACGCCGCCGGCCAGCTTGGCCATGCGCTCCTGCAGCTTCTCCTTGTCGTAGTCGGAGTTCGACTCCTCGATCTGCTGGCGGATCTGCTCGACCCGCGCCTGGATGTCGGCGGCCTTGCCGGCGCCGTCGATGATGGTGGTGTTCTCCTTCTCCAGGCTGACCCGCTTGGCCGTGCCCAGATCCTCCAGGCCGGCCTTCTCCAGCGACAGCCCGACCTCCTCGGAGATCACCGTGCCGCCGGTCAGGATGGCGATGTCCTGCAGCATGGCCTTGCGGCGGTCGCCGAAGCCCGGCGCCTTGACCGCCGCCACCTTGACGATGCCGCGGATGGTGTTGACCACCAGCGTGGCCAGCGCCTCGCCCTCCACGTCCTCGGCGATGACCAGCAGCGAGCGGCTGGACTTGGCCACCGATTCCAGCAGCGGCAGCAGGTCGCGGATGTTGGAGACCTTCTTGTCGTGCAGCAGGATGTACGGATTCTCCAGCTCGGCCGTCATGTTGTCCTGGTTGTTGATGAAGTACGGCGACAGGTAGCCGCGGTCGAACTGCATGCCCTCCACGACCTCCAGCTCGTTCTCCAGCGAGTTGCCCTCCTCGACCGTGATCACGCCCTCCTTGCCGACCTTGTCCATCGCCTCGGCGATGATCTCGCCGACCGCTGGGTCGGCGTTGGCGGAGATGCTGCCGACCTGGGCGATCTCCTTGTTGTCGGTGCACGGCCGCGACATCTCGGACAGCGAATCGACCACCGACGAGACCCCGCGGTCGATGCCGCGCTTCAGGTCCATCGGGTTCATGCCCGCGGCGACCGCCTTGGCGCCCTCCAGCACCAGCGCCTGCGCCAGCACGGTGGCGGTGGTGGTGCCGTCGCCGGCGACGTCGGACGTCTGCGAGGCCACTTCCTTGACCATCTGCACGCCCATGTTCTCGAACTTGTCCTTCAGTTCGATCTCCTTGGCGACCGACACGCCGTCCTTGGTGACGGTGGGCGCGCCGAAGGACTTGTCGAGCACGACGTTGCGCCCTTTCGGCCCCAGGGTGGCCTTGACGGCGTTGGCCAGCAGGTTGACGCCCTTGAGCATCCGCCGCCGCGCCTCTTCGCCGAAATAAACCTCTTTCACAGCCATGATTTGGTTCCTCTGTTTTCAGGTGTGGGTAGGGAAAAAATCGGGTGCGGACGGGACCGGATCAGTCCTCGATCACGGCCATGATGTCGTCTTCGCGCATCACGACCAGCTCGTCGCCGTCCAGCTTGCATTCGGTGCCGGAATATTTTCCGAACAGGACCTTGTCGCCGACTTCCACCGCCGGCTTGTGCAGCTCGCCGCTGTCCAGGATCTTGCCCGGGCCGACCGCCAGCACTTCGCCGCGGATCGGCTTCTCGGCGGCGCTGTCGGGGATCACGATCCCGCCGGGGCTGGTGCGCTCCTCTTCCAGTCGCTTGATGACCACCCGGTCATGCAAAGGTCGAAGTTTCATCGGTTAAAACTCCTAATTGTTTGTTTTCTAAATTAATATCCGCCGGAGGCGCGGGCCGGCCCGCGCTCTGCTCCGGCAACGGACGGAATTATGGGGTCTGCGCCCGAAATAATCAAGGGGCGGCTCCGGGCGCGGCCTAGATCGCCCACGCGGCGCCCAGGAACCAGTACTGCCCGAGCGCGTCGTAGAGGCCGGGGAAGGTGTTGCCGTTGCCGAAGATGGTCGGCCCCGCGGCGTCGCCCGCGTTGGGCGGCTCCCGGTCGAACAGGTTGTTGACCCCGGCGCGCAGCGTCAGCCGGGCGCCCGCCTCCCAGCTCGCCGCCAGGTCGAAGTAGTCCATCTCCCGCAGGTCGGCCAGCCGCGGCGAGGCCGCCTCGACCCGGCTCAGGTAGCGCCACAGGCCGCTGACGCGCAGGCCCCAGGGGCCATGCCAGGTGGCGCGCAGCCGGTTGCGCAGCGCCGGGGTCGGCGCGCCGCAGTCCTCGCCCCAGCGCCCGGCGCAGTCGCGCGCCGCCGCGGTCGGCAGCTGCTGCAGCCGCCAGCGCTCCACGTGCGACAGGACGTTGCGCAGCTCCAGCCGCCCGAAGCGGTATTCGGCGACCAGGTCGACGCCGCGCACGTCCAGCCGCCGGTCGTTGCTCACCCGGGCCGCCACGCGCCCGCTGGTGGCCACGTCCGAGCCGACCCACAGGTCGCCCGCCGCGCCGCGCCGCACCGCCGCGCAGTGCTGCAGGCGCCCGTCCAGGCACTGGCGCAGGATCGCCGCGGGGCTCGGCACGGCGATGCCGTCGCGCAGGCGCAGCCGGTAGTAGTCCGCGGTCAGCGTCAGGCCCGCGGCCGGCGGCGTCCAGGCCAGCCCCAGCGACCAGGTGTCGCCGACCTCCGGCCGCAGCTCCGCGTTGCCGCCCTGCAGGTAGTTGTACTGGCTGGCCGGCGAGTTCTCGATGCGGCCCCACTGCGCCGCGGTCACGCCGCTGCGGGCGCACTCCTCGAAGCTGCGGCCGAGCGCGGTGCGCTCCGCCCCCGGCGGCCCCGACACCGGGCCGGCGCAGGGGTCGTTGGCCGGCATGTCGAACAGGGCGAAGCCCTCCGGCAGGAACAGCTCGCGCACGTCGGCGCCGCGCACCGCGCGCTGGTGGCTGCCGCGCAGGCGCAGCGCCGCGGTCGGCGCCCAGCCCAGCCGCGCGGCGTAGGTGTTCGCGGTCTCGCCGTAGTCGTAGTCCGAGTGCCGCCAGGCCAGGTCCAGCACCAGCTCCTCGGCGTAGGCCCGGCCCTCGGCCAGCGGCGCGCGCAGTTCGGCGAACGCCTCCGCCACCTCGAAGCCGCCGCGCACCGGCTGGCTGGCCCCGCCCTGCCCGGCGCCGTCGCCGGCGCGGTAGGCGGCGTTCGGGCGGTAGCGCAGGTTCTCCTCGCGGTATTCGGCGCCGACCGCCACCGCCAGCCCGCGCTCGGCGAACGGCGAGACCAGCCCGTAGGCGTCGAGCTCGCCGGCGAGATGCGCCGACGCCACCCCCTGGTCGGTGCGCCCGCGCGCGTGCAGGGACAGGCGCAGGTAGTCCGCCATCGCCGGGGTGACCGCGCCTTCGCGGAAGATGTTCCAGGGCACGCAGGCCGGATCCGCGCCGTCCAGCGCGGCGCGGCAGACGACTTCGCCGGTGGCCGGGTCGCGCACCGCGTCCAGCGCGCGCTCGATGGCGGTCCGCGACAGGTCGTTGCGGTAAGTGTTCTTCATGCGCACCTCGGCGTACTGCGCGAAGGCGTCGTAGCGCCAGGCGTCGCCGAGCTCGCCGCGCAGGCCCAGCACCGCGCGCGCGGAGCGGTGCCGCAGGTCGTTCTGCCGCTCGCCGCTCTCGACGCTGCGCCGGCCGATCACCGCGCGCTGCACGCCGTCCCGCCCCAGGCCGCGCTCGGCGCACAGCACCCGGTACTGCTGCGGCGACAGGAACGGGTGGTCGCAGCGCAACTCGTCGGTGAGGAAGAAGTTGCCGGACGGCGCGATCTGCGTCACCGTGCGGTTCTCGGCGAACATCAGCTCCAGGTAGGCCTCGGCGCGCGCGCCGGCGTCGAACTGCGCGAACAGGCCCAGCGCGCGGCGCTCGTCCGGGCGCTGGAAGTAGTTGCTGCGGCCGTAGTTGTACAGGTCGTCCGGGGCGCGGTCGACGAACTCGTCGCCGGCGACCGTGAAGTCGTACGGCCGCGCGGTCTCGCCGAAGTCGGTGAAGCGCCCGGCGGGGATGGTCGACGAGCCGCGGCAGAAGCTGCGGGTGCGGTCCAGGGTGCAGGCGCTGTAGTCGCGGTCGCCCTGCAGCACGGAGTCGGCATGGCGGTAGCTGAAATAGGCCGTGACGCGGCCGCGCGCGTCCGGCAGCGGGAAGCCGGCCGTCAGCGCCAGGGAGGAGATGTCGCCGTCGCGGGCGGCGCCGGGCGCCAGCGCGTGGCCGCCGGCCGCCGCGACGCCGCGCCAGCGGGCGTTGTCGTTGCGGTGCCGGTATTGGCTGAACTGGTAGTCCAGCTCGAGCCCCTCGAAGTCGTCGCGCAGCTGGAAGTTGACCACGCCCGCCACGGCGTCGGAGCCGTAGGCGGCGGACGCGCCGCCGGTCAGCACCTCCACCCGCCGCACCAGCTGCGCCGGGATCTGGTTGAGGTCGGCGGCGCCGCCGCGCGCCAGCGGCGAGCCGGCCGGCAGGCGGCGGCCGTTCACCAGCACCAGCGTGCGGCGGGCGCCGAGGTTGCGCAGGTCGACGGTGGCGGTGCCGACCGCCTGGTAGGAGGCGCCGGAGTTCTGCCCCAGGTACAGCTGCGGGAAGCCGCGCAGCAGGTCCTCGGCGCGCGCCGCGCCGGCGAGGCGGAACTCCCCGGCGTCGATGCCGAGCACCGGACTCGAGCCGACCGCCGCCGGCTGGCCGATGCGCGAGCCGGTCACGACGATCTCGTCCGGCGCCTCCGGCGCCGCGTCCCGCGCCGCGGCCGGCGGCAGCGCGAGGGCGGCCAAGGCGAGCGCGGCCGTCCGCCGCCGGCCGTTCCGCGTCAGGAATTCGTCGTGCATCGGTCGCTCTCCCGGCCCGCCGCGCCGGGGCCGGCGCGCCATTGTAACGGCTCGCGCGCCGCAGGCTAGAATACGCCCGCTCCGCCCGCCTTCCGTCCATGCCTGCCTCCGACCGGATCCCGGTGCGCCGGGCGCTGCTCAGCGTCTCGGACAAGACCGGCTTGGCCGAACTGGCCGCCGCGCTGGCCGCGGCCGGCGCCGAACTGGTCTCCACCGGCGGCACCGCCGCCGCGCTGCGCGCGGCCGGGCTCGCGGCGCGCGAGGTGAGCGAACTCACCGGCTTCCCGGAGATCATGGGCGGGCGCGTCAAGACCCTGCACCCGGCCGTGCACGGCGGGCTGCTCGGCCGGGGCGCGGAGGACGAAGCGGCCGCCGCCCGGCACGGCATCGAGCCGATCGACCTGCTGGTCGTCAACCTGTACCCGTTCGCCCGCGCCGCGGCGCGCCCCGACTGCCCGCCGGAGGAGGCCGTCGAGCAGATCGACGTCGGCGGCCCGGCGATGCTGCGCGCCGCCGCCAAGAACCACGCGCGCTGCTGCCCGGTGGTCGACCCGGCCGACTACCCGCGGGTCGCGGCCGCCGCCCGCGCCGGCGGCGCCGACGCCGCGCTGCGCCTGGAGCTGGCGGCCAAGGCGTTCGCGCACACCGCCGCCTACGACGCCGACATCGTCCGCCACCTGGAGGCCCGGCGCGACCCCGGCGCCCGCTTCGGCCCCTGGCTGCGCCTGGCGCTGGACCGCGCCGCGGCGTTGCGCTACGGCGAGAACCCGCACCAGCGGGCGGCGTTCTACCGCTATCCCGGCGCCGGCGCGGACACGCTCGCGGGCGCCGTCGCGCACCAGGGGCGCGAACTGTCGTTCAACAACCTCGCCGACCTCGACGCGGCCCGGGAGTGCGCGCACGCGTTCGAAGAGCCGGCGTGCGTGATCGTCAAGCACGCCAATCCCTGCGGCGCGGCCGAGGCGGACAGCCCGGCGGCGGCCTACGACGCCGCCTACGCGACCGACCCGACCTCCGCCTTCGGCGGCGTCATCGCCTTCAACCGCCCGCTCGACGCGGCCGCCGCCCGCGCCGTCCTCGAGCGGCAGTTCGTCGAGGCGGTGATCGCGCCCGGCTACGGCGACGGCGCCCTGGAGGCGCTGGCCGCCAAGCCCGGCGTGCGGGCGCTGAGCGCCGCCGCCCCGGCCGCCGCGGGCGCCGGCTGCGCCCGGGTGCACAGCGTCAGCGGCGGCCTGCTGGCGCAGGAGGCCGACCATGCGCTGCTCGGCGAGGAGCCGCGCGCGGTCACCGCGCGCGCGCCGAGCGCGGCCGAGGCCCGCGACCTGCGCTTCGCCTGGACCGTCGCCAAGCACGTCAAGTCCAACGCCATCGTCTACGCCCGCGGCCGGCGCACCGTCGGCGTCGGCGCCGGGCAGTCGAGCCGCGTCCACTCGGCCCGCATCGCGGCGCTGAAAGCCGCCGAGGCCGGGCTGGAGCTGGCCGGCGCGGCGATGGCCTCGGACGCGTTCTTCCCGTTCCGGGACGGCATCGACGCCGCGCATGAAGCCGGCGCGACGGCGGTGATTCAGCCCGGCGGCAGCCGCAACGACGACGAGGTGATCGCGGCCGCCGACGAGCACGGCATGGCGATGCTGTTCACCGGCATGCGGCATTTCCGGCACTGAGGCCGGAACGGCGCGGGCTTCAGCGGTTGAACGGCAGCCTGGACAGCAGCATGGCCATGCCGCAGGAGCCGGACAGGCCGGCGTACAGCAGGCCCGCGCCCACCAGCCCGGACAGCCAGTGGAAGCCGGGGTCGGCCCAGGCGCCGGCCAGCGCGCCTGCCACGACCAGGCCGCCGGCGATGATCTGCACCTGGCGCATGACGGAGATCGCGCCCGAGTCGGAGACCACCGGGCCGCCGGCCTTCCGCCAAGCCTGGATGCCGCCCGCCAGCACGTAGGTCTCGCCGTAGCCGACCGCCGCCAGCTGTTCCGCGGCCAGCCGGGTGCGCCGGCCGCTCTGGCAGTGGAAGACGCCGACCTTGCCGCCCGGCTCGGCCTTGAGGCCCGCGTCCAGGCCGGCCAGCGGCATCCAGCGGGCGGCCTCGATGCGCAGCCGCCGGCGCTCGCCGGCGTCGCGGATGTCGATCAGTTCCGCGCGGCCTTCGTCCAGCCACCGCCGCGCCGTGGCCGCGTCCAGGTCTTTCACTTCCATGCGAAAATCCTCCCGGCGTCCGGGGCGCCGCGGCGCCCGCCTCCGCCCGTGTTTCCTGCGCCCTATCCTAGCAAAGGCGCGGCCGGGGGCGGGCTCAGCCGTGCAGCAGCCGCCACAGCGCGTTCGCCATCAGCGCGACGCAGGCCAGGAGCACCAGCAGGTTGCCGGCCACCGGCCGCCAAGGCGCGCGCCGGCCGCGGCCGGCGAGATGCACGAGCATGTTGCCGCTGACCAGCGCCGGCAGCACCGCCAGCGCCCCGAACAGCGTCCAGCCGTGCCGGTACTGCGGCAGCCCCGCGATCCACTCCAGCCAGTCCGGCACGGCGCGCCCGCTCAGGCCGCCGCAGCCGCCAGCGCCTGTTCGAGGTCGGCGAGGATGTCGTCGATGTGCTCGATGCCGACCGACAGGCGCACCAGGTCGTCGCGGACGCCGGCGGCCGCGAGCGCGGCGGCGTCCAGTTGCCGGTGGGTGGTGCTGGCCGGGTGGCAGGCCAGCGACTTGGCGTCGCCGATGTTGACCAGCCGCACCACCAGCCGCAGCGCGTCGATGAAGCGCGCGCCGGCGGCGGCGCCGCCGCGGATGCCGAAGCTCAGGATCGACGAGGCGCGGCCGCCAAGGTAGGCCTGGACGCGGGCGTGGTGCGGGTGGTCCGGCAGGCCGGCGTAGCGCACCCATTCCACCGCCGGGTGCGCCTGCAGGAACTCCGCCGCCGCGAGCGCGTTCTCGCAGTGCCGCGCCATGCGCAGCGGCAGCGTCTCGATGCCCTGCAGCACCAGGAAGCTGTTGAACGGCGACAGCGCCGCGCCCATGTTGCGCAGCGGCACGGTGCGCATGCGCGCGATGCACGGCACCGGCAGCTCGGCGTACACCACCCCGTGGTAGGACGGGTCGGGCTCGTTCAGCATCGGGAAGCGCGCCGGGTGCTCGGCCCAGGGGAAGCGCCCGGAATCGACCACCGCGCCGCCGATGGTGGTGCCGTGGCCGCCCATGTACTTGGTCAGCGAATGCACCACCAGGTCGGCGCCGTGCTCGAGCGGCCGGCACAGCACCGGCGTCGGCACGGTGTTGTCCACCACCAGCGGCACCCCATGCGCGTGCGCCAGGTCGGCCAGCGCCGCCAGGTCGGCGACGCCGCCGGCGGGATTGCCGATGGTCTCGCAGAACAGCAGCCGCGTGCGCGCGTCGATGCGCGCCGCCAGCGCGTCCAGATCGTCCGGGTCGGCGAAGCGCGCCTCGATGCCGAGCCGGGGCAGCGCGTGCTCGAACAGGTTGTAGGTGCCGCCGTACAGGGCGCTGGCGGAGACGATGTTGTCGCCGCTCTCCGCCAGGGTGAACACGGTGTTGGTGACCGCCGCCATGCCCGAGGACAGCGCCAGCGCGCCCGCCCCGCCCTCCAGCGCCGCCACCCGCTGCTCCAGCACCGCGGTGGTCGGGTTCATGATGCGGGTGTAGATGTTGCCTTCCTGCTCGAGGTTGAACAGCGCCGCGCCGTGCGCGGTGTCGTCGAACGCGTAGGACGTGGTCTGGTAGACCGGCACCGCCACCGCCCGGGTGGTCGCCTCCGGCGCGTAGCCGGCGTGCACCGCCAGCGTCTCCAGGCGCCGCGCGGGCGCGGCCGCCGCCGCGGCCGCCGGCCCGCCGGCCTCGTCCAGGCCGTCGTCGCGCGTCGCCTGGATGCGCTGCAGCAGCTGCCGGAACGGCAGCGCGTCGGCGTCGTGCGCCTCGAGCAGCGCCCGGAAGTCCGGCGCCCCGGCGCCGAAGCCGCCGCCGCCGTCCAGCGCCTCTTCCAGCTCCTGCAGGCGGGCGCGCAGCGGCGCGGCGAAGGCCGGCGCCTCCGCGCCCTCCTCGAACTCGGCCGCGCGCTCGAGCTCCCCGGCCTCGAGCCGCGCCTGGCGGATCCAGTCGCGGTACTCCTCGAGGCTGGCGGCGCGGGCGGTCATGTCGGCGGCTTCCGGGCGGGCGCGCATGGCGTACAGTAGGGGCCGGCTAGTATAGCCGTCCGGCCGATGCCGCCCGACCCCGCCGCGCTCGCGTTCGCCCTGTACCTCGCCGCCGGCGCGGCGCTGCTGTGGCGGCGCGTCCCGCGCGCGGCCGCCGGCTGGCTGTGGGCCGCCGCCTGCGGCGCGCACGCGCTCAGCCTGTTCGCGCCCGGCCCGGCGTTCGCCTTCACGTTCTTCAGCGCGCTGTCGCTGACCGCGCTGCTGCTCAACGCGCTGGCCGTCCTCGGCGCGCTGCTGCGCTCCGCCTGGCACCTGGCGCTGGTGACCGTGCCGTGCGCGCTGGCCGCGGTGTGGGCGGAGCCGCCGCCGGCCGCCGCCGTGGCGCTCGGCGGCGCGGCGCTGCTGCACGTGCTGCTGTCGCTCGCCGCCTACGGCGTGCTCGCCGTCGCCGGCGCCCAGGCCGGGCTGCTGCTGGCCAAGGAGCGCGGCCTCGAGCCGCGCCGGCTGGCGAGCCGGCTGGCGGCGCGGCTGCCGCCGCTGGACCGCATGGAGACGCTGCTGATCGAGCTGATCGCGCTCAGCCTGGCGCTGCTCACGCTCGGCCTCGCGGTCGGCGCGCTGGCGCTGACCGACGCGCCGGCGCGCGGCCTGCTGCACAAGACCGTGTTCTCGGTGCTGGCCTGGGCGCTGCTGCTGGCGCTGCTGTGGGGCAACTGGAAGTACGGCTGGCGCGGCCGCTTCGCCGCCCGCCTGGCGCTCGCCGGGCTGGCGCTGCTGGCGCTCGGCTTCCTCGGCACCAAGCTGGTGCTGGAGATGATCCTGGGCGCGGCCTGATCACTCCGCCAGCGCGCGGCGGATGCCGGCCGCGTCGAGCCCCGCCTCCGCCAGCTGCTCCTCGCGCGCGCCGTGCGCGAGGAAGCGGTCCGGCAGGCCGAGCCGCAGCAGCGGCGGCCCGCCGCCGCCGAGCAGTTCCGCCACCGCGCCGCCGGCGCCGCCGGCGAGCGCGTTGTCCTCCAAGGTCGCCAGCCGCCGGTGGCTCCGCGCCAGGCGCCGCACGCAGTCGGCGTCGAGCGGCTTGACGAAGCGCATGTCCACCAGGGTCGCGTCCAGCTCCTCGGCCGCCGGCCGCGCCTGCTCGAGCAGGGCGCCGAAGGACAGGATCGCGGTGCCCCGCCCGGCGCGCACCTCGCGCGCCCGCCCGAATTCCGCCGTCCCGAGGCCGGCGTCCTCCGCCGCGCCCGGCCCGGCGCCGCGCGGGTAGCGCACCGCCGCCGGCCCCGGGTGCCGGTAGGCGGTGCTGAGCAGCAGCCGGCACTCGCGCTCGTCCGCCGGCGCCAGCACCGCCAGGTTCGGCACGCAGCGCAGGTAGGACAGGTCGAAGCTGCCGGCGTGGGTCGGGCCGTCGGCGCCGACCGGCCCGGCGCGGTCGACGGCGAACGTCACGTCCAGGTTCTGCGCCGCCACGTCGTGGATCAGCTGGTCGTAGGCGCGCTGCAGGAAGGTCGAGTAGATCGCCACCACCGGCTTGCGGCCCTCGCAGGCCATGCCGGCGGCGACCGCCGCCGCGTGCTGCTCGGCGATGCCGACGTCGAAGCAGCGCTCCGGGTATTCCCGGGCGAAGCGCGCCAGGCCGCTGCCCTCGCCCATCGCCGGCGTCAGCGCCAGCAGGCGCGGGTCCGCGGCCGCCTGGTCGCACAGCCAGTCGCCGAACACTTGGCTGTAGGTGCGGGCGCCGGGGCCGGCGGCGCCCCGCACGCCGACGGCCGGGTCGAAGCGCGGCACCGCGTGGTAGCCGACCGGGTCCGCCTCGGCCGGCGGGTAGCCCCGGCCCTTGCGGGTGACCACGTGCAGCAGGCGCGGCGCGGCGCGCTCGCGCAGCGGCGCGAGCACGCGCAGCAGCCCCGGCAGGTCGTGGCCGTCGACCGGCCCGAAGTACTGCAGCCCCATCTCCTCGAACAGGGTGCCCGGCATGAGCATGCCCTTGACGTGCTCCTCCATGCGCCGCGCGAACTCGCGCGCCGCCGGCAGCGCGCGGAGCGCCCGCTTGCCGCCCTCGCGCACCGAGCCGTACACGCGCCCGGCCAGCAGCCGCGTCAGGTAGCGCGACATGGCGCCGACGTTGGGCGAGATCGACATGCGGTTGTCGTTCAGCACCACCAGCACGTCGGCGCCGGATTCGCCCAGGTGGTTGAGCGCCTCGTAGGCCAGCCCGGCGGTCATGCCGCCGTCGCCGATCACCGCCACCGCCTTGCGCGCCGCGCCGGCGCGCGCCGCCGCCAGCGCCATGCCGAGCGCGGCGCTGATGGAGGTGCTGGAGTGGCCGACCCCGAAGCTGTCGTAGGCGCTCTCGGCGCGGCTCGGGAACGGCGCCAGGCCGCCGCGGCGGCGGATCGTCTCGAGCGCGTCGCGGCGCCCGGTCAGCACCTTGTGGCCGTAGCTCTGGTGGCCGACGTCCCACACCAGCCGGTCGTCCGGGGTGCGGAAGACGTAATGCAGCGCGACGGTCAGCTCGACCGTGCCGAGGCTGGCGGCGAAGTGGCCGCCGCAGCGGGACACGCTGCGGATCAGGAAGTCGCGCAGTTCGGCCGCGACCGCGG
Organism: uncultured candidatus Poriferisulfidus sp.; assembly: GCA_965242985.1. GTDB lineage: Bacteria > Pseudomonadota > Gammaproteobacteria > Poriferisulfidales > Poriferisulfidaceae > Poriferisulfidus. The sequence continues at coordinate 669,232 of OZ251520.1, read as the reverse complement.
GCAGCTCCTCCGGCGCGAGGCGGCGCAGGTCCGCCGGGGTCTCGAGCCGGGACAGCAGCGTCCCGGCGGGCGGCGCGTCACTCATCCGCGGCCGGAGCCGCCGCGCCCGCCTCCGCGTCCGCCGCGCCCTGCTCCAGCACCTGCCGGATGCGCTGCTCGGCGCGGTCGAGCTGCGCGCGCAGCCCCTTCGCCAGGGTCATGCCCCGCTCGAACTCTTCCAGCGATTCCTCCAGTTCGACCTCGCCGCCCTCCAGCCGCTCCACCAGCTGCTCCAGCTCCGCCAGGGTCTGCTCGAAGGATTTCGCGGAATCTTCTGCCATGCCGGCGGCCTGCGCTGCGGGGAGCGGCAGTGTACCACCGGCGCCCGGCCGCCGCCATGATTTGGACAGAGTCCAAACCCTGTGCTATACTGGCTTCGCCGTCCGCGCCGGGCGCGCGGCGGGCATCCATGCAACCCGAAACCAAAGAGGAATCCCAATGGCATCCCTGAAAGGCAGCAAGACCGAGCAGAACCTGAAAGACGCCTTCGCCGGCGAATCCCAGGCCAACCGCCGCTACCTGTACTTCGCGTCCAAGGCCGACGTCGAAGGCTACAACGACGTCTCCGCCGTGTTCCGCTCCACCGCGGAAGGCGAGACCGGCCACGCGCACGGCCACCTGGAGCACCTGGAGGCCTGCGGCGATCCCGCCACCGGCCTGCCGATCGGCGGCACCGCCGACAACCTGAAGGCCGCCATCGCCGGCGAGACCTACGAGTACACCGAGATGTACCCCGGCATGTCGAAGACCGCCCGCGAGGAGGGCTTCGAGGAGATCGCGGACTGGTTCGAGACGCTGGCCCGCGCCGAGCGCTCGCACGCCAACCGCTTCCAGAAGTCGCTGGACGGCCTCGACGGCTGAGCCGCCCGGGAAACCGCCGCGCGCCGCGGAGGGCCGGCGCGCGGCCCCGCGCCCGCGTCCGATGACCGCCCCCGCCCCCCGCGAAGGCAGCCTGGAGGCGCCGACGCGCCATCCGCTCGACTGGCAGGCGCCCGAGTTCGCCGACCCGGCCGCGCTGCGGCAGGAGCTGGCGCGGGTGTTCGACATCTGCCACGGCTGCCGCCGCTGCGTCAGCCTGTGCGAAGCCTTCCCCACCCTGTTCGACCTGATCGACGAGTCGGACACGCTGGAGGTCGACGGCGTCGACCCCGCCGACTACCGAAAAGTGGTCGACCAGTGCTACCTGTGCGACCTGTGCTTCATGACCAAGTGCCCCTACGTGCCGCCGCACGAGTGGAACGTGGACTTCCCGCACCTGATGCTGCGCGCCAAGCACGCCCGCTTCCGCGCCGAGGGCGCGCCGCTGCGCGACCGCCTGCTGACCGCGCCGGACCGCAACGGCCGGTTCCTGGGCATCCCGGTGGTGGCGCAGGCGGTCAACGCCGCCAACCGCAGCCGACCGCTACGCGCCGCGCTGGAGAAGGCCGCCGGCGTGCACCGCGACGCCAAGCTGCCGGAGTTCCATCCGCCGAAGGCGCGCCGCGCGCTGCGCCGGCGCCGCAAAGCCGCGGCCGGCGCGCCGGAGCGGCCGAAGCTGATGGTGTTCGGCACCTGCTACGGCCAGTACCACGAGCCGCGGCTGGTGGAGGAGATGCTCGAGGTGTTCGAGCACAACGGCGTCGACGCGCGCATGCCGGCGCGCGAGCGCTGCTGCGGCATGCCGAAGCTGGAGCTCGGCGACTTCGACAGCGCGCGCGCGCTGCGCGACGCCAACCTGCCGGCGCTGCTGGAGGCGGTCGAGGACGGCTGCGAACTGACCGCGCCGGTGCCCTCCTGCGTGCTGATGTTCCGGCAGGAGCTGCCGCTGCTGTTCCCGGACGACGCCGACGCGGCGCGCGTCGCCGCGCATTTCCGCGACCCGTTCGAGTACCTGGCCAACCTGCACAAGGACGGCCGCCTGCGCACCGATTTCCGGCAGCCGCTCGGCCGGGTCGCGCTGCACGCCGCCTGCCACCAGCGGGTGCAGAACCTCGGCAACAAGGCGCGCGAGGTGCTCAGCCTGGTGCCCGGCACCGAATTGACGGTGCTCGAGCGCTGCTCGGGGCACGACGGCACCTACGCGGTGCGCGCCGAGACCCACCCGCGCGCGCGCAAGCTCTGCCGCCCGCTGCTGCGCCAGCTCGACGCCGCGCCGTTCGACCACTACGGCAGCGACTGCCCGCTGGCCGGCGCGCACCTGCGGCACGTCGGCGAACGCGCGGCACCGGCGCGCCACCCCCTCAGCCTGCTGCATCAGGCCTACGGCCTGGGCGCCGCGTGAAGCCGCTGACGCGCGCCGACCTGCTGGGGCTCGAGGCGTACGCCGAGCGGCGCGACGCCATGCGCCGCGAGGTGATGGCGCTGCGCCGGCTGCGCTCGGTGGCGCTCGGCGCGCGCGCCCGGCTGTGCTTCGAGAACCGCGCCACCCTGCGCTACCAGGTGCAGGAGATGCTGCGCGCCGAGCGCATCTTCGAGCCGGCGGCGATCCAGGAGGAGCTGGACGTGTACAACGCGCTGGTGCCGGACGGCGCCAACTGGAAGGCGACCTTCCTGCTCGAGTACGAGGACCCGGAGGAGCGCCGGCGGGAGCTGTCCTGCCTCGGCGGCGTCGAGCACGCGCTGTGGCTGCGCGCCGGCGGCGGCGCCGCGATCGCGCCGGTCGCCAACGAGGACCTGGCGCGCTCCGACGGCGCGCGCGCCGCGGCCGTGCACTTCCTGCGCTTCGAGCTGCCGCCGGCGGCCGTCGCGGCGCTGCGCGGCGGCGCCGCGCTCGCCTGCGGCGTCGACCACCCGCGCTACCGCGCCGAAGTCGACCCGGTGCCGGCGGCCACGCTTCAGTCGCTGCTCGCCGACCTCGACGGCGGCGCGGCCGGCGGCCGCGCCGGCGGCGCGTCGTAGACGATGCGCTCGCCCAGATTGTAGGCGAGGAAGGCGCGGCCCTTGGCGCGCGCCACCATCAGCACGCCGAGGTCGGCGGCCAGCTCCACCCCCATCTGCGTCACCCCGGAGCGCGACAGCAGCACCGGCACGCCCATGTGCGCGGCCTTCATCACGATCTCCGAGGTCAGCCGCCCGGTGGTGTAGAAGATCTTGTCGGCGCCGTCCACGTCCTGCAGCCACATGCGCCCGGCGATCGCGTCGGCCGCGTTGTGGCGGCCCACGTCCTCGACGAACATCAGGATCTCCTCCTCCCGGCACAGCGCGCAGCCGTGCACCGCGCCGGCGCGCTTGTACACCTGGTTGCGCCCGGCGATGCGCGCCAGCAGCGCGTACAGCGCCGACTGGCGCAGGCGCGCCGCCGGCAGGCGGCGGTCGTACAGCTTGTCCAGGGTGCAGCTGAACACCGTGCCCTGCCCGCAGCCGGTGGTCACCGTGCGCCCGGCCAGCTTCTCTTGCCAGTCGGCGACCGCGCGCCCGGGGGCCATGCGCACCGCCACCGCCTCGCGCTCCCAGTCGACCGCCACCTCGGCGACATCCTCCAGGCGCTCCACCAGCCGCTGGTTGCGCAGGTAGCCGAGCGCCAGCTCCTCCGGGTGCGTCCCCAGGGTCATCAGGGTCACCACCTCGCGCCCGTCCACGGTCAGCGTCAGCGGGCGCTCGCCGACCACCTCCACCTCGCGGCGGTCGCCGTGCTGGTCGCGCGCCGCCACCGTCCGGGTCGGCGGCAGGCCCGCGGCGGACAGGCGCGGCGCGGCGCTCACGCCTCGGCCTCGGCGGCGTCCGCCGCCGCGTCCGCCGCCGGCCGGCGCGGGTAGATGCGCACCGTGCGCACCGCGGCGCCGTCGGTCTGCACCACCTCCACCGGATAGCGGTCGATGAGCATGCTGGTGCCGGCGTCCGGGATGTCCTCCATGTGCTCCAGGATCAGGCCGTTCAGCGTGCGCGGGCCGTCCTCGTGGAAGCGCAGGCCGAGCATCGCGTTGAGCTGCCGCACCGCGGTGGCGGCGTCCACCGCCACGCTGCCGTCGCCGTGGCGGCGGTAGATGCCGGCGTCCGGCGGCGCCGCCTCGGTGGTGAAGGTGCCGACGATCTCCTCCAGGATGTCCTCCAGCGTCACCAGCCCCTGGATGTCGCCGCACTCGTCGATCACCAGCCCCAGGCGGCGCTTCTCCCGCTGGAACTCGAGCAGCTGCCGGTTGAGGCTGGCGCCGGCGGGAATGAAGAACGGCTCGCGCATCGCCTCGCGGATGCCGTCCGGCGACAGCTCCTCGCCGCCGAGCTGCGGCAGGATCTTGCGCAGGTGCAGGAAGCCGACGACGTTGTCCACCCCGCCCTCGAACACCGGCAGGCGGGTGAACGGCGGGCGGCGCAGCAGCTCCCGCACCTCGCTCCAGTCGTCGCGCAGGTCGAGGCCGACGATGTCGCCGCGCTTCACCATGATGTCCTCGACGCGGATCTTCTCCAGATCGAGGATGCCGAGCAGCATGCGCCGGTGCTGGTCCGGCAGCAGGCGGCTGGAGGCGCTCACCGCGCCGCGCAACTCCTCGCGGGTCAGGGCGTCGCGGCGCTCCTGCGCCGGCATGCCGCACAGCCGCAGCAGGCCGTTGGCGAAGCGGTTGATCAGCCACACCAGCGGCCAGGCGAGCGCCAGCAGCGGGCGGTAGACGACCGCGGCCGGCAGCGCCACCCGCTCGGCATGCAGCGCGCCCAGGGTCTTCGGCGCCACCTCCGCGAACACCAGGATGGCGACGGTCAAAAGCCCGGTCGCCACCGCCACGCCCAGCTCGCGGAAATGGACGTAGCCCAGGTACGTCGCCAGCTGCGTGATGAGGATGTTGACCAGGTTGTTGCCGAGCAGGATCAGCCCGATCAGGCGGTCCGGCCGCTCCAGCAGCGCGCGGGCGCAGCGCGCGCCGTAGTGGCCCTGCTCGGCCAGGTGCCGCAGGCGGTAGCGGTTGAGCGCCATCAGCGCGGTCTCCGAGCCGGAGAAGAACGCCGACAGCACGAACAGCAGGGCCAGCGCCCCGCCCAGCAGCCACGGGGAGTCGGCCATGCGCTAGCGCCGGCGGCCGGCGGGAATGCGGGAGCGGAATGCGGTCATCGCGCGGACGCCGGCATCATAGCACCCCCCTATAATGCCGCCATGGCCGCCCGCTCCGCCCCATGAGCCCCCCGCGACGGACGAAGCCGCCGGCCGCCGACCCGACCATCGCCCGCAACCGCCGCGCGCGGCACGACTATTTCCTCGAGGAGACGCTGGAGGCGGGCCTGGCGCTGCAGGGCTGGGAGGTCAAGGGCCTGCGCGGCGGGCGGGCGCAGATCAGCGAGGGCTACGTGGTGGTGCGCAACGGCGAGGGCTGGCTGCTCGGCAGCCACATCCAGCCGCCGCCGCAGGCCGCCGGCCGCGCCCCCGACCCGGCCCGGCCGCGCAAGCTGCTGCTGCACGCCCGCGAGCTCGCCCGCCTGGCGGGCGCGGCGGACCGCCGGGGCTACGCCCTGGTGCCGCTGTCGCTGTACTGGAAGCGCGGGCGCGCCAAGCTGCAGCTGGCGCTGGCGCGCGGCAAGCGCCAGCAGGACCGGCGCCAGACGATCAAGCGGCGGGAATGGGAGCGCGACCGCGCGCGGGCGCTGCGCCGGGAGGCCTGAGGCCCGCCGCCGGCGGGCGCCTCAGTTAGTTGGCCGCGGGCTGCGAGCAGCTGTAGGGCGTGGCGCTGACGTCCACCGCCGCGCGCACGGCCGCGGAGCAGTCGTGGTACGTGGCGTACGGCCCCATGCTCTGCCCCTCGGCGCCGACGGTCGCCATCCAGGCGCCGCCGCCGTCCTGCTGGTACAGCCAGAAGAAAAAGGCCGCCACGGCGATGATGATGGCGGCTGTGATCAGTTTGTCCACGAGTAGCGACCTCCGCTCGGTCCGTTGTCGTTGAAATCGGCCCCGCGACCGGGCGCGGCCCGCCCCGCCCGCGCCGGGACGGTGCCACCATAACACACGCCGCCCCCGCCGCCGGGGCGGCTCAGTCCGCGGGCGCCTCCAGCTCCCGCCACAGGCAGCGGCCGCCGCCGCCGGCGGCCGCGTCCAGCAGCGCCAGGAATTCCTCGTGCCGGCGGCGCTCCGCGGCGTCCGGGGGCAGCACCCGCAGCCGCACCGGGCGGGCCGTGCGGCGGGTCCTGGCGCGCCGGCCGGCGGCCAGCTCCAGGCCGATCTGCCCGCCGGTCATCCGCAGGTACGCCTGCGCCAGCAGCTGCGCGTCGAGCAGCGCGCCGTGCAGGGCGCGATCCGAGCGGTCGATCTCGAGCAGGTCGCACAGCTGGTCCAGGCTGCTGTTGCCCGGGAACAGCTCGCGCGCCATCGGCAGCGTGTCCGTGACCTGCCGGCAGCACTCCCGGAACGGCTCCGCGCGCCCGGCGCGCTCGAGCTCGGCGTCCAGGAAGCCCAGGTCGAACGGGGCGTTGTGGATCAGCACGTCGGCGTCGCGGACGAACGCCAGCAGCTCGTCCAGGATCGCCGCGAACTTCGGCTCGCCGCGGAGCCGCGCGCGGTCGATGCCGTGCACCCGCAGGGCGCCCTCCTCGATGTCGCGCTCCGGGTCGACGTAGCGCTGCAGGACGCGCCCGGTGATGCGGCGGCCGACGATCTCCACGCAGCCGACCTCGATGACCCGGTTGCCGCGCGCGGCCTCGAGGCCGGTGGTCTCCACGTCCAGCACCACCTGGCGCTCCGGGGGCGGGGTCGTCATGGGGCGGGCAGCTCGTCGATGGCCTGGTTGGCGAGCGCGTCGGCGCGCTCGTTGCCCGCCACGCCGCTGTGGCCGCGCACCCAGCGCCAGGCCACTTCCCGCGCCGCCGCGAGCCGCTCCAGATTCTGCCACAGGTCGCGGTTGCGCACCGGCTTGCGGCCCGCGGTGCGCCAGCCGTTGCGCTTCCAGCGCCCGATCCATTCCGTGATGCCCTTCATCACGTACTCGGAATCGGTCACCACCTCGACCGCGGCGCCCGCCGGCAGCGCCGCCAGCGCCTCGATCACCGCCTGCAGCTCCATGCGGTTGTTGGTGGTCCGCGCGGCCGCGCCGCGCAGCTCCCGCGCCGGGCCCGCGCCGGCCTCGAGCACCACGCCCCAGCCGCCGGGGCCGGGGTTGCCGCGGCAGGCGCCGTCGGTGTAGGCCCTAGGCGGCATCGCTAGCCGCGCCCCGCGCGCTCGGCCCGGGCTGCTCCGCCAGCCGCCCCGGCAGGATCGCCGCCGGCCGGTACCACGGCGCGCGCTCCGGGGTCAGCGGCGCGCGCAGCTTGCGCGCGCGGATGCAGTGGACGCCGCCGAACGGATTGGCGCGCCAGGCCTCCTGCCGCTCCAGGCCGCGCAGGCGCCGCTGCAGCAGTTCGCTCTGCAGCGGCGGGCGGAACGCCGCGCCGCGCGAGTCCTCGACCCGGAAGTCGAGCACCGACAGCCAGTCGCGGATGCGCGCCGCGCCGTAGAAGTGCCGGTTCCAGGGGCAGCCGCCGGGCAGCAGGCGGCGCAGGCCGCACCAGCTCCAGGGATTGAAGGCCGCCAGCAGCAGGCAGCCGTTCGGCGCCAGCGCCCGGTCCGCCTCGCGCAGCACCTCGTGCGGGCGGTCGCTGAGCTCCAGCGCGTGCGCCAGCACCAGGAAATCGAGGCAGCCCGCCGCCACCGGCAGCGCCTCGGGCCGCGCCCGCAGCTCCCCGGCGCCGGAGCCCGGGTGCAGGCGGAACCAGCGGCGCAGGCGCCCCGGGAACGGCCCGGCCCCGCCGCACAGGGCCGCCGGCCCGCAGTACAGGGCGCGCTCGCCGGCCGCCTCGGCCTGCATCTCCTCCAGCCGCGCCCGCACCCGCGGCCGCGCGGCGCGGCCGGCGCGGCTCGCGTACCAGGCGTCCAGCTGCGCGTAGCGGCGGAACTGGCTCATCGGCGGACCGCGGCCGGCGGGTCACGGCGACAGCCGGGTCCGGCGCCAAGCGCCGGCCGCGTCGCGGCGGTAGCAGATCCGGTCATGCATCCGGCTGGGCGCATTCTGCCAGAACTCCACCAAGCGCGGCGCCAGCGCGTACCCGCCCCAGAATTCCGGGCGCGGCACCGCGCGCCCGGCGAAGCGCGCCTCGGCTTCGCGGTACTGCCGCTCGAGCTGCGCGCGGTCCGCCGCCGGCGCGCTCTGCCGGGAGGCCCAAGCGCCCAGCTGGCTCGCGCGCGGGCGGCCGGCGAAGTAGGCGTCGCTGGCGGCCGCGTCCAGCTCCCGCACCGCGCCCTCCGCCCGCACCTGCCGCTGCAGCGGCTCCCACCAGAACGTCAGCGCCGCCTCGGGGCGGGCGGCGAGTTCGCGCGCCTTGTCGCTGCCGCGGTTGGTGTAGAACGCGAAACCGTCGCCGGAGCAGTCCTTGAGCAGCACCATGCGCGCCCGCGGCCGGCCGGCGGCGTCGACCGTCGCCAGCGCCGCCGCGTTCGGCAGCGCCAGCGCCGTGCCCTCCGCCTCGGCGTACCAGCGCCGGAACAGCGCCATCGGGTCGGGCCCGGCCTCCTCCCGGGTCAGCGGCGCGGGCGGCGTGTGCATGGCTGGGCTAAAATGGGCGGGACGAAATCTGCGCGTCCATGATACCGCCATGAGCGAAGAAACCCTGCTGACGCCCGCCGACGAGGACGGCTTCGTCATCGCCTGGCGCAGCAAGCGCGAGTTCGAGACCGGCCTCCTGGACGGCTCGATGACCTACGCCGAGGCGCTCGAGCAGTGCGACCGCCTGCGGGCGGAAAACCCGGACAAGACCTACTGGCCGCAACGCGCCGGCGGCGGCTCGGCTTCGTACGGCAAGTTCCACAAGGCGCACTGACCGCCCGTGTCCGGGAGCCTGCGGCTGTTCTTCGCCGCGCTGCCGGACGCCGCGACCCGCCGCCGCCTGCTGCAGCTGCAGCGCGCGCTCGCCCGGGCGGGCGAGCGGCCCGTCGCCGGCGAGCGGCTGCACCTGACGCTGCGCTTCCTGGGCGACGCGCCCGCCGACCGGACGCGGGCGCTGGTCGACGCGCTCGGCCGCCTTGAACATCCCCGCTGCGCGCTGCGGCTGGACCGGGTCGGGCACTTCCGGGGGCCGCGCATCCTGTGGGTCGGGCCGTCCCGGCCGCCGGGCGCCCTGCTGGAGCTGCGCGGCCAGGCGAACGCCCTGGCGGCCGCGGCGGGCGTCCCGCCCGGCGCGGAGCCGTTCCGCCCGCACGTCACCCTGTGCCGCGCCGCCGCGCCGGGGCGGCGGCCGGCGCGCTTCGAGCCGGTCGACTGGATCGTCGACCACTGCGTTCTGGCCGCGTCGCATCTGGGCGAGCGGCCGCGCTACGAGGTGCTGGCGCGGCGGGAACTGAGTTGACGGCGGCGCCGGACCGCGCCGGACCGGCGGCGCGACGACCCAAGCCAAGCCTCATGATAGAAGCCCGAAACAATGAAAAACAAAGGGAATTGGTAGCGGGGGCAGGATTTGAACCTGCGGCCTTCGGGTTATGAGCCCGACGAGCTACCAGACTGCTCCACCCCGCTGGCGGAGGATTTTAGTCCAGGACGGAAAAAATTTCAACACCCAACACTGGGCCGCGGCGTTGCGGCAGCCCAAAGGCGCGGACCGTGACGGCCCTTTCCTTGGGAATTACCCGGGAATCAAACTTGATCCTCCAGGCCGACTTCCATCGGCATGCCCTGTCTGTTACAAAACTACCCGCGGATTTCGAGTAATCAGATCTCCCGGCCGATGCCTGCGGGCGCCGGAACTCCGGCACCGCGACCGTCTCGCCGTGCCACCAGGGATTGAAGCCTTGGGGCATGGGCCCGAGTTCCGCTAGGTCAGGATGCTCCATTTTTCCTCTTATTGAACATTTTCAGCAGACTAATGTAAGGCATATATTACATTTTTTGTGTAAAGTTAGGAGAGATTTCCCAGCATGGGAAAGGCCGAAAGCGCCCGCCATCAGTGGCGACATTCCCGACTGAAACAGGTGTGCGCCAACCCCTGGCCAACACGCTCTACTGTACAAATGGACGCTGCTCCACTGTACAAATGGACGCTATCCTACTGTACAAATGGACGCTGGTATACTGTACATATGGACGCTGGTGGAAAACTGCTGCCAAGGCCGCTTTCGGAAGCGATCCGGACAGCCTTGGCCGATACGCCCGTAGTCTGCCTTCTCGGCCCGAGGCAGAGCGGCAAAACCACGCTGGTCAAGCGACTGGCCGCAGACCGAGAATTCATCAGCCTGGACGAACAGGCGCCTTACCAAACCGCTAGAAAAGATCCGGCCGGTTTCGTCAACGGGCTGCCTGATCATGTGACCATAGACGAAATTCAGCGCGTCCCGGAATTGCTTCCGGCCATCAAACTCTCCGTGGATCGGAACCGCCATCCCGGCCACTTTCTTCTGACCGGCTCCGCGAACCTGCTGTTTCTGCCAACCGTAACGGAATCCCTCGCCGGGCGAATGGAAACCTTAACCCTGCATTCTCTGACCGAAGCCGAAAAGGAACGGCAACCGGGCCATTTCTTGCGCGACCTTCTGAGCGACGATATCAAACCTGAAATCCGGGGGGACCGCGGCGAGAACTTCGGCGCCGACCTTGCCCGCCGACTCGTCGCCGGCGGCTACCCTGTGGCACTGTCCCAATCCTCCAGCCGGCGCCGCAGGTGGCACAGAAAATATTTGCAGGCCCTCATCATCCGAGATATCCAAGAAGTCGCACAAATCAAAGATGCGGAAAAACTGGAGCAACTGCTGATTCTGCTGGCCCGGCGCGGGGGCCAGCTGCTGGATACGAGCAAACTGGCCCGCGCGATCAATCTGCACCGAACAACGCTTGAGCACTACCTCGCCGTGCTCGCGCGGCTATTCCTGATTCGCAAACTGCCCGCTTGGCGTCCCAGCGAAACCGCGCGCTTGGTCAAGGCGCCCAAGGTGCATCTGTGCGACAGCGGCCTCGCGGCCACGCTGGCCAACCGGAGCGAAGACGACTGGCTGCGCCGGCGCACGCGCATGGGGCCCCTCTTGGAATCCTTCGTGGTCCAGCAGCTGACCGCACAGGCGGATTGGACCGACCCGGAGCTGGAATTCTGGCACTACCGGGACAAGGACCAGGTGGAAGTGGATATCGTCATGACGCACGGCGACCGCGTCTGGGGCTTCGAGGTCAAAGCCTCGTCTTCGCTCCACGAAAGTGACGGGCAAGGCCTCGCCCGGCTGGCGCGCCGGTGCGGAAAGCAGTTCCAGCGCGGCATCGTGTTCTACGCGGGCCCGAGCATCTTTCCCATGCCGGACAAACGCATGCTCACCGTGCCGTTGAGTGAGTTGTGGAAACGGTAGCCTAGTGAAATATTTTGCTCAGGCTCTCAAAGTGCGAAAATCTTTTTGCAGAAAAATTGAAATTGATCAATGCCCCACCTGCTTATACTCAATTCCCAATTCCGGGAACGTTTTTTTCAGATTTTCTGCAACCATCAAAGCCGAATCCTTCACCCAGCCGGTGCTCACCGTATATGTGCGGCCGTCCTTATATATTAATTCGTCATCATCAGTATAATAACGGCTCTCCGCTCGGGGATCTTTAGATCCATCGCACAACATTTTCCTCATCTTTTGTGAATCCAATTTTCCTTCATAATCTTTTAACGGGGAGCTTCTCCCCGCTTCTTTACAAAATTCACGGATTTGCTCTGGAGTTCCGTTAGCCCGCAACGCTACTGCAATAAAATGAAACATCATCCTATTGAGCGGCTGGTTGTCATATGACTTACTGCCGGCCTGGATGTTGTACCGGATTCGATTCTCTTTTGCTTCTCGTCGTATCGTTTCCTTTTTCGCTTGAATTTGCCAATAGTCTTCGGCTTCCGGCAGCGGAATAATGGTCTGAATATCTAAAAAGATCGGACCGGAAGCATGATCCTGATAGGGGCGCATCCGCACACAACGAATATCCATATTATATTTTTCGTTCAACCACAAGACAGATGTCGCCAATTCTGAATTAAAGTCAGCGGAAGCAAGAATAATCTTAACGTTTTCTCCAAATTCACCCTTCTTAGGCTCGTCCCAATGAAAATGGCTTAAAAGAGCCGCCTGCGCCTCATCCTTGCTAACGTTCTTGCACTCAGCGTAAACATCAACCAATTCATCGAACGTGAGGCCGGCAATCATGCTCGCGTACCGGACCGCCTGCAACTCCGCATGGCTATCCTTAACGCGTTTAAGTTCAATCACCACTAAATTGGCCTCCTCATCAACACCAAGCAGATCCATTTCTCTTTGGCTTCCTTCCCACTTATTGTATTTTTTGCAAACTACTAGCACTCCAGGAGCAATCGCCTCGATATTATTCCCATCTGTAAGAAGGTTCTGCACGTCCTGTTCCATCAAGCCCTGCGCCTCAAACGTAGTTTTAGCAAGTTTTTTCATTTGCTTTTCGGGACTGATGCGGTAAATTGCCATATCTCCTTATATGCGGTCAGTTAAGTTAATCATCCAGTTTCTTACTGGCATTTGCATTATATCAAAAATCTCAATGAATGTACATACCCGCGTTCATTTCAAATCCTCTTCCAATTTTTTGTCAGCACTCCCTTAAATCTTTTCCCAATTCTTTCCGGCACGCCGATACAAACATCGTTTGATCGGAGCCAACTCATCAGGCGGTCTCCTCGTACTCCACGCCCACCACCTCCAGCTCGCGCTCGCCGCCCGGCGCCTGCACCACCGCCTGCTCGCCCGCCTCCTTGCCGATCAGCGCGCGCGCGATCGGCGAATGCACCGAGATCCGCCCGGCCTCGACGTCGGCTTCGTCCTCGCCGACGATCTGGTAGCGCTGCTCGGCGCCGGACTCGCCGTCGGCCACGCGCACCGTGGCGCCGAACACCACCCGGCCGCCCGCGGCCGCCGCGTCGACCCGGATCACCTCGGCGCGCGCCAGCTTGGCCTCGATCTCCTTGATGCGGCCCTCGATGAAGCCCTGCTGGTCGCGCGCCGCCTTGTACTCGAAGTTCTCGCGCAGGTCGCCGTGCGCCCGCGCCTCGGCGATCGCCTGGATCACGGCCGGGCGGTCGGTCTTCTTCAGGCGCTCGAGTTCGGCGCGCAGCAATTCGGCCCCGCGGGCCGTCATCGGCACCCTGTCCATGTCGCGGTCCCCCCGGCGGCTGAATCCGGAATCCGGCGCCCCTCACTGCGCGCGCCCGGCGTGCAGTTCCTGCAGCTGGTACACCCGATCCGGCTCGCCGCATCGTAGCATACGCGCCAGCGCCTGCGCCCCGGTCAGGGTGGTGGCGTAGCAGACCTGGCGCACCAGCGCGGCGCGGCGGATGGCGAGCGAATCCCGGATCGCCTGCTTGTCCTGGGTGGTGTTGACGATCAGGTCGATCTCGCCGGCGCGGATCATGTCCACCACGTGCGGCGAGCCCTGCGCCACCTTGTTGACGGCGGCGCAGTCGAGCCCGGCCCGCCGCAGGCGCGCGGCGGTGCCGCGGGTGGCCGCCAGCTCGAAGCCGGCCGCCGCCAGCTCGCGCGCCAGCCCCTCGCTGCGCTCCTTGTCCGCGTCCTTCACGCTGATCAGCGCCCGCCCGCCGCGCGGCACCCGCACCCCCGCGCCCAGCTGCGCCTTGGCGAACGCCTCCTCGAAGTCCCGCCCGACCCCCATCACCTCGCCGGTGGACTTCATCTCCGGGCCCAGGATCGGGTCGACGCCGGAGAACTTGAGGAACGGGAACACCGCCTCCTTGACCGAGTAGTAGTCCGGCTCCGCCTCGTCCAGGCAGCCCTGCTCGCGCAGGCTCACGCCGAGCATGCAGGCGGTGGCGATGCGCGCCAGCGAACGCCCGGTGGCCTTGGACACGAACGGCACCGTGCGCGAGGCGCGCGGGTTGGCCTCGATCACGTAGATCTCCCCCGCCCGCGCCGCGAACTGCACGTTCATCAGGCCCACCACCCGCAGCGCCCGCGCCAGCGCCCGCGCCTGCTCGCGCAGCCCGGCGACGGTCGCCGCGTCGGCCGAATACGGCGGCAGCGAACAGGCCGAATCCCCGGAGTGGACGCCGGCCTGCTCGATGTGCTGCATGATGCCGCCGATCAGCACGTCGGCGCCGTCGCAGACCACGTCCACGTCGAACTCCACGGCGTCCTCCAGGAAGCGGTCGAGCAGCACCGGCGTGCGCTCCGAGACCTGCACCGCGTCCTCGATGTAGCGATCCAGCTCGGCCTCGTCGAACACCACCTCCATCGCCCGCCCGCCGAGCACGTACGACGGCCGCACCACCAGCGGGTAGCCCAGCTCGCGCGCGAGCCGCCGCGCCTCGCCGCCGGTGCGCGCGGCGCCGCCCGGCGGCTGGCGCAGGCCCAGGCCCTCCAGCACCGCGGTGAAGCGCTCGCGGTCCTCGGCGGCGTCGATCATGTCCGGCGGGGTGCCCAGGATCGGCGCCCCGGCCCGCTCCAGGCCGCGCGCCAGCTTCAGCGGGGTCTGCCCGCCGAACTGCAGGATCACCCCGCGCGGCCGCTCCACGCGCAGCACCTCCAGCACGTCCTCCAGCGCCAGCGGCTCGAAGTACAGCCGGTCCGAGGTGTCGTAGTCGGTCGACACCGTCTCCGGGTTGCAGTTCACCATCAGCGTCTCGTAGCCCAGCTCGCGCGCCGCCTGCGCGGCGTGCACGCAGCAGTAGTCGAACTCGATGCCCTGGCCGATGCGGTTCGGCCCGCCGCCCAGCACCACCACCTTGCGCGCCGCGGTCGGCCGCGCCTCGCACTCCTCCTCGTAGCTGGAGTACAGGTAGGCGGTCGTGGTCGGGAACTCCGCGGCGCAGGTGTCGACCCGCTTGTACGCCGGATGCAGGCCCGCGGCATGGCGCCGGGCGCGCACCGCCGCCTCGTCCGCGCCGAGCAGCGCCGCCAGGCGCCGGTCGGAGAAGCCGTCGCGCTTGAGCGCGCGCAGCTCCGCGTCCGCCAGCCCGTCGAGGCGGCGCCCGGCCAGCGCCGCCTCCGCCGCCGTCAGCGCCGCCAGCTCGGCGACGAACCAGGGGTCGATGCCGGCGGCTTCGGCCACCTCCGCCTCGCTCCAGCCCTCGCGCAGCGCGTCCGCCGCGTGCCACAGCCGGTGCGGGCCGGGGCGGCGCAGCTGCGCCGCCCGCTCGGCGCGGCCGGCCGGCCCCAGCGGGTCTAGGCCGCAGCGCCCGGTCTCCAGGCTGCGCAGCGCCTTCTGCAGCGACTCGCGGAAGGTGCGGCCGATGGCCATGGTCTCGCCGACCGACTTCATCTGCGTGCTCAGCATCGGCTCGGCCTGCGGGAACTTCTCGAACGTGAAGCGCGGCAGCTTGGTCACGATGTAGTCCAGGGCCGGCTCGAACGAGCACGGCGTGGCGCCGCCGGTGATGTCGTTGCGCAGCTCGTCCAGGGTGTAGCCGACCGCCAGCCGCGCCGCCACCTTGGCGATCGGGAAGCCGGTGGCCTTGGAGGCCAGCGCCGAGGAGCGCGACACGCGCGGGTTCATCTCGATGACCACCAGCCGGCCGCTCGCCGGGTCGACCGCGAACTGCACGTTGGAGCCGCCGGTGTCGACGCCGATACGCCGCAGCACCGCGATCGAGGCGTCGCGCATGCGCTGGTACTCCTTGTCGGTCAGGGTCTGCGCCGGCGCCACCGTGATCGAGTCGCCGGTGTGCACGCCCATCGGGTCGAGGTTCTCGATGGCGCAGACGATGATGCAGTTGTCGCGCGCGTCGCGCACCACCTCCATCTCGAACTCCTTCCAGCCGAGCAGCGATTCCTCGAGCAGCGCCTGGCCGGTCGGCGAGGCCTCCAGGGCGCGCGCCGCCAGCCGCTCGAGCTCGGCCGCGTCGCGCGCGATCCCGCCGCCGGTGCCGCCGAGCGTGTAGGACGGGCGCAGGATCAGCGGGTAGCCCGCCGCCGGCGCGAACGCGAGCGCCTCCGCCACCGTGGTCACCACCCGCGCGCGGGCCTGGTCGAGGCCGATCCCGGCCATCGCGGCGCGGAAGCGCTCGCGGTCCTCGGCGGCGGCGATGGCCTCCAGCGAGGCGCCGATCAGGCGCACGCCATGCGCCTCCAGCACGCCCTCGCGGTGCAGGTCCAGCGCGCAGTTGAGCGCGGTCTGCCCGCCCATGGTCGGCAGCAGCGCGTCCGGGCGCTCGCGCTCGATGATGCGCGCCACCGTGCGCCACTCCACCGGCTCGATGTAGACCGCCGGCGCCATCTGCGGGTCGGTCATGATGGTGGCCGGGTTGGAGTTGACCAGGATCACCCGGTAGCCCTCCTCGCCGAGCGCCTTGCAGGCCTGGGCGCCGGAGTAGTCGAACTCGCAGGCCTGGCCGATCACGATCGGCCCGGCGCCGATCACCAGCACGCTCTCGAGGTCGGTCCGCCTAGGCACCGCGGCGCTCCCGCATCAGGCCGGCGAAGCGGTCGAACAGCCCGGCCGCGTCGCGCGGCCCGGGGCTCGCCTCCGGGTGCCCCTGGAAGGCGAACGCCGGCTTCTCCCGGTGGCGCACGCCCTGCACCGTGCCGTCGAACAGCGAGCGGTGGGTCAGCTCCAGCGCCGCCGGCAGCGAATCGCCGTCGACCGCGAAGCCGTGGTTCTGGCTGCTGATCAGCACCCGCCCGGTGGCCAGCTCCAGCACCGGGTGGTTGGCGCCGTGGTGGCCGGTCTTCATCTTCACCGTGCGCGCGCCGCAGGCGAGGCTCAGCAGCTGGCAGCCGAGGCAGATGCCGAACAGCGGCACGCCGGCCGCCAGCAGCTCGCCGATGGCCGCGATGGCGTAGCCGCAGGGCTCGGGGTCGCCCGGGCCGTTGGACAGGAACACGCCGTCCGGGCGGCGCGCCAGCACCTCCGCCGCCGGCGTCGCCGCCGGCACCACGGTCACCGCGCAGCCGCGGTCGCGCAGCAGGCGCAGGATGTTGCGCTTGACGCCGTAGTCGTAGGCCGCCACCCGCAGTTCGGCGGGCGCGGGCTCCCGCCCCCAGCCGCCCTCGTCCCACTCGTAGGCGGCCGCGGTGGAGGCCTCCCGCGCCAGGTCCATGCCGGCGAGGCCGGGGAAGGCGCGCGCCTGCGCCACCGCCGCCGCCGGGTCGTCCGCCGCGGTGGTGAGGCAGCCCGACTGGGCGCCCTTGTCGCGCAGGATGCGGGTCAGGCGGCGGGTGTCGATGCCGGCGATGCCGGGCCGCCCTTGGTCGCGCAGGAAGTCGCCGAGCGGCCGCTCGCCGCGCCAGCTGCTCATGCGGGGGGAGGCGTCGCGGACGATCAGGCCGGCGGCGTGCATCCGGTCCGATTCGAAGTCCTCGGCGTTGGTGCCGACGTTGCCGATGTGCGGGTGGGTCAGCGTGACCAGCTGCCGGCGGTACGAGGGGTCGGTGAGGATCTCCTGGTAGCCGCTCATCGCGGTGTTGAACACCACCTCGCCGGCGGCCGCGCCGGCGGCCCCGATCGATTCCCCGAAAAACAGCGCGCCGTCCTCCAGAGCGAGTAGCGCGCGTTCAGCCAATGTGCCTCCCTGACGACGGGGACGGGCCGGTCCCGGTGCGAATGCCGGGCGGACATTCTACAATAGGGCCGACCGCGCGGCCCCGCGCCGCCGCCATCCCGGGAGGCTAGAGATGCGCCAGTTCCGACCCGCCGCCGCGCTCCTGCTCGCCTGCGCCGGCGCCCCGGCGGCGGCCGCGGACGCCGGCTTCTACCTGAGCGCCGAGGCGGGCTGGCATAGCGCCGCCGGCCTCGACACGGTGAGCCGCTCCAACGACCGCGCCAGCGCCTGCGACGAGTACATCAACCCCCGCTACGCCGAGACCCCCGCCTGCACCGGCCCGCGCGGCCTGGGCACCGCGGTGCGCAACCGCTTCGGCGCCGCGAGCGGCCGCCTGCTCGGGCTCGCGGCGGGCTGGCGGCCGCGGCCGAACGTGCGCCTGGAGCTGGAGTACTTCCACCGCGACAGCGGCTACGACGAGACCTCCCCGGTGGGCGCCTTCGGCGGCGGCACCAGCGCGGAGAAGCTGGAGCGCGAGATCGTCTCGGCGACCGAGCGCATCGGCGGCGCGCGCTCGCACAACGTGTTCGCCAACCTGTACTACGACTTCCCGGCCGCCGGCGCGGTCACGCCGTACCTGGGCGCCGGCGTCGGCGTCGGCTTCACCGACCTGCGCTACCGCAGCCTGTGGCGGCGCAACGACGACCCGGAGCGGATCCGCACCGGCGCCGAGCTGCCGAACGCGGCCGAGGTGCGGCGCAACCTCGCCGGCACCTACAGCGACGCCCGCGAGACCCTGTCGGACACGCTGCTCGGCTTCCAGCTGCTGGCGGGCCTCGACTACGCGCTCGGCGCGGACCTCGCGCTCGGCCTCAAGGCGCGCTGGGTGCGCTACGAATCGTTCGCCGACGAGGGCTTCCGCTGGGACCCGCTGCGCAGCCACGTCCCCAACCTGCGCCGGGACGGCAGCGAGCCGGTGAGCGGCTTCCTGCGCGCCGACGACCTGGAGCTGTTCGGGGTCGGCGCGGTGCTGCGCCGCAACTTCTAGCGCGGCGCTTCAGAAGTAGCGCGCGAGGCGCAGCGAGGCGCCGAGCTCGCGGCCGGACAGCGCCGCCCGCACCGCCTCCGCCTCCGGCGGCGTCCAGGCCTCGCGGCCGTAGTCGGTGTAGCGCAGTTCCGCCTGCAGCGCGAGCCGCTCGCCGACGA
Source organism: uncultured candidatus Poriferisulfidus sp. (assembly GCA_965242985.1). Classification (GTDB taxonomy): domain Bacteria; phylum Pseudomonadota; class Gammaproteobacteria; order Poriferisulfidales; family Poriferisulfidaceae; genus Poriferisulfidus. The sequence continues at coordinate 650,596 of OZ251520.1, read as the reverse complement.
ATTTCTCCACTCCCGCACCGACCGTCCAGGCGTCGAAGTCCCGGCCCAGCCGGTCGGTCGCGCTCCAGACGCGTCCGGGCGGGCAGACGCCGTCGGGCGGCGCCGTGGCCGGGTCGCCGCAGCCGCGGTAGGTGACCGAGAAATCGGCCCGGATGCGGCGGACGCCCGCCAGCGCGTACAGGCTTGCGCCGGGACCGAGGAAGTCGGCGCGGAAGCCGAACCGCAACGTCAGCGCGCGGCTGCGGTCCTTCTCCAGCGTCCACGCCTCCGGCCAGGCGTCGCCGAAATAGGTGCAGGCGCCGGCGTGCCGGCAGGCGCCCGGGTACTGTCCGCGCAGGGCGCCGGAGTGCGCGGTCCACTCGAGTTCGCCGGCGAGCCAGACGCCCGCCGCCTGATCCAGCGTCCGGCGGTAGCCGGCGAACGCGCCCAGGCCCGACACGTCCCGGTCGCCGTCGTCGCGCGCGGCGCTGCGGCCGCGGGCCGCATGGTCGACGCTCTTGAAGTAGCGGGCGTCCTGCCGCTCCTGCGAGGCCGCGAGGCCGAAGTAGAAGCCGTCCGCCGCCGCGGCCGGGGCCGCGGCGAGCCCCAGCAGGCAGGCGGCGAGCGCCGGCGCGGCCCGGCGCATGTCAGAAGTACCGCAGCGCGCGCAGCGCCAAGCCGAACTCGCGCCCGGACAGCGCCGACGGCACCGCGCCGCCCGGGAACGTGCTGAGCCGGCGCTCGCGGCCGTAGTCGGCGTAGCGCGCCTCCGCCTGCAGCGCGTAAGCGCCGCCCAGGGGCCATTCCGCGCCGGCGCCGAGCGTCCAGGCGTCGAAATCCACGCCGAGCGAAGAGCGGACGTCGCGGACGTAGCCCGGCGCGCCGTCCCGCCTGGGCGCGCAGACCGCGCCCGGGCTCCATGCGGTGGTGGTGCAGCCGCTGTAGACCAGCACGCGGTCGGCCCGGATGCGGCGGACGCCCGCCAGCGCGTACAGGCTCGCGCCGGGGCCGAGGAAGTCGGCGCGGAAGCCGAGCCGCAGCGTCAGGCCGCGGCTGGAATCGGGCTCGAGCGTCCAGTCGTCGGCCCAGTGGTCCAGCGACCAGTCGCACGGCGGCGCGTGGCCGCAGGCGGCGGGGTTGCGGCCGCGCAGTTCGCCCGAGTGCGCCAGCCACTCGAACTCGGCGGACAGCCAAGCGCCGGCGGCGCCGGGCAGTTCCCAGCGGTAGCCCAGCATGGCGCCGAGGCCGCGCAGGTCGTCGTCGGCGTCGTCGTGGCTGCGGAAACCCGCGAGGCGCATGCCGGCCGCGTCCACCTGGTAGGTGCCCTTGGCGTAGCGGCCGTCGAACGCCGCGGCGGTGCCGGCGAGGCCGGCGTAGAAGCCCTTTTCCGCCGCAAATGCGGGCGACGCCGCGCCCGACAGGAGGCTCGCGGCGGCGGCGGCCCAGAAGTATTTCACGGGGGCGGCGGCATCTGCGCCGGACGGCGGGCGCGCCTCAGAAGTACCGCAGCACGCGCAGCGCCAAGCCGAACTCGCGCCCGGAATGCGTCGACGGCACCGCGCCGCCCGGGAACTCGGCGAGCCAGCGCTCGGCGTCGTAGTCGGTATAGCGCGCCTCCGCCTGCAGCGCGTAGTCCGCGCCCAGCGGCAGCTCCGCGCCCGCGCCGAGCGTCCAGGCGTCGAAGCTCCGGCCGCTGGACTCGCGGACGTCGCGGACGTAGCCGGAAGCGCCGCCGGGGAGGGGCGCGCAAACCGCGCCCCCGCTCCACTCCGTGGTGACGCAGCCGCTGTAGACCAGCACACGGTCGGCCTGGATGCGGCGGACGCCCGCCAGCGCGTACAGGCTCGCGTCCGGGCCGAGGAAGCCGGCGCGGAAGCCGAGCCGCAGCGTCAGGCCGCGGCTGGAATCGGGCTCGAGCATCCAAGCGTCGGCCCAGTGGTCCAGCGACCAGTCGCACGGCGGCGCGTGGCCGCAGGCGGCGGGGTTGCGCCCGCTCAGCTCGCCCGAGTGCGACAGCCACTCGAGATCGGCGGCCAGCCAGACGCCGTCGCCGGTCAGTTCCCAGCGGTAGCCCAGCATGGCGCCGAGGCCGCGCAGGGTGTCGTCGTCGTCGTCGTGGCTGCGGAAGCCCGAGACGCGCGCGCCGCCCGCGTCCACCCGGTAGGTGCCCTTGTCGTAGCGGCCGTCGAACGCCATGGCGGCGCCGGACAGGCCGGCGTAGAAGCGTCCTTCCGCCGCCGGCGCGGCGGCGGGCGCGGCGGCGGCGGCCAGCAGGCCCGCGGCGGCGGCGATGCGGAGAGGCTTCACGGCGCGAAACAGTATCCGACCCGCATTATATCCCCGCCCGCGCCTCCTAGGCCGGCGGCAGCCGCTCCCGCCAAGCGGCCGGCAGGCGCGCCACCACCGGCGCGCGCAGGCCGCGCCAGAACACCGACAGCGCGAGCAGGAGCGCGCCGATCAGGAACGCCGCCAGGCCGAAGTCCTCCAGCGCCGACCACTCCTCGAGCCACCCGGCGACCGCCCCCACCACGTACAGCAGCCCGGCCACCAGCAGCACGCGGCGGTCGATGACCAGCGCCACCGCGCCCAGCAGCAGGTACATCGCCACGGTGACGGCGGTCGCGCCGGGCAGGTCCGCGGCCCAGTCGTACAGCACGTGCACGATCAACGGCGCGGCCAGCAGGTGCAGCCAGAACGCGACATCCGAGCTGCGCGCGCGCCGCGCCGGGTCGGCCAGGTCCCATCGCATCGCCCAGGCGAAGGTCGCGAGCCCGGCCGCCAGCACCAGCGGCCGGAGCCATTCCAGCGTCCAGGCGGCGTCGATCTCGGCCAGGACGAAGACCGCGGCGCCGATCAGCCCCGCGGCGCCGGCGGCGACGGTGATCGGCACTCGGAACCGCCGCCAGTGCGCGGCCGCGGCCAGCGCCGCGAACAGGAACCCGGCCAGCAGCTGGAAGTCCGCGTCCTGGCACAGCCCGAACGGCATCTCGGCGCACTCGCCCGCCGCGTCCGCCGCCGGCAGGCTGTGGCCGAGCCAGAACGCGCCGCCCGCGAACGCCAGCAGGAACACGATCGACGGCAGCGCCATCCGCCGCCGGCGCGTGAACGCCTCCGCCAGGCCCCAGGCCAAGGCCATCAGGAGCAGCGCCGAGAGCCAGTCGGCCGGGAGCCACTCGGTCGCGATCTGCACCGCGGCGACCAGCATCAGGATGCCGGCGACGACCACGAAGACGTCGTTGAAGCCGGCCACCAGCCGGAAGCGCTCGGCCTCGCCGGCGGTCCCGCGGGCGGCGGCGTGCTCGCGCAGCGCCCGCGCCGCCTCCGGCGTCAGCGCCCCGGCGGCGACGGCATCGTCGAGGTCGCGGTCGGTGTAGATGGCGGATTCCCGGTGCCGTTCGTTCGGGGCGGATTGTACCGGAAACCGGCGGATTTGCCGAAAACCTTTTATTTACAGGGATTTTTCAGGATTCGGGCGGGCCGCGGGAGAGCGCGGGAGGAACGGCTTGACAAATTATTAAAATTGAGTTTTAATAATGACGGAACATCGGCCCTGCCGAAGGAGGAACAAATGCCTGCTGAAGTCGAATCCATGGCCTATGTCGGGGCGACGCCCTGGCACCGGCTCGGCATGAAGCTCGCGGGAGAACCTAGTCCGCAAGAGATCCAGCGGGCCGCGAAGCTCGACTGGACGGTGAAGAAAGTGCCGCTGACGTATTCGCTCGCCGGCCTCCAGCACTTTTCCGACCACTACGCCCTGGTGCGCGAAAGCGACGGCAGACTGCTGGACACCGTGTCCGAGAACTGGAAGCCGGTGCAGAACGACGCGGCGTTCGCGTTCTTCGAGCGCTTCACGGAAATCGGCGGCATGACCATGGAGGTCGCCGGGTCGCTGATGGGCGGCCGGCGGGTCTTCGCCCTGGCCAAGATCAAGAAATCCTTCCGCCTCGCCCGCGCCCCGGAAGACGTGACCGAGAGTTACCTGCTGTTCACCAATCCGCACCAGTACGGGCACAGCGTCGACATCCGCTTCACCCCGGTCCGGGTGGTGTGCATGAACACCCTCACCCTCGCCCTCGGGCAGCGCAACAGCGAGTACCGGGTCAGCTTCAACCACGCGCGCGGCTACGACGAGGACACGGCGGTGGAAGTGCTCGGCCTGGCGACCGACCAGCTCCATGCCTATCAGCGGCAGGCCGACTTCCTGGCCAGCCGCCGGTACACTGAGGCAAGCCTGAAGAGATACTTCAAGGAAGTGTTCCGGCCGCTGACGCCGCCGCGGGAACGCAAGGGCGAAAAGCCGAAGCCGCCCCGCAATTACGAGCGGGCGCTCTTGATCGTCGAGGATCAGCCCGGCCGCGAATACGCGCCGGGCACTTGGTGGAACGCGTTCAACGCGGTGACCTATCTGACGGACCATCAGATCGGCCGCGACGAGACCCGCCTCGGTACGGCTTTCTACGGCCACGGCAAGACGCGCAAGCTCAAGGCTCTCAACTTGGCGCTGGAATACGCCAAGGCGGCGTGAACAACGGCCCGGGGCGTAACTGACTGGAACACCGACAGCGCAACGGCGCGAATATCGAGCAACGTTGCTTCTTCACGACGTGATACCATGCGCTCAACTAGCCCCCCCTGCTGTTTCGACGGCAGGGCGACGGGGCCTCTTCGGAGGCCCCGTCTCTTTAATAACGTCGCACATCGCCGCTTCTTCGCAGTGTGATACGGTGGAGCCAACCAACCCCCCCTGTGGTTTCCGACCGCAGGGTGTAGGGCCTCCCTCGGAGGCCCTACATTTTTAAGCTCCTCCCGGAGAAATTGATCGGACTCGCATTCCGCCCGCAAACATCATTCGCGCCCGCTGCGCGCGCAAGCGGACTGCTTCATCCTCTTGGAGCCGCGCTGCCTAGAACGGTCTCAGCCGCCCGGTCCCATCCCCGGCGCGAATCTGCGCCAGCCGGCCGGCCGGCAACGCTCAGAAATACCGCAGCAGGCGCAGCGCGACCCCGGTCTCTCGCCCGCTCAGGGCCAGCGGGATCACCACTTCGCCCTGATTGAACAACCGGATCCAGGACTTGCGGTCGTAATCGGCGTAGCGCGCCTCCAGCTGCAGCGCGAAATCCTCGCCGAGCGGCTTTTCCACTCCCGCGCCGACCGTCCACGCGGTGAAGTCGCGGTCGTGCCGGAACGTGCTCACGGCCAGCGGGCCTGGCGGGCACGGCGCGACGGCGGCCGGGCAGCCGGTCTGCACGATGGTGAACTCGGCGCGGATGCTGCGGAGCCCCGCCAGCGCGTACAGGCTCAGGTCCGAGCCCGCCGGCGAGCCGCCGAGCCGCAGGGTCAGGCCGTAGCTGTAGTCCTTCTTCAGCGACCACTCCTCGGGCCAGACCTGGCCCTGGTTCTGCCCGGTGCCCGGCAGCCTCGCGCGCAGCGTTCCGCCGTGCGCGACGTAGTCGGCCTCGGCGCTCAGGAACAGGCCGCCGCCGAGCGGCCAGCGGTAGCCGGCCAGCGCGCCGAAGCCGGAGATGTCCTCGTCGTCCGCGGCGACGTCGTTGGCGATGTCCTGCGGCGCGGCGCTTTCGTAGACGCTCTTGCTGTAGCGGATATCCATCGATTCCGCGCTGGCGGCCAAGCCGGCGTAGAAACGGCCCTCTTCGGCTTGGGCCGGAGCGCCGGCCAGCGGCAGGACCACCAAGCCGGCGAGCAGGAGCGTGCGGGAAGTGTTCATGACGTTGGAGGCGGTTACTACCCTGCTAGGATACTACGGCTAGCGGTCATCGGGACGGCCCGATGCCGGCCGCACGCCGCCTGTTCGCGAAGCGCCGCCACTCGGCCGAGTCAGGGAAATCGTGCGGAACATCCGTTCCGAAAACGTGCGCGCCTCGACCAGTTTCGGCGGCAATGCCGGCAATCCGGAGAGCAGCAGCATGGCGGGAACCCCGGCTCTCTGGACGGACTGGAACACGTCCAGCAGCAATGCCAGCGGAAATTCTTCCTCCGGCTCACGTTCGGACAGCGTCTGGATCCCATCGCAACCGAACACGATGCCGCGAAATCCCTGCCCCCGGGCCCACTGCCCGGCCAGCGCGACGATCTTCTTCAGCTTGTCTTGCGCAAGTCCCGGCGTTCCGTCGAAGATCTCTCGCAAAACATCGAGCGTCGCCCGGATTTCGCGCTCCTCGAATTCAGGGATGAAGCCCATGCCCGAAGTCCGCTCCGCCGCAACCATCCAACCTGAAGTCACGGCCGCCAAATTCGTCAACAGCCGGCCCGCCAGCCGCTCTTCGGTCAGGCCCGCGGATGCGGCCAAGTCGGTTCCAACCCAGGCCCACTTTTTCTGCCGTGCACAGGACCGGAACGTTTCCACCAGCACCGTTTTTCCCGCTCCGCCGAGTTCTGCCAACAGGGGATTCTGGAGAATGACATCATCCTGCTCCAGCAACTTCTCGAACTGCTGAATCGCTCGCTCGCGCCCCGCCAGATGCGGCAGCGAAACCCCGGCGTCCGCACGAAACTGGTTTGCGGCTTCCACGGTCCCGTCCATAGCCAACCGTGAAGATTTTTCAACCTCAGCAAATCCGTCGCCCAAGCCTTGCCGCGTTTCGAGTCGCGCGCGCCCGTGGCGGAGAGGGAGGGATTCGAACCCCCGGAGCCTTTCGGCCCTGCGGTTTTCAAGACCGCCGCATTCGACCACTCTGCCACCTCTCCAAGCGCATCGGCCAAGTCCGCGAACTATTGTAGCCCCGCCGGATCGGGCGTGAAGCGGAACGCCGCACGCGGAAAGCCGCCGCCTAGAACCGCAGTTCGCCGGTCAGCATCAGGCTGTACCCGCTGCCGCCCGACTTCGGCCCGCGGAACTCCAGCTCCAGCCCGAGGCGGGTCGTCGCGTCCAGCACCACCACTCCCGCCAGGCGGCAGCTGCCGCCGTCCTCCTCGGCCAGCGCCGAGCCCGCCGTCAACTGCAGCAGCCCGCGCCCGAACGGCGACTTCATGGAGTAGCCCAGTTCCGCCTCCAGCCGCCCGGCGGGCTCGGCCTCTTCCGCCGCGGCGCCGAGCCCCGGCGCACCCCGCTCCCACAGCTCCCGCACGCCGCCGCGCGCCGCGCCCCACGACGGCGCCAGCCGGAACGACAGCCCGCGCCCGTCCGCGGCCGGCGCGTAGTCCGCCGCCGCCTCCGCGCCCCACTCGTCGTAGTCGGAGTTCGCCGCCAGCGCCCGGGCGCCGGCGGTCAGCGTCAGCCGGCCCGAGGCGTACTCCGCGCCGCCGCCGAGCTCCACCCCGGCGCCGGTCTCGCCGTCGCCGCCGTCACGGCGCACGCCCAGCTCGAGCCGCGGCGCCAGCCGCGCGCCCGACTCGAGCCGCCGCTCCCACGCCGCCTCCAGCGCCAGCCGCAGCCGGTTCACGTCCGCTTCGTGCCGGCGGATCAGGCCGCCGTTGCCGTCCACTTCGAAATGCGCGTGCAGCGCCTCGCCGCGCAGCGAGAGCGCCATGCCGCCGACCGCGCCCAGCGAGCCCTTCGCGCCCAGCGCCGCCATCCACATGTCCGCGTCCGCGGTCTGCGCCGCGCCGCCCAGTTCGTCGTCCGCGACGTCCAGGTCGCCGCTGCCGAACGCGGCCGTCGCCCACACGTCGACCCCGCCGCCGGCGGTCCCGCCCAGGTAGGGCTGCACGCTGGTCATCTCGAGGTCCCAGTCGCCGGCGGCCCCGTCCGCGGCATCCGCGTAGTCGAACTTCGCCTCCGACCACGACACCGCCAAGCCCGCGCGCCAGCCGTTCGCCAGAAGCCGGTCCGCGCCCAGGTGCGCGGCGGCCGCCGCGCCGTCCCATTCCAGGCCGCGGCTGGAGCCGTCCAGGTCGCGGTAGTCGCCGCGGCCCCACAGGGTGACGCCGCCGCCGTCCGCGCCCGCGTCCAGCGGCAGCGCGAAAGCGGCGTCCGCCAGCGCCCGCTTCCACTCCAGTCCGCCGTCCTGCGCCCGCGCTCCGTGCTCCTCCATCAACCGAGTCAGCGAGGCCGGCGCGGCCGCGCCGCCCCGGCCCGCCTCCGCCAGCCGCCGCCGCACCGCTTCCGCCCGGCTGTCCGCCAGCGCCCGCGCCGCCTCCGGCAGCAGCGTGGGCAGGACCCGGTTCAGCCGCGCCTCGATCCGCGCGCGCACCGTGACCCGCACCGCGTCCGGCGCCGAAGCGCGGCCGTGCACGTCGGTCACCATCAGCTCGAACTCCAGCATGGTGCGCTCGGCCAGCTCCGCCGGCGCGCGGAAGACCGGGCGGACGGACGCCGCAGAACTCAGCGCCACCGGCGGCCCGCGGAGCTGCCGCCACTGGAACGCGATCGCGTCGCCCTCCGGGTCGCGGCTGCCGCTGCCGTCGAGCCGCACCGCGGCGTCCCCCTCCAGCTCGTCCTGGTCCGGCCCCGCGTCGGCGAGCGGCGCGTCGTTCACCCCGTACACCGTGATCCGCACCGCGTCCTGCATCGACGAGCGGCCGTTGACCGCATCGGTAACCACCAGCCCGAACTCCAGCGCCGTCATCCGGCGCAGATCCGCCGGCGCCGCGAAGCGCGGGCGGACCGCCGCGGCGTCGCTCAGGGCCACCCGCGGGCCGCCCGGCAGCTGCGTCCAGGCGTAGCGCAGCGCATGCGCCCCGGCGCTGCCGCTGCCGTCGAGCTGCACCGTCTCCCCCTCGCCGACGCCGGCCTGGTCCGGCCCGGCGTCGGCCACCGGCGCGTCGTCCGCCTCCGCCACCGTGATCCGCACCATGTCCGGCGCCGACGACCGGCCGCCGGCGGTCACCACCAGGCCGAACTCCAGCACGGCGCACTCGGCCAACTCCGCCGGCGCGCGGAAGACCGGGCGGACGGACGCCGAAGAACTCAGCGCCACCGGCGACCCGCGCAGCTGCGTCCAGGCGTAGGACAGCGCCCCCGCGCCGCGGCTGCGGCTGCCGTCCAGGGTCACCATCGCGCCATCCGGCACGCGCTGGTCGTCGCCCGCGTCCGCGACCGGCGGCGCGGCGGCGGCGGCCGCGGCCGCGGCCGGCTCCTCCACCACGACCCGGGTCATGGCCGGGCTCGATTGCGCGCCCCGGGCGTCGGTGACGGTCAGCCGGAAGCCCAGTTCCGCGTAGCGGCGGACCGCGCGCGGCCCCAGCCCGGGCCCGTCCGCCGCGCGCAGCGGCAGCAGGCCGGCCGGCGGAGTCCGGAACTCCGGCCGCGCCGCGGCCGGATCCATCAGCGCCACCGCCGGCCCGGAGATCTGGGTCCAGGAGTAGCTGAGCGGCTCGTTCTCCGGGTCGCGGCTGCCGCTGCCGTCGAGCGCCAGCTGCACGCCGGGCCGGGCCCGCTGCGCCGCTCCCGCGTCCGCGACCGGCGGAGCGTTCAGGTCGACCAGCGTGAGCGTCAGCACCGGCGCCACCGCCAGTCCGAGCGCGGCGCCGGCCAGGCGGATCGTCTCCGCGGGCTCGGCCGTGGCCGGACCGTGGACCGGCGTCAGGTGCAGCATGCCGCGGCCGCTCGCCGCGCCGGCCGGGATGGTGACCGCGGCGGGCGCGAACGCGGCGTAGTCCTCGCCGAGCGTCGCCGTGCCGGCGTCGTCCGGAGCCAGGCCGACGGTCACCACGGTCGGCTGCCGGCGCGGCGCGCCGTTCAGCCGCGCCTGCAGCAGGATCGGCGTCGGCCCCGCGTCCTCGAGCACCCGCGGCGGATCCAGCGACAGCCGCACCGCCGTCGGCGGGGCCTCGTCGTCGCGGATGGTCAGGGCCGCGCGCGCCGGCCGGCCGGCGCCGGCCGGGGTCCCCGACACCGCCACGGTGCGCGCGCCGTCGGCGTAGGCGTTGTCCACCGCGGTGATGGTCACCGCGCCCGCGCTGGCCGTGGCGCCGGGCGCGAACGTCAGCGTGCGGTTGGCGGACAGCCGCGCCACGTCCGCCGCCGCGTTGGTCGACACCACCACCGCGACCGCCGCGCCCGGCGCCCGGCTCAGCGTCGCCGTCACCGCGCTGCGGTTGTTCGCGCCGCCCTCGTCGATCGCGGCGGGCGACAGCGCCAGCGACAGCCGCGCCCGCCCGCGGCCGCCCGGCAGCACCACCGCCGCGCCGTCGTCGTCCGCGATGACCAGGGTCCGGCGGGCCGGCTGCCGCACCGCGTGGACGTTGGCCGCGCGCGCCGACACCGCCACCCGCCGGTCCGGCGCGATCAGATTGTTGTCCACCGCGGTGATGGTCACCGCGCCCGCGCTGACGGTGCTCCCCGCCGGGATGACCAGGGTCCGCTCGGCGGGCAGCCGGAAGTCCGTGGTCGCCGTCGCGCCGGCCGCCGCCGCCGCGACCGTCACCGTGGTCGCCGCGCTCGAGGGGCCGCTCAGGGACGCCGCGACCGCGCTCTCGCCGCCCGCCTCCAGGATCAGGGCCGGCGACAGCGTCAGCGCCGCCTGCGGCGTCGGCTCGTCGTCGGCGATGATCAGCGCGACGGCCGCCGGGTCGTCCGCCGGCGCCGCGGCGCCCGCCCGCCCCGACACCGCGACCCGCCGGTCGGGCGCGTCCACGCCGTCGTCCACCGCGGTGATCGTCACCACGCCCGCGCTCGCCGCGGCGCCGGGCGCGAACGTCAGCGCGCGGTTGGCGGACAGGAGCGCGGCGCCCGCCGGCGCGTCGATCGACACCGCCACCCGGAACGCCGCCGCCGCCGGCCGGTCCAGCGTCGCCGTCACCGCGGCGCGGTTGTTCGCGCCGCTCTCGCTGATCGTCGCGGGCGACAGCGCCAGCGTCACCTGCGCCCGCCCGCTTCCGCCCGGCAGGATGCTCGTCGTGTCGTCGCCGGGCGCATCGTCGTCGGGCGCGTCGTCATCGCCGGGCGGGCCGTCGCCGCCGGGCGCGTCGTCATCGCCGGGCGCGTCGTCATCGCCGGGCGCATCATCATCGCCGGGCGCGTCGTCGTCGCCGGGCGCATCATCATCGCCGGGCGCATCGTCGTCGCCGGGCGCGTCGTCATCGCCGGGCGCGTCGTCGTCACCGGCTTCCAGTTCGGACTCCGAGGCCGGCGGATCGCTGGCCGGCGCATCGTCGTCCCGGTTGGTCATCGGCACGGAAACGCTGTCCAGCAGCTGGTAGTAAGCGTCGCCGGCCTCGCCGACCTCGCCGCCGGCGCTGGACGGATCCAGCGTGACCGCATAGTCCTGATCGCCGTCGACCGCGTCGTCGTCCACGCCAGTCACCGTCACCCGCTGCGGCGTGCTCCAGTCGCCGGCGGTGAAGGTCAGCGAACTCGGCGACGCCGCGCCCTCGCCGGCGTCGCTGCTGCGGACCGCGACCACGACGTCCGCCGTCGGCTCGCTCCGCAGGGCCACCCGGAACATGGCCCGGCCGCCGGCTTCGGACGTGATTCCGCGCGGACTCGCCGCCCCCGTCACCACGAGGCCCGCCTGGTCGTCGTCGGCGATGCCCAGCCGGAGCCGGCGGATCTGCCGCGGCGCCGCGCCGATGGTCGCCGTGCCGGTCACGGTCACGTAGCGGGTCGGCGAATCCACGTCGTTGTCGACCGCGGTGATGGTCACCGTGCCCAAGCTGGCGGTGCGGGCCTCGTTGAACGTCAGCGCGCGGTTGCGGCTCAGCGTGAAATCGCCCGCCGCCGCCGGACTCACCGGCGCCGCCGACACCGCGACCCGCACCGGGATCAGCGAACGGCGGTTCAGGGTCGCGGTCACCCGGGCCGCGTTGCTCGGCCCGCTCTCGGCGATCCGATTCGGCGTCAGCGCCAGGGTCACCGTCGGCGGCGCCTCGTCGTCGGCGTTGGTGACCGTCACCGCCACCCGCTGCGAGCGGTAGCGCCGGTCGACGCTGCGGCTGTCGGCGGGCGCCGCGAATGTCAGCGTGTACGAGCGGTCGCCGTCGTAGAGATCATCGTCCACGGGCCGCACCTCGAACGTGACCCACCGCGAGGGCCCTTGGCCGACGCCGGCGAAAGTGAGCGGGCCGGAGAACGCGGCCACCCGCTCGCCGTACACTTGGTACAGCTGGCCTTCGTGGGTCGCGCCGGCGCGGTTGAGCGCCAGCGGCACCGAGCGCGTGCGCCCGGCGCTCAGGCGGATCTGGAAGCGCGGGTAGGTCCGCGAGCCCTCCGCGGTCGACAGCCGGATGGCGCCGTCGGCGTCGGCGGCGCCGCTGACGCCGGCGCGGATCTGCACCGCGGCGGTCTGCGCGGCGGCGGCCTGCGCCGCCAGCGCCAGCAGCAGCGCGGCGGCCGGCCGGCGCGCGGAACAAACGGCGGGGAGCGCGCGCATCCGGGGTCAGCCCGTTCCGGCGCGTTGCGGGCGCGTCGCGGCGGGCGACGGCCGTGCGTTGTTGTTGTGGGGGGCGGAAAGCCGGCGCTCCGAATCATCGCGCCCGCGGCTTTCCTTCGGCGCCGCCCGCAGCACCCGAGGCGCGGGCGGCGCGCGCGCTCCCGGAGGGCCGCGGATGTTGCCGCCCCAATGCAGGAGCCGCGCGGCGTCCGCGCCCGCGGGCGCGGACGCCGACATCGGGTCGCGCGCCGGCCCCGGCAGCGCCGGCGCATCCTCGGCGTCGTCGTCGACGTTGTCGTCCGGCAGCAGCGCGGCCGGCAGCGGGTCGCCGCCGCGCCGCGGGGACATGGGCCGCGGCGCGGGCCGGGCCCGGTCCGCATGCGGATCATCGGCGGCGCCCGCCGCCCGTACCGTCCGCGCCGCCGCCGCGCCCGTCCGGTCTTCGCCGGCGCCGGCTTCGGCCTGCGCCGCGGCCGGCTGCAGCAGGAACAGCGGCGCGGCGAGCAGGCGCCCCAACCATCGGCACGCGGCCGAAACGCGGATCCGCGGCGCCAGCGCGGCGGCCGGCCGGCGGACGAAGCATGCGGGGCGGAGGACGCGCATCCCGGGCCTAGGCCGTTCCGGCGCGCGCCGGGCGCGTCGCGGCGGGCGACGGCCGTGCGTTGTTGTTGTGGGGGGCGGAAAGCCGACGCTCCGAATCGCGCCCGCGGCTTTCCTTCGGCGCCATCCGCAGCACCCGAGGCGCGGGCGGCGCGCGGATGGCCGGAGGCCCGCGGATGCCGCCGCCCCAATGCAGGGGCCGCGCCGCGTCCGCGCCCGCGGACGCGGCTGCCGACATCGGCGCGCGCATCGGCCTCGGCAGCGCCGGCGCCTCCTCAGTGTCGTCGTCGACGTTGTCGTCCGGCAGCAGCGCGGCCGGCAACGGACCGTCGCCATGCCGCCGGGGCTCCCGCCGCGGCGCGGGCCGGAGCCGATCCGCATCCGGACCGGCGGCGCCCGCCGCCCGGAGCGTCCGCGCCGCCGCCGCGTCCGCCCGGCTTTCGCCGGCGTGGATCTCGGCCTGCGCCGCGGCCGGCTGCAGCAGGAACAGCGGCGCGGCGAGCAGGCGCGCCAGCCACCGGCATGCCGCCGGAAGCCGTCTATCGGCCGGAAAGAAAACGCTGTGCCCCGCCCTCGGCCCTGTGGCAGCCGATTCCGGGTTCCCGCCGCACCTTTCTGTCGCTCTAGGTGCGGCGCGGCAGCGTCCGTTCATAGGCAACCTCATTGCCCATCAACGCCAGCGAGTATACGCCGGGAATCGGAAAAGTCAAGACACTGTCCAAACCCCGCCGCAGCGGGGCGTTTCGGGGGGCCGCCCGGCGCCGCGCCGGGCCGCGCGGCGAGTCAGCCGCCCGCGCCGACGCCCGCCGCCAGCATGTCGCGCATCGAGTACAGCCCAGGCGGCTGCCGCTCGAGCCAGCGCGCCGCGTGCATGGCGCCGACCGCGAAGGTGCGCCGCGTGCCGGCGGTGTGCGACAGCTCCAGGCGCTCGCCCTGCATGGCGAAGATCACCTGGTGCACGCCGACCACGTCGGCCATGCGCAGGATGTGGAAGTAGGTCTTCGCCGGGTCGCGCAATTCGCCGGTCTGCAGGGTGTCGAACGCGGCGTCCTCCGGGAAGCGCCCGCCGCGGCCCGCGGCGATCGCCTCGCCCAGCGCGCGCGCGGTGCCGGACGGCGCGTCGAGCTTGCCCTGGTGATGCATCTCCACCACGTCCGCCTGCGCGCTGTCGCCCAGCACCCGGGCGGTCTCGGTCAGCAGGTTGAGCATCAGGTTGATGCCGACGCTCATGTTCGGCGACAGCAGCACCGGCACCTGCTCAGCCGCGGCGCGCACCGGCTCCAGCTGGGCCGCGTCGTGGCCGGTGGTGCCGATCACCAGCGGCTTGCCGTCCTCGGCGCAGAACGCCGCCAGCTCGCCGCTGTGCTCCGGGCGCGTGAAGTCGATCGCGACGTCGAAGTTCTCGCGGCAGTAGCGCAGCGAGCCGGAGATCGCCACGCCGGAGGTCTGGACGCCGACGAACTCCCCGGCGTCCTGCCCCACCACCAGCTCGTCCTGACTGCGCGAACTGGCCGCGCCGAGCGCGATGCGCGGCAGCTCCAAGGCGGTCTTCACCAGGATCCGCCCCATGCGGCCGGTGATGCCGGCGACGCCGACGCGGGTGCCCGCCGCCATCAGTGCAGCCAGGATTTGAGGTTGTCCACGAAGTGCCGCCCGCGCTTCAGCCAGGAATGCGCCTGCGGAGAGTGTACCCCATCGCCGCGCAGCGACTCCTCGAGCTCCTGCAGCAGCTCCCGCTGGCGGGCGCTCAGGCTGACCGGCGTCTCCACCTCGACCGTGCAGATCATGTCGCCCTGGGCCTGGCCGCGCACCGCGCGCACGCCCTTGCCGCGCAGCCGGAACGAGCGCCCGGACTGGGTCTCGGGCGGGATCGCCAGGCGCACGTGCCCGTCCAGGGTCGGCACCTCCACCGCGCCGCCCAGGGCCGCGGTGGCGAAGCTGATCGGCACCGCGCAGAGCAGGTCGGCGCCGTCGCGCCGGAACAGCCGGTGCGGCCGCACCCGCACCTCCACGTACAGGTGCCCGGGCGGCCCGCCGCGCGCGCCGGCCGCGCCCTCGCCGGCCAGGCGGACGCGGTCGCCGCGGTCGACCCCGGGCGGGATGGTGACGCGCAGGGTGCGCGCCTTGGCGACCCGGCCCGCGCCGTGGCACTCGGCGCAGGGCACGCGCACCACCCGGCCGCGGCCGCGGCACTTGGGGCAGGTCTGGCGCACGGTGAAGAAGCCCTGCCGCAGCAGCACCTCGCCGGCGCCGCCGCAGGCGGCGCAGGGCTCCGGCTCGCGCCCCGGCGGGTGGCCCTTGCCGCCGCAGGCGCCGCAGGCGGCGGGCGCCTCGAAGCGCACCTCGCGGGTGGCGCCGAACACCGCCTCCTCCAGATCGAGCTCGACGCTCATCGACAGGTCCGCGCCGCGCTCCGCGCCGCCGCCGCCGCGCGCGCCCGCGCCGCGGCCGAACAGGTCGCCGAAGATGCCGCCGAGCGCGTCCTCGAAGCCGGGCCCGAAGTCCGCGCCGCCGAAGCCCGGCCCGGCGCCGCCCGGCGCGCCGGCCGCGCCCACCGCCTCGTGCCCGAAGCGGTCGTACAGGGCGCGCTTCTTGGCGTCCGACAGGACGCCGTAGGCCTCCTGGATCTCGCGGAAGCGGCGGTCGGCGTCCGGATCGCCCTCGCGGCGGTCCGGGTGGTGCTTCATGGCCAGCCGGCGGTAGGCCTTCTTCAGCCCCGCCTCGTCGATGCCGCGCGCGACTCCCAGCACCTCGTAGTAGTCGCGTTTGGCCATCTGCGCGCGCGGCCGCCGGCCGCCTCCGGGTCAGGAGGGATCAGCCCTTGCCATTGTCCTTCTTCGCGTCGCGGCCGGCGCCGTCCACCTCGGTGAAGTCGGCGTCCACCACCTCGGCGCCGCCGTCCCCGGCCGCGTCCGCCGCCGCGGCGCCGGCGCCCTCCTCCTGCTGCTGCGCCTTCTGGTAGGCGCGCTGCGCCAGGTCGCCGCTGGCCTCGGCCAGCGCCCGGGTGCGCGCCTCGATGGCCTCGCGGTCGTCGCCCTTGAGCGCCTCCTTCAGGTCGTTCGCCGCGGCCTCGATCTTCGCCCGCTCCTCGCCGCCCGCCTGGTCGCCCAGGTCGTCCAGCGCCTTGCCCGTGGCGTGCAGCATGGCGTCGGCGGCGTTGCGCGCCTGCACCAGCTCCTGGAAGCGGCGGTCCTCGTCGGCGTGCGCCTCGGCGTCCTTGACCATCTTCTCGATCTCCGCCTCGGCCAGGCCGCTGGAGGCCTTGATCACGATCGACTGCTCCTTGCCGGTGGCCTTGTCCTTGGCCGAGACGCTGAGGATGCCGTTGGCGTCCAGGTCGAAGGACACCTCGATCTGCGGCACCCCGCGCGGCGCCGGCGGCAGGTCGCTGAGGTCGAAGCGGCCGAGCGACTTGTTGCCGTCGGCGCGCTCGCGCTCGCCCTGCAGCACGTGCACGGTGACCGCGGCCTGGTTGTCCTCGGCGGTCGAGAACACCTGCGTCTGCGCGGTCGGGATGGTGGTGTTCTTCTCGATCAGCCGGGTCATCACGCCGCCCAGGGTCTCGATGCCGAGCGACAGCGGGGTGACGTCCAGCAGCAGCACGTCCTTGACGTCGCCGCCGAGCACGCCGCCCTGCACCGCGGCGCCGATGGCCACCGCCTCGTCGGGGTTGACGTCGCGCTTCGGCGCCTTGCCGAACAGCCGCTCCGCCGCCTCCTGCACCTTGGGCATGCGCGTCTGCCCGCCGACCAGGATCACCGCGGCGACGTCGCCGGCCGCCAGCCCGGCGTCCTGCAGCGCGGTGCGGCACGGCCCCAGGGTCTTCTCGATCAGGTCCTCGACCAGCGCCTCCAGCTTGGCGCGGGTGATCTTGGCGGTCAGGTGCTTGGGGCCGCTGGCGTCGGCGGTGATGTACGGCAGGTTGACCTCGGTCTGCTGCGCGCTCGACAGCTCGACCTTGGCCTTCTCGGCCGCCTCCTTCAGGCGCTGCAGCGCGATCGGGTCGTGGTGCAGGTCGACGCCGTGCTCCTTGCGGAAGCCGTCCGCCAGGTGGTCGATCAGGCGCAGGTCGAAGTCCTCGCCGCCGAGGAAGGTGTCGCCGTTGGTGGCCAGCACCTCGAACTGGTGCTCGCCGTCGACCTCGGCGATCTCGATGATCGAGATGTCGAAGGTGCCGCCGCCCAGGTCGTACACCGCGATGCGCGCGTCGCCGTGCTTCTTGTCCAGGCCGTAGGCGAGCGCGGCCGCGGTCGGCTCGTTGATGATGCGCTTCACGTCCAGCCCGGCGATGCGCCCGGCGTCCTTGGTCGCCTGGCGCTGCGAGTCGTTGAAGTAGGCCGGCACCGTGATCACCGCCTCGGTCACCTTCTCGCCCAGGTACTCCTCGGCGGTCTGCTTCATCTTCGCCAGCACCCGCGCCGAGATCTCCGGCGGCGCCATCTTCTTGCCGCGCGCCTCGACCCAGGCGTCGCCGTTGTCGGCCTCGGCGATGGCGTACGGCACCAGCTCGCGGTCCTTCTTCACCTCCGGCTCGTCGTAGCGCCGGCCGATCAGCCGCTTGGCGGCGTAGATCGTGTTCTCGGGGTTGGTGACCGCCTGGCGCTTGGCGGTCTGGCCGACCAGCACCTCGCCGCCGTCCTCCGGGAACGCCACCACCGACGGCGTGGTGCGGTCGCCCTCGCTGTTCTCGATGACCCGGGCGCCGCCGCCCTCCATCACCGCCACGCAGGAGTTGGTGGTGCCGAGATCGATGCCGATAATCTTGCTCATGGCCTGTGGTTCCGGGGCGCGTTGCTCCTCGGCCGCGGGAGGCGGCCGTTCCCCGCCGATATGGGGGCGGGCGGGCGCTTCGTCAAGGGTCTCCGGCGGCACCGTCCGCCGGGGGTTTTCCGGCCCCTTCCGCCGCCTCGGCCCCGGCTTCCGCCGCGGGCGCCGCCGCCGCCGCCACCACCACCCGCGCCGGGCGCAGCAGGCGGTCGTGCAGCCGGTAGCCCCGCCGCAGCACCTCCAGCACCGACCTGGGCGCCGCGGCCGCGTCCGGGCGCGTCGCCAGCGCCTCGTGCAGCTGCGGGTCGAAGGCCTCGCCGGCCGGGTCCAGCGCCGCGACCCCGAATTTCTCCAGGATGCCGGCCAGCCGCCGCCGGATCAGCTCCTGGCCCTCGCGCAGGGCCGCGGGCTCGGCGTCCCGCGCCGCCGCCGCCTCGTCCAGCGCGTCGACCACGTCCAGCAGTTCGCGCGCCAGCGGCTCGACCCGGTAGCGCGCCGCCGCCTCGCGCTCGCGGGCGTGCCGGCGCTGCGCGTTCTGCAGCTCGGCCCGGGCGCGCAGAAGGGCGTCCTCGCTCGCGGCCAGCTCCGCGCGCAGCGCCGCGAGCTCGTCGGCCGGCGCCGCCTCGGCCGGCGCCGCGCCGGCGGCGGACTCCGGCGACTCCGCCGCTTCGGCGGCGGCGGGCTCGGCGGGCGGCTCGGGTCGGGCCATGGCTCGGTGCGGCCGGCGGGCGGGCGCCGGCTCCCTTATTATGATACCGGACGGCCCGGATTCAAGGCCCGCCCCAGGCCGTACAATACCCGCTCCGCTCCCGCCCCGCCGCGAGGCCCGCCCAGAGATGTCCGGATACGACCGCATCGGCGTCATCGCCCGCCCCTGCGACGACGCCACCGCGGACGCGGTGCGGCGGGTGGCGGCGCTGGCGGCGGCGCAGGGCCGGACGCCGGCGCCGGACGCGGAGGCGGCGCGCGCGCTCGGGCGCGGCGACGGCCTGCCGCTGCCCGAGCTGGCGCGGCGCATCGACCTCGGCGTGGTGGTCGGCGGCGACGGCACGCTGCTCGCCGCGGCGCGCGAGCTGGCGCCGCGCGGCGTGCCGGTGTGCGGCGTCAACCGCGGCCGGCTCGGCTTCCTCGCCGACATCCACCCGGAGCAGATCGAGGCCGCGCTGGGCGCGATCCTCGAGGGCCGCGGCGCGACCGACCCGCGCTCGGTGCTGGCCTGCGAGGTGGCGCGCGGCGGCGAGACCCTGCTCGCCGGCGACGCCTTCAACGACGTGGTGGCGCACAGCTACCGCGACCTGCACATGATCGAGCTGCAGATCCGCATCGACGGCCGCCCGCTCAGCGCGCTGCGCGCCGACGGCCTGATCATCGCCACGCCGACCGGCTCCACCGCCTACGCCCTGTCCGGCGGCGGGCCGATCCTGCAGCCCTCGCTGCCGGCGGTGGCGCTGGTGCCGATCTGCCCGCACCTGCTGAACAGCCGGCCGATCGCGGTCGGCCTCGACGCCGCCATCGAGCTCGAGGTGGTCGGCCGCGCCGAGAGCCGCGGCCTGGTGTCGCTCGACGGCCGCGAGAACCGCGAGCTGGCGGTCGGCGACGTCATCCGCATCCGCCGCCAGGACTACCCGCTGACCCTGATCCAGCCCGCCGGCCACGACCACTTCGAGCTGCTGCGGCGCAAGCTGTCCTGGAACCTGTAGCCGTGCTGCGCCGCCTGGCCGTCCGCGACTTCGCCGTGATCGAGCGGCTGGAGCTGGAGCTGCGGCCCGGCCTGACCGTGTTCAGCGGCGAGACCGGCGCCGGCAAGTCGATCCTGGTCGACGCCATCGGCCTGGTGCTCGGCGAGCGCGCCCGCCGCGGCCTGATCCGCGCCGGCGCGGCGCGCGCCGAGATCACCCTCGACTGCGATCCGGACGACCCGCCCGGGCTCGGCGCGTGGCTGGCCGAGCGCGGCTTCGGCGGCGACGCCTGCCTGCTGCGGCGGGTGCTGGCGCGCGACGGCGCGGCGCGCGCCTACGTCAACGACACCCCGACCTCGCTGCGCACCCTGCGCGCCGCCGGCGAGCAGTTGATCGAGATCCACGGCCAGCACGAGCACCAGCGGCTGACGCGCCGCGCCGAGCAGCGCGCGCTGCTGGACGCGGCCTGCGGCCACGGCGCGAAGCTGGCGGAGCTGGCGGACCTGCACCGGCGCTGGAAGGAGGCCGCCCGGCGGCTGCGGGAGCTGACCGCGCGCGGCGCCGAGCGCGCCGCGGAGCGCGAGCTGCTGGCGTTCCAGGCGCAGGAGCTGAACGCGCTCGACCCGGGCGCCGGCGAGTACGCGGAGCTGGACGCCCGCCAGCGGCGGCTGGCCGGCGCGGCCGAGCTGCAGGAGCTGTGCCGGGAGCTGGTCGACCGGCTGTACGAGCGCGACCGCGAGGCGCTGGCGGCGCAGCTGGACGAGGCGGCGGTCCGCGTGCGCGAGGCGGCGCGCATCGATTCGGAGCTGGACGCGGCCGGCGAGCTGCTCCAGCAGGCGCGGGTCTGCCTGGAGGAGGCGGCGGGGCTGCTGCGCGGCGCGCTCGACCGGACCGAGCAGGACCCCGCCGGCCTGGCCGCGGTCGAGCAGCGGCTGGGGACGTTCTTCGAACTGGCGCGCAAGCACCGGGTGAAGCCGGAGGAGCTGCCCGCGCACGCCCGGGCGCTGAACGAGCGGCTGGCGGCGTTCGACGACCCGCAGCAGGATCCGGCGGCGCTGGCCGCCGAGGCCGCGGAGCTGGAGCGCCGCTACCGCGCCGTCGCGGCCGAGGTGCACGCGGCCCGCGCCGCGGCCGCGGCGCGCCTCGCCGAGCGCACCACCCGCACGCTGCGCCGGCTCGGCATGCCGCACAGCGCGTTCGCGATCGCGGTGGCGCACGACGCCGGGCGCGAGCCCGCCGCGCACGGCCTCGACGACGTCGAGTACCGGCTCGCCACCGGCCCGGGGCAGGCGCCGGGGCCGGTGGCCGAGATCGCCTCCGGCGGCGAGCTGTCGCGCCTGTCGCTGACCCTGCACCAGTCGCTGCGGGAAGCGGCGCGCACGCCGGTGATGATCTTCGACGAGGTGGACGCCGGCATCGGCGGCGGCCCGGCGGAGACGGTCGGGAAGATGCTGGCCGACCTGGCCGCGGACGCGCAGGTGCTGTGCGTCACCCACCTGCCGCAAGTGGCGGCGCAGGCCGGGCACCACTACTGCGTGCGCAAGCGCGGCGGCGCCCGCACCGAGGCGGCGGAGCTGGACGCGGCCGGCCGGGTGGAGGAGCTGGCGCGGATGTTCTCCGGGGTGGAGAAGATGGGCACGGCGCGCGCGCACGCCGAGGCCCTGCTCGCCGCCGCCGCCCGGCCAGGTAAGATGGCGGCATGAGAGCGGGAGGGCGCCCCGGCCGGGTTCCGGCTACATTGCTGGCGGCCGCGGCGCTGCTCGGCGGCTGCGAGTACCTGCTGCCGGAGGGCATCGAGCTCGGCCAGCACCGGGTCACGGTGCAGCAGGGCAACGCGCTGGAAGAGGCGAACATCCGCGAACTGCGCCTCGGCATGACGCAGAAGCAGGTGCTGTTCCTGCTCGGCTCGCCGACGGTGCGGGACCCGTTCCACGCCGAGCGATGGGACTACCCCTACTACCTGGAGAACCCCGAGGGCGGCGGCGCCTCCCGGCTCGACCGGCTGAGCCTGGAGTTCGCGGAGGGCAAGGTGGCGCGGATCACCCGGCTGGTGCCGGTCGACGCGGAAGCGGCGGCGCTGGAGCCCGGCGCGGAGCTGGAGCTGGGGCCGGAGTGGTTCCGCGAGGGCGACGTCCCGCCCGCGCCGGCGCGGCGGCCGGCGGAAGACGAGCCGGTGGCGGAGCCGGAGCAGACGCGGCGCTGAAGATGAACAAGAAAGACTGGAAACAACGGAAGCCTTGGGGAGACTCAAGTCTTCGCAGTATCCCAGACCAAATAATTGGGGTATATGCTTTCTGGTGTCGTGACAACGGCAAATGCATTTATGTCGGAATGACGGAAGATCAATCAATTAAAAAACGATTACGAGATCATTGGCGCTATTCTCACAATGAAAGACTGCGGCTGTGGCTTGGTGAATTTGGAGAAAATCTAGACATCTGCTATGCTCCAATTGCCAGAGGCAAGATCAGGGATCTTGAAAGCCGCCTTATCAATTTGTTGGCCCCCGAAGCCAACAAAACACACAACCGATAAGAATAAAGAGGAAACCCATGTCAACAACAGTTGCAGCAATGAAAGCCCGTCTCGGTGATACGGACTATTACATCTTGTCAATGAAGGCGCAAGAATTGGTGAACAAAGTCAAAATACCGAAAGAAATTGAGGGATGGGAAGACACATCCATTGATGAGCGATATCAGCGCGATATCAACTATAATCGCGTTAAAACACAGATTGCACCATACTTGGTGAAAGATAAATCTCGCTTCTTTGGGGCCATCATAGTCGCCGCATTCCATTTTGATGACAACATCGACTTTGAGCCATTGAACCTCGTTGTTCCTAAAGGAATACCTAGGCGTTATGGCACTGATGCCGAAAGCATGGGGTTTCTAAACTTTCGCGGGGGAGAAATGTTGGTGCCGCTCGATGGCCAACATCGACTAAAAGCGATCGAATTCGCCTTGACCGGTCGCGATGAAAAAAGCAAAGACATCCCTAATATGGACACGTGCGCCGACTTGGCGCAAGAAGATGTAACAGTCATTCTAATCCCATATGAACCAACAAAGGCGCGCAAGATTTTCACTCGCGTCAATCGCTACGCGAAGCCCACAACAACGGGACAAAATATCATCGTCGATGATGATGACATAGTTGCAGTACTGGCTAGAGAGGTCACCAACGACCTTATTAGTGGGCGGTTGGTCAAATACGCCAATAACACATTGCGGGACAGCGATCCTGAATTCACTACATTGTCAATTATCTACAATTGCAACGAAGCCATTATCGCGACTTTTCCAGGAAAGAAAGTAGACAAGACACAACTTCCAAGTGTCGACAAACAGCGCCTATACCGCGATAAAGTCAGGGAAGTATGGGAGACCGTATTGGAAGACATTGAGGTATATGCAGATATGTTACATGACAAAGAAAAATCGGGCGATGATAAGCGCCGAGACATTCGCCGCACTAACCTACTAGGCCGTCCGGTAACACAAGAATGTTTAGTGCGTGCCTTTGTACGGCTTCGCGGTGCACCTTCAAACATGAAGCCACAAACGATCTGCAAACGACTCAACAAATTGCCATGGGAAATCAATGAAAATAACGTGAAAATATGGCAACGCATTCTATGGAATGGCGGAACAGATGGCAATATTCAAACGAAAAAGCGAAACCGGAACCTTACAACAGATCTGATCTCGTATATGGTCGGAGAGAAACTCTCGGATGAGCAAATTAAAAAATTGCTCGCCGATTGTCGCGAAGAGTTTCCAGAAGGAGAGCGAAAAGGCTGGAAACTGCCAGAGCAGTATGTTTAATTTCAGTCACGGAGCGAGAAACTTCCATACATTTACTGCTCGTTTAGCTATCTCCCTCTGCCTTTCTACGATAGCGGATGGCGACCAATCTGTGAACTTTGCAAGTTTACGGGTTAAAGCGATCTCGCTATCTTCATAGATTGGCAATTTTTTGGCAAAGCTAGAATTGTATTTCTCCCCTGGCTTATTGTCTTCCCGTGCCAGCAAAGTCAAGTTTCCAATTTTGTTAACCCATTCATTCCCATCAACATTTTTAAATTCAGCCCACCCGGACCAATGTTTTGGAGACTTCGGCAGAATATGTTCTACACTGCAAAAGCGCTCGTTCAGCAATTGTCGACCGGCCCTTTGATCCGCGTTAATGCCTAACAAAAATTGCTTAATTTTAGAATCCCCTGTCATAGTTCCTTCAGTTATAGCTCGACGAAATTCCAGATCATTTAATACTTTGTATGCTGATTGATCACAAGTCATGAGAAAATCCGCAAAGTCGGCATCAGGAATGTCCGCGACGGACATGACAGTGGAAGCAAAATTAGAGAATCCATCTTCAAAACGAGATGGTTCAAATTTGCTTGCAACAAAGGCTGTCCTAAGCACGAAGGTTGCCAATCGACTTATATTCCTATTAGTTATCTTTGCGAGCCGCTTTCTTCTACGGCCATCTGTTTCAGATACGTACCGGATAAGCATCGCAAATATCAAAGGCTGGGCTACCTTATAACTGCGCAATTCTCGCAAAAAAACTTCTAAATTTCTTGATGACCTTGTGGTACCAGAAGCAACTCTGAATAACTGGATAAACTCTTCGTCCGGGCTAGTTGTCGTGATTGTTCGATAAAGTTGCAGTGCTTTATCAGAACTAACTTCCATGGCCAAAGAAAATATATAATCTTCGATCTTTGATGCATCCGCACCTAGCTCCTTGTGCTTCTTGACATTCAGACGGTCTCTCACGTCACGATAAAATCGCGCTTTATGAAGAAATCCAAACTTACATTGCAAATGGCATCGAAGATACTCGGATGCTTTATTGACACTAGGAATTAACACACGAATGTTCTCTAACCTTTCGTGCATTGTTCGCGTCTTTTCGGAGGCACTCGCAATATTGAAATGTGAATAAAAATAATTGCGGATTAAATCAAAGTCGTCAATTAATTTTCCTCGGCTATTGATTGTCTCGTACACAGCATTGGGATCCACGTCGGGAGGTATCCGCAAACACGCAACCTCAACTTTTCCCATTAGGAAATCAAAATATCTTTCTAGATGCTCAACGCTCATCGAGGAAAAGAATTTATCTATTTCCTTGCATGCACTCGTAAGTATGCTATTCGCACCAATCGTTTGTCCTCGTATTACTTGGCGGTATTGAACCAAATCATTCTGGGGCGGAACAATTCGGGGAGAGTAGTCTTCCGCTTTGTCTAAGGAATAAGCTTTATTCGGAGATAAGTCGAATAGTATACGTAGCGCAATCCCTTCGCGTTGCGACCCTCTTGTTTCATCCGCAAAGCGGCGGCATAGGTACGCACAAATCAGCGACACGGTAACCATCCGCTGCTGGCCGTCATTAATCCCCCATTTGCCATCTCCATACTCTACAAGTATTATTGCCCCTAAAAAGTAGCATTTGCGGCCTTCTCTTACAGCCTCTTCAATGTCTTGCAACAGAGCACAAACATCCTCCGCGCTCCAGTCATAGTAACGCTGATGCCATGGGACAGAAAATCGCCCGCGGTTAAACAGATCCGCAATTCGAATTGCATCTGAATGGATAATTGTGTCAGACTGGAGCATCAAACCATTCTCCTGAATTTGATAGATAGTATCTCGGGTATTATTTAAGAATTAACCTAATATCTGCCGATAGACAGCAGTCATACTCGAGATTCTTCTAACAAGTTTTTTGTTAGGGCACAACGCCCGTGTTCGCGAATATTATCGCGCCACCAAATATCCTTAATTACTTCGATTTCCGACTTGGAAATTAACTCCTCGCCCAAGTGTTTTTCCAAAGACTTAAGCCGTCTTAAAATCTCAGTCCGTACTTCAAATGTGAATGGCCCCATGATCTTGCTGCCGTCCGCTCGATTTTTCGAATAACCATTCCGGCGAACAGCCATTCGGTTACTGTCATCCTCTCGCAATTCCATAAGCCACTCGCGAAATTCAGACAAAGCCTCTAACTTCTCTTCATCTTCATGGCCTGCATCAATCAGTCCCCGCAGGCTTTTATCTTTCTGTACGACCGTACATGTCCAGCAACCAAATCGAGGGGAGGTGGTGCCACACGACGGCGCGTCATTTTTGCTCAAAATAAGCGGACACTCTCCCCCACCGGCATTACGATAGAGGGTTATCAAACTCCGATGCGACCGCCCCCATGGTGATTTCCGCTGCATCAGTATTGCCCACACATCGTCATCGCTCATATCCGCCAGCGGAGAAAAGATGCGGCACCCCTTGATAGTACCGTGGGTATTCATTTTGGTTGCAGAAGCACCATGTTTTTCCATGCTCCGCCGCCGATTCTGAGATTCGCTCTTCCGTGTGCCGATCAACAACACTGCGTTCTTGTGACGAAGAACCAACTTCTCTAACAAGCGGTTAGTTGGGTGAATCTTCATCCGGTCAGTGCACCAGCGAAAATTCCGAGTTGGCGGAATGTAACCTCGCCCAATCACGTTTACCCAAAAGGTCTGATCAATGCACGGCTTGGTAAGGATTGTCTCAAAAGGAAGACCTGTCTTTTTGCTCGCAGACCGGATGATATTCAAGGATGCCTTCAAGTGCTGGATAATCAACGGGGATTCAACAAGTGTGTCGTTGCCCACAACGTATACTTTCCGGCGCCTCTCTTCAACAGAAAGAGACTGCACAACCTCCCAAGTCAAATGCAGCAGCAACGTTGAATCTTTCCCGCCGGAATACGCCACGATCCATGGATCGTCGTGTCGCTTGCAATACGCCTCACGTATTGTCTCCAGCACAGATTGCAGCTGGGCCGCGGTGCCTTTCAAGGCACTTGATCCGTTGCCTAGGCCCTTATACAGCAAGGGAGAGACTGGGCTTTTCATGGCTGGGCAGGGCAGGGAAAAAGAGGAGGGCGGGGGGATTATAACTAATCCGCCCAGCCGACCGGATATACATTTGATATATCACCCTTATTAGATTTTCCAGATGTGCCTGACCTCTCTCCGGGGCATATTCTATATGGGTTCAGGCCTAAATACGTTCCGCCGGTGCCAATCGAGGAACTCACACTTCGGAACCTGTCCGGTCCGCCGAGGACGAAGCAGAGGCTTGAGATTGAAGCGCAGCAGGGCATCTTGGCGCCCGACCGTGCCCATCACGCGTTCCGATATCCGGATCCTCAAATCGCGGTCCACAGTAAGTCCGCCCTTGTCGAACACTCTGTGATGCAGCGAGCACAATGCCAAACCGTTCGGCACGATATCCGGCCCGCCAGCGGCATGCCACTTGATATGCGCCGCATCCAAGGCAAGGGATTTCTCGTCCAGCCGTATATCCATGCGGCAGACCGCGCAACTGTATTCGTAGGCGAGCAGCACCTGATCCCGAAACTCAGGGTCGCGTTGCCTCCTCTGTTCGCTTCCCTGCGCCTGCTCTCCGGCCCGCCCGGCCAAATCAACATTCAGCCCGACCGCAGACAGGATTTCGTCATGCATGGAATGGGGAAAATGCGTCTCCAGCAATAGGAGGGCCACTTCCAGCGCCAGTCTCGAGTCTTCCCGGAAAGCCGCCTGTATCTCTTCCGGGAACCGCCCAACATTGTCGTTCCGGCGCAAGTCCGTTATCCGAGCGCCTCCGGCTTTAGTAGTGCGAGGCATCTGGCCTTGGACTTCCCAGACGCCATCATTACGCAAGCGCCAAAACGGATCCTCCGGGTGCTGAGTCCGGCGCGGCGGCCCGAAAGCGCGCAACAAGCCTGTCAGGTGCTTTTCAACATCGTGGAAACCGACTCCATCCTTTCCCTGCAGCAATTGCCCCATCGCATACAGCACGAGCAGCGGCTTGTGAGGAGCCCGAACACCACTACGCGCCCACATGGCCAAGCCGCTGAACGCGTCGATGATTTCTTCTCGCGTCATGGCCTGCCCTGCCCCGTGAAATAACGCGCCTCTCCTAGCATTCTGCCACACGCCCACATCATCAGCGCCGCCACAGCTCGCTGACCGGCACCGCCAACAGCCGCTCCCCCAGCGACAGGATGCTGTCGCCGGTGTACAGCACCACCCCGCCCCGGAAATCCCGCCCGCAGCGCGCGGCGAGCCGGGCTAGGCCCGCGCCCGCGCCGGCCGTGGCGGACGCCTTGACCTCGATGCCCCAGACCTCCCGCCCGCGCGTCAGGACCGCGTCCACCTCCAGCCGGTCGTTCTCCCGGTAGTGCCGGACCTGCAGGTCGGGGTCGGTCCGCTCCGCCTGGGCGACGATCTGCTGCACGGCGAAAGTCTCCAGCAACGGCCCCATCCGCGAACGCCGGTCGACCCAGTCGGACGCGGCCAGTCCGCCCAGCGTGGCCGCCAAGCCGCTGTCGAGCAGGTGCAGCTTGGGCGCTTTGGTCAGCGACAGGTACGGGTCGCGGCGCCAAGCCGGCAGGCGCCGCACCAGAAACAGCCGCTCCAACACCGACAGGTAGCGCTCCACCGTCGGGCGCTGGAATTCCAGGTCGCGAGCCAACCGGCTGGCGTTGTAGGTCTGCGCGGTGCGGTGGGCCAGTTGCTGCAACAGCCGCAGCAGGTTGTCCGAGTCGCGGATGCGCGCCACCTCCTGCACGTCGCGCTCGATGATCTCGCGCAGGTACTGCCGGTGCCACTGCCGCACGCGGCCGGGAGCGCGCGCCAAGACCCGGGGATAACCGCCGGTCACCAGCCTAGTCGCCAAGGCATGGTCATCGGCCTGGCGGTCGGGCCGGAGCTCCGGCCGGAAGCCTTGCTCCACCAAGGTCTGCACAAACCGGCCCGGCCGGCGCTCCTTCTCCGCCTCCGTCAGCGGATGCAGCTGAGCAAGCTCCATCCGTCCCGCCAGCGATTCGGTGACTTTCGGCAACAGCAGCAGATTGGCGGAGCCGGTCAGCAGGAAGCGGCCCGGGCGGTCATCGGCATCGACGGCCAGCTTGATCTCCGGCAGCAGTTCCGGCACGCGCTGGATCTCGTCCAGCGTGACCCGCTCCGGCAAATTCCGGATGAAGCCGGCCGGGTCGCCCCGGGCGAGTTGGTAACTATTGTCGCGGTCCAAGCTGAAGAACCTCCGCCCCGGCTCCAACTGCCGGGCCAGCGTGGTCTTCCCGCTCTGCCGCGGCCCCAGCAGGGCGACCACCGGATTGTCGTCCAGCGCCGCGGCGACTACGGCGGACAGCGCGCGTGGAAACAGATCTGCGGACGCGGGCATGCGAGTAACCCATCTCGCTGCAATTGATGGCTAGTATAGCATTAAATTGTATGTTTAACAATGTTTAAATTGTTCACTAAACCGATATGAAATTGTTTGTTTCATAGAATACAAGTAATTGATTTAATTATTATATTATACTTGAAAAACAGTAATCTCGTGCCGTCTCATTTTAGATTCATATTTCCCCCCTGAAAATCATGTCGAGGTCCGGCAATTCGGTGCCGTAGGATCTCAGCCTGCGGGTTCCCTAGCGCAACCGTTCCTGCGCGAGGTCATAAAGCGCCTGACAACGCATCCAAAAGTCCGCGCCACCCCAGCCGAGCTCCCGTTCCAGCCGCAGGGCCATCGCCGGAGAAATGCCGATGCGCTCGTTCAGCAAGCGCGACAGCGTGTTCCGGGCAACACCAAGCCGCCGGGAACACTCGGTGATAGTCCAGCCAGCCGCCTCCAGATTGTCGCGAAGAATGAATCCGGGGTGAACCGGATTATGCATCGGCCCGCTGCTTTTCCATTTTTTCGCCATGATGCGTTTCCCCGCTTCCCAAAGTTACCAGCCTCAGCTTAACTCAACAAGCCGTGCAAACCCTGACAGAATTCACGCACTCTGCTGAATGATTTGAATTTTCCGCCCAGGGCATCCTATCGGCGAAAAACAGTCTGCACTTGACCTTTCCAAGGCATCCATGCTCAGCATAGTCTATAATGCCGGCGTTCATGCGAAAGCATGACTCAACAATTGCCGATCACATGAACCTCTGCGCCATCGCCCTGAAGCGGAGTAACCCCGAAGCCTTATGACGTATTCGGAAAGCCGCACGAGCGCGGTGGAAAACCGCCGGACGGCGGTGGAAGGCCGCATGGAGCATCTCGCCACGAAAGAAGATCTGGAAAAATTCAAAAAGTCAATCTGGCTGGCTGTTTTCATAATCATGAGCATAGCGGTCGCTATCATTAAACTCTTGTGACGCTGCCGGAAGACGCTCCGCGAGATTGATCTGCGCGGGCACGTCTGAACCGCCCGCGCGAGAAACCGGCCCGGCCGGCTCCCTACGCTTTCCCCTGCTCTTTCGCCCGCAACCGCCGCGCCTCCGTCGGCGCCGTCTGCAGCGGCGCGCAGACCTCCAGCCGGTCGCCCTCGCGCAGCTCGTCGTCCATGCCGACCGGCTCGCCGTACACGCCGTAGCCCCACTCCCCTGCCTCGCCCGCGGGCTCGCGCCAGCCGCAGCGCGCCAGCGCCTCGCGCACCGTGCAGCCCTCCGGCGCCTCCAGCGCCCGCGCCGCCGGCCGCCCATCGCCCGGGATGAACACCTCGATCTTCATCCCGCCGCCCCCGCTTCGGCCTCGGCCACGCCGACCGCGGACTCCAGTTCGCCGTACTCCAGCGCCGCGCCCAGCCGGCGCAGCGGCCGCAGCGAGATCCGATCCTGGCTCGGCAGCCGGAACTCCGGCACCACGTGGAACGCCCACTGCGCCACGTCCAGCGGGTCCAAGGTCGGCTGGTGCTTGTGCTTCAGCAGGCAGAACACGTACACGTCGGCGGTGCGCCGCGGCGGGTCGAGCGCGGCGTGCGTCTCCCGCCGGGCGTCCCAGCCGTAGCGCTTGGGCGCGATCTCGAAGCTGATCGGCGAGTAGGACTTCTGCCGCCAGGACTGGATGTAGGCGGCGCTCTTGACCTCGATGCGCAGGCCGCCGCGCCGCAGGTCGCATTCGTCGCGCTCCTCGCGCGGGCGCTCGGGGGCGAGGCCCAGCGCGTGCGCCACCAGGAACTCGGCGAAGGCGCCGCGCCAGCCGTTGTCGGTCAGGCGCGACCCGGCCCAGCGCCAGAAGTCCAGCAGCGTCCCGTCGAGCGGCGCGCCGTCCGCGTGCAGCGGCTCGCCGCCGTCGCGGAAGACCGGCGGAATGCGCGGCAGTTCCGGCGCCTCTCCCGCGCCGGCCCGCCCGGTCACCGCCCCTCTTCCTCGCGGGCCTGGCGGTGCGCCTCGGCGACGAACGCGTGCACCAGCCGGTTGCAGACCTCGGCGAACACCGCCGGCAGCGCGAGCAGCCGCAGCGAGCCCTTGACCTCGAACTCCATGTCGAGCGCCACCCGGCAGCCGTGCGGGACGTCGGCGAAGGTCCACACCCCGTGCAGGTGCCGGAACGGCCCGTCCTGCAGGTGCATGTCGATGCGCCGCCCCGGCTCCAGCGCGTTGCGGGTGGTGAACGAGGTGCGCAGGCCGCCGCGGGCCAGCGTCAGCCGGGCGGTCTTCTCGCGCTCGGCGGCGGCCAGCACCTCCGCCCGGGGGCACCAGGGCAGGAACTTCGGGTACGCCGCGACGTCGTCGACCAGCGCGTACATGCGCGCCGCGGCGTACGGCACCCGGGCCTCGCGGTGGATCCGCACGGCCGGGGATCAGAACGGCAACTGCGCGCGCAGCCAGCCCAGCGCCCCGGTGCCCGACAGCAGCACCAGCAGCACCGCCAGCGGCACCGGCACCCGCACCAGCCACAGCCAGACGGCGAACGGCGCGCGGCCGAGCCCCAGCTCGTCCGCCAGCACCTGCTCCCGCACCTTCCAGCCGGCGTAGACCGAGATCAGGATGCCGCCCGCCGGCAGCAGCAGGTTGCTGGTCAGGTAGTCCATCCAGTCGAAGAACGTGCGCCCGTGCAGGGTCCAGTCCGCGCCCACGTTGAACGACAGCACCGTGCCGATGCCGACCGCCCAGATGCCGGCGAGGCAGGTCCAGGTGGCGTTGCGGCGGCGCATGCCGTGGGTGTCCACCAGCCAGGACACGGCCGGCTCCAGCAGCGAGATCGCCGAGGTCAGCGCGGCGATGAAGGTCAGCAGGAAGAACAGCGTGCCGACCAGCCAGCCGCCCGGCATCTGCCCGAAGGCGATCACCACGGTCTGGAAGATCAGCCCCGGCCCGGCGCCCGGCTCCAGGCCGCTGGCGAACACGATCGGGAACAGCGCCACGCCCATCAGCAGCGCCACCACCGTGTCCGCCGCCACCACCACGCCGGCGGCCTCCGGGATCGAGTACTGCCGCGGCAGGTAGGCGCCGTAGACCATGATCGCGCCGATGCCGACGCCGATGGAGAAGAACGTCTGCCCCAGGGCCTTGAGCGCGACCTCGCCGGTCAGCTGCGAGAGGTCCGGCGCGAACAGGTAGTCCAGGCCGCGCCCCAGGTCGCCGTACAGCGCCGCGTAGCCGATCAGCAGCAGCAGGATCGCGAACAGCGACGGGATCATCAGCGAGGTCACCTGCTCGATGCCGCGGTTCACGCCGCAGGCGATCACCCAGCCGACCAGCGCCACCACCAGGGTGTGCCAGCCGGTCAGCGCCCAAGGGTCGCCGACCAGGGCGCCGAAGTGCGCGCCCGCGCCGGCCGCGTCGATGCCCTGGAAGCCGCCGACCGCGCTGTGCGCCAGGTACGCCAGGGTCCAGCCGGCGATGACGGTGTAGAACGACAGGATCATCAGCCCGGCGGCGGTGCCGAACCAGCCGACCGCCCGCCAGCCGGGGGCGCGGCCGTCCTCCTGGGCGAGGCGGCGCATGGTGCGGATCGGGCTGTAGCGCCCGCGCCGGCCGAGGGTGATCTCAGCCATCATGATCGGCAGGCCGATGGCGAACACGCACAGCAGGTACACCAGCACGAACATGGCGCCGCCGCTCTCGCCGGTCATGTACGGGAACTTCCAGATGTTGCCGAGGCCGACCGCGGAGCCGATGGCCGCGAACATGAACGCGGTGCGCCGCGACCACATGCCGTGCATCGAGGCGTCGGCGGCGCGCGAGGGGTGCATGGGGTTCTCCTTCCCGGAAAATCAAGGCCGCGCCCGCGCGGCGGCGCGGGCGCGGCGGCGGCGGCGGCGCGTCACTCGTCGCCGGCGAACGCGGTCAGCAGGTGCAGCAGGCTGGTGAACAGGTTGTACAGCGACACGTACAGGGTCACGGTCGCCATGATGTAGTTGGTCTCGCCGCCGTGGATGATGGCGCTGGTCTGCCACAGGATCAGGCCGCACATCAGCAGCACGAACAGCGCCGAGATGCCGAGCATGAAGCCGGACACCTCGACCCCGAACGAGCCGGCGACCACCAGCCCCAGCCCGGTCAGGAACGCCACCAGGATGCCGGTCATGAGCATGCCGCCCATGAAGCTGAAGTCGCGCCCGGTGGTCAGCACGTAGGCCGACAGGGAGAGGAAGATCGCGCCGGTCAGGCCGAACGCGGTCGCCACCAGCTGCGGGCCGTTGGCGGCGTAGGTCAGGTAGGCGTTGATGATCGGCCCGAGCGTGACGCCCATGAAGCCGGTCAGCGCGAACACGCAGGCGATGCCCCAGCCGCTGTCGCGGCAGCGGTAAGTCAGGAACAGCAGCCCGAAGTAGCCGACCAGGGTCAGGATCAGGCCCGGATACGGCCAGTTGAACAGGATCGACAGGCCGGCCGTGGCGGCGCTGAACAGCAGCGTCATGGCCAGCAGCGCGTAGGTGTTGCGCAGCACCCGGTTGACGGCGATGCCCGGGGCGACGGCGGCTCGGGCGGCGGCGATGCGGGAAGAATCCATTGTCGGTCTCCTCGTGCGGAAACGGTTGCGGTTGCAGGATTCCGATTTTATCAGACCCTAGCGGCCGCGGCCCGGCCCGACCCGGCGGCGGCGAATGCGGCGGGCTTCGCGGGACCGCGCCCGCTGCCGCGGTCAGGGGAGAATCAGCAGGACCATCGCGGCGAACAACGCCGCGCCGACCAGAATCTGGTTCCGAATCATCCTGTCGACCGCAGCCGCGAACGCCTTTCTGAGATCGGCGAAGTCGGTCTTGAGGCCAGCGAAGTCTGCCCTGAGACCGGCGAAATCAACTCTCGTCGCCAAATCTCTCCGGCCGGCTTCGTTGGTTGCAACAACTGTTTCGGCCATGGCGACGGCACGACTCGCGCCCAACCTCTGCCGGGATGTCCTCAGAAAAATTTCAGAACGGCGAGCAGCACAGCCATCGCGGCGAGCAATATCCCGACGACCGCGATCTGACTCAGCAGCATCTTGTTAACCGCGGCGGCGAACTCCGCCTTGAGCTCGGCGAACTCCGCCTTGAGTTCAGCGAAGTCGGCTTTCGTCGTTAGATCTTCGCGCCCCGCCACAGTGGCGGCAGAAACCATTTTGACCACGGCCTCGGCCTGACCATGCTCGAATCCGGCCGCCTCCAGCCCGCGGGCGGCTTCGAGAGTGTCCATCACGGCGACATTCACAGCATCAGTCCCATCGTCGGCCAAAAGCAATTTCCGGCATCATGCTTTGAAAAGCGCGGCCCCGGAGCGTCCGCCAACGCGGATTCCGAATATACCATAGTGCGGCATCGCGCTCCGATTTAACCCGCGCCGCGCCCGCTCACCACTCCCGCTCGAGCCGCCCGTCCAGCAGCCGGTAGCCCGCCTGCATGCGCCGCGCCAGGCCGGGATCGTGGGTGACCAGCGCCAGCGCCACCCGGCGCTCGGCGTTGAGCTCCAGCAGCAGGTCGAACACCTCCGCCGCCGCGGCGCGGTCGAGGCTGCCGGTCGGCTCGTCGGCCAGCAGCAGGTCCGGCTGCATGACCAGCGCCCGACACAGCGCGGCGCGCTGCCGCTCGCCGCCCGACAGCTCGCCCGGCTTGTGCCCCAGGCGGCGGGCGAGCCCGACCCGCGCCAGCAGCCGCCCGGCCTGCTCCAGGGCCTGCGCGTGCGCGATCCCCGCGAGGCGCAGCGGCAGCGCCGCGTTCTCCTGCGCGGTGAACTCCGGCAGCAGGTGGTGCTGCTGGTAGACGAAGCCCAGGTGGCGGTTGCGCAGCGCCGCCAACTGCCGGTCCGCCAGCCGGTCGACGCGCCGCCCGGCCAGCTCCACCGCGCCCGCGTCCGGGCGGTCGAGGCCGGCCAGCAGGTGCAGCAGGGTGCTCTTGCCGCTGCCGGACACGCCGACCACGGCGACGCTCTCGCCGGCGGCGACCTCCAGGTCGAGGCCGCGCAGCACCTCGACCCGCAGCGCGCCCGCGCCGAAGGCCTTGGCGAGCCCCGCGCAGCGCAGCACCGCCTCATTCATAGCGCAGCACCTCCGCCGGCGGCACCCGCAGCGCCCGGCGCGCCGGGTACAGCGCCGCGCACACCGCCAGCACCAGCGCCGCGCCGCCCGCCAGCGCCACGTCCGACCACAGCAGCCGCGAGGGGATCTCGCTCAGGTAGTACACCTCCGGCGCGAACACCTTGAAGTCGAACGCGGCCTCGATCGCGCTCACCACCGGCCCCAGGTTGAGCGACAGCGCGACGCCGCCGGCGACCCCCAGCACGGCGCCGGAGACGCCGATCGCCAGGCCCTGCAGCAGGAACACCTGCAGCACGCCGCGCCGGGGCATGCCGAGGGTGCGCAGCACCGCGATGTCGCCGCGCTTCTCCTGCACCGTCATCAGCAGCGCGGAGACGATGTTGAAGGCCGCCACCAGCACGATCAGCATCAGCAGCAGGAACAGCATGGTCTTCTCCATCTGGATGGCGCGGAAGAAGCCGCGGTTCAGCTCCGACCAGTCGAACACCCGGTAGCCGGCGCCGAGCTCCTCGCGCAGGTCGGCCGCGGTGAACGGCGCCCGGAACAGGTCCAGGGTGCGCAGCTTGACGCCGCTGACCGCGCCGCCGAAGCCCAGCGCGCGCGCCGCGTCGTCGATGTGCAGCAGCGCCAGGTGGCGGTCGTAGCGGTGCATGTCGAAGCGGAACAGGCCGCCGACCTCGAAGCTCTTCATCCGCGGCAGCACGCCGGCCGGCGTGCTGCTGGCGCGCGGCGCCACCAGCGTCACCCGGTCGCCGACCCGCGCCCCCAGGTGCGCCGCGAGCTCCGCGCCGAGCACGATCCGCCAGCCGCCCGCGGCGAGCTCCCCGAGTTCGCCCTCGACCATGCGCGCCGCGGTCCCGGCCGCCTCCCGCTCGCGCTCCGGCAGCACGCCGCGCAGGCCGACGCCGCTGACCCGGCCGCGGTGGGTGAGCATCGCCTGGCCCTCGATGAACGGCGCCGCCGCCACCACCTGCGGGTGCGCCGCGGCGCGCCCGGCGATCCCCTCCCAGCCGGCCAGCCGGCCGCCGGGCTGGGTGACGCTGACGTGCGCGACCATGCCGAGCAGGCGGTCGCGGATCTCGGTGTGGAAGCCGTTCATCACCGACATCACCGCGATCACCGCCACCAGGCCGAGCGCGATGCCGAGGGTGGACACCGCGGAGATGAACGAGATGAAGCGCTGGCGGCGGCGCGGGCGCAGGTAGCGCAGGCCGATGAACAGCGGCAGCGGCAGGCTCACGGCAGCCTCCGGTCGATCAGCACCTCGACCTCGACCGCCGGCGCCACCGCCACCGGCCCGGCCTCGCCGACCAGGTCGCCGCTGCGCGCCTCGGCGATGCCGGCGCGGCTGACGCGCGCCTTCACCCGCACCTCGCGCGCCTGCGACAGCTCCATCCCCGGCGCCATCGCGGCGCGGTCGTCGAGCACCACCCGCGCCGGCAGCGCCCCCGCCCGCCCGCGCCAGACCGCCAGCGGCGCCGGCGGGCCGCCGACCCGCGCCGCGGTGACGAACAGCGCCGCCTCCGGATCCAGCTCCGCCGCCAGCTCCGGCGCGAGCCGCACCGTCACCTCCAGCGACGGCCCGGCGCCGGCCGCCGCGGTGCCGCCGCGCGCCTCGTCGATCCAGCCGCGCACCATGGCGCGCAGTTCGGCGTCGTCCGCCGGCAGCGCTTCCTCCAGCCGCTCCCAGTAGGCGGCCGCGGCATCCGCCTGGTCGCGCTGCCACGCGGCCCAGCCCGCCAGCCACAGCGCCTTCCGGTGCGCCGGATCGAGCGCCAGCGCGGCCAGCAGGTAGCCGACCGCCTGGTC
The DNA here is from genome assembly GCA_965242985.1 of uncultured candidatus Poriferisulfidus sp. Taxonomy (GTDB): domain Bacteria; phylum Pseudomonadota; class Gammaproteobacteria; order Poriferisulfidales; family Poriferisulfidaceae; genus Poriferisulfidus. The sequence continues at coordinate 614,194 of OZ251520.1, read as the reverse complement.
CGAGAACGCGTCGCCGCCGGCCGCCGCCATGGCGTCCGCCAGCCCGACCAGCGCGTCGGCCTCGCCGAAGCCGGTCAGCTCGTTGGCGCGCAGCCAGGCCGCCTGCGCCTCTCCGGCGCGGCCGCGCTCGCGCAGGAACGCGCCCAGTTCGCGCCAGGCGGCGGCGTCCCCCGGCGCCGCCAGCGCGCGCGCGCGCAGCCGCGCCTCCAGCCGCTCGGCCCGCTCGCCCGCGTCCGGCATGCCGGAGAACCAAGCGAAGCGCACCAGTTCGCTCGACGCCGGCAGCAGCGCCAGCGCCGCGGCCACCGCCAGTCCCGCCAGCCACCAGCCCGCGCGGCGCCGCGGCGGCCGCGCCGCGGCCGCCGCCGGCATCTGGTCCGCGTCGTCGAGCAGGCCGCGGTCGAGCTCCGCCTCGGCCTCGCCGAACAGTTCCGGCGCCAGCCAGCCCGCCTCCACGTCGCGCTGCAACTCGTCGCGCCGCAGCCGGTAGCCCTCGCGCAGGTGCGCCGCCAGCGGCGCGCCGCCGCGGCCGCGGACGAGCCAGGGGTACGCGACGAAGCCCGCCGCCAGCAGCGACAGCGCCGCGAGCCCCAGGCCGAAGCCCCAGCTCACCGCTCCCGCTCCTCGCCGAGCGCCCGCGCGAGGCGGGCGCGCTCGGCGGCCGTGAGCTCCGGCGGCGGCGCCGCGTGCCGGCGGCGGACGCGCCGCAGCAGCGCCCAGGCGGCCAGCGCCAGCAGCAGGAACGGCCCCAGCCACAGCGCCGCGGTGCGCCAGGCGAACGGCGGCCGGTACAGCACGAAGTCGCCGTAGCGCGCCTGCAGGTGCGCCGTGATCTCGGCGTCGCTGTTCCCGGCCGCCATCAGCTCCCGCACCCGGCGGCGCAGGTCGCCCGCGAGTTCGGCGTCGGAGTCCGCCAGCGACTGGTTCTGGCACACCAGGCAGCGCAGCTCGTACAGCAGCGCGCGCAGCCGCTCTTCGTCGACCGCGCCGGCCTCGGCCGCCGCCGCGCCCGGCGCCAGCGCCAGAGCCAGGGCGAGCGCCGCGGCCCTCACCGCCGCGCCTCCGCGACGCGGGCCAGGATCTCGCGCCGCGCCAGTTCCGCGGTCAGGGCGCCCGCGTGCTTGAAGCGCACCACCCCGGCCGGATCCACCAGGAAGCTCTCCGGCACCTTGTACACGCCGAGCTCGACGCCGACTTCGCCGTCGGGATCGAACACGCTGGCGCGGTAGGGATCGCCGTAGACCTCGAGCCAGCGCAGCGCGTCGGCGCGGTCGTCGCGGTGGTTGACGCCGTACACGGCCAGCTCCCCGGCCAGCTCCAGCAGCACCGGGTGCTCGTCGCGGCAGGTGGCGCACCAGCTGGCCCACACGTTGAGCAGGCTCCAGGAGCCGCGCAGCCGCGCCGGATCGAACGCCGTCCCCGGCCGCGCCAGCTCCTCGCCCGCGAACGCCGGCAGCGGCTTGCCGACCAGCGGCGAGCTGACCTGCGCCGGGTCGCGGCCGAGCCCGAACGCCAGCAGCGCCACCAGCGCCGCGAACGCCGCGGGCCAGGCCCAGGCGCGGCTCACGCCGCCTCCCGCGCGCCGCGCGCGCGGTAGCGCCGGTCCGACAGCGCCAGCAGGCCGCCGAGCGCCATCAGCAGCGCCCCGCCCCACAGCCACTGGATGAACGGCCGCGCGTACAGCCGCACGCCGCGCGCGCCGCCGGGATGCTCAGGCCCCAGCGCCGCGTACAGGTCGCGCCAGACGGTGGAGTGGATCGCCGCCTCGGTCATGGGCTGGGTCTGCACCCGGTAGGTGCGCTGCTGCGGGCGCAGCGCGGCCACCGGCGCGCCGCCGCGCGTGACCTCGAGCAGGCCCTCGACCGCGTCGTAGTTCGGGCCGGCCACGGCGCGCGCGCCGCGGTAGGCGAACTCGTGCCCGGCGAAGACCGCGATGTCGCCGGGGCGCATCAGCAGCTCGCGCTCGTCGGCGAAGGAGCCCGACATCGCCACGCCGATGGCCAGCACGCCGAGCCCGGCGTGGGCGCAGGCCATGCCGGCCATGTGCCGCGGCAGGCGGCCCAGGGCGTAGCGCGCGCCGCCGGCCCGGCGCAGGCGCGAGAACTGCCGCCGCACCGCCGCCCCGGCCGCGGCCAGGCACCACACGCCGAGGCCGACCCCGGCGACCGCCAGCAGCGGCGCCCGGCCGAAGCCCGCCAGCGGCGCCGCCAGCCCCAGCGCCAGCGCCAACGCCAGCGGGACCTGCAGCCGGCGCAGCAGTTCGCGCGCCCGGGCGCGCTTCCAGCGCGCCAGCGGCCCGATGCCGGCGAACAGCAGCAGCGCCAGCGCCAGCGGCGCGAACACCAGGTTGAAGTACGGCGGCCCGACCGACATGGTCGGCAGGCCCAGCACCGCCACCACCAGCGGGTACAGGGTGCCGAGCAGCACCGCGAAGGCCGCCACCACCAGCAGCACGTTGTTGAACAGCAGCAGGGTCTCGCGCGACAGCGGCGCGAAGCGCCCCGGGCTCTCCAGGCGGTGCGCGCGCGCCGCGTACAGCGTCAGCGAGCCGCCGACCACCGCCGCCAGGAAGGCGAGGATGAACACCCCGCGCTCGGGGTCGTTGGCGAAGGCGTGCACCGACACCAGCACGCCGGAGCGCACCAGGAAGGTGCCGAGCAGGCTGAGCGAGAACGCCAGCAGCGCCAGCAGCACGGTCCAGCGCTTGAAGCTGCCGCGCTTCTCGGTCACCGCCAGCGAGTGGATCAGCGCGGTGCCGACCAGCCACGGCAAGAGGGAGGCGTTCTCGACCGGGTCCCAGAACCACCAGCCGCCCCAGCCGAGCTCGTGGTAGGCCCACCAGCTGCCGAGCGCGATGCCGAGGGTGAGGAACACCCAGGCCGCGGTCACCCACGGCCGGGTCCAGCGCGCCCAGGCCGAGTGCAGCTGCCCGCCCCACAGCGCGGCGACCGCGAACGCGAACGCCACCGCGAAGCCGACGTAGCCCATGTACAGCATCGGCGGGTGGATCACCAGCCCCGGATCCTGCAGCAGCGGGTTGAGGTCGCGGCCGGCGGCGGCCGGCGGCAGCAGCCGGCCGAAGGGGTTGGAGGTGGCCAGCATGAAGGCGAGGAAGCCCAGGCTCACCAGGCCGAGCACCGCCAGCACCCGGGCCCGGAACGCGGCCGGCAGCCGGGCGCTCAGCGCCGCCACCGCGGCGCTCCAGCCGGCCAGCGCCAGCGCCCACAGCAGCAGCGAGCCCTCGTGCGCGCCCCACACCGCGGCCAGCCGGTAGGGCAGCGGCAGCTCGCGGTTGGAGTGGGCGGCGACGTAGCGCACCGAGAAGTCGTGCTCGACGAAGGCCCAGGACAGCGCCGCGTAGGCGAGCAGCAGCAGCAGCGCCTGGCCGCAGGCCAGCGAGGCGCCGGCGCGCATCCAGACCGCGTCGCCGCGCGCCGCGCCGTACGCCGGCGCCGCCGCCTGCAGCGCCGCCAGCACGGCCGCCAGCAGCAGCGCGTAGTGGCCGAGCTCGGGGATCACCGCGGCACGCCGATCGGCGCCGCGGGCGGCGGGCGCAGCGCGTCGGCGACCTCCGGCGGCATGTAGTTCTCGTCGTGCTTGGCGAGCACCTCGCGGGCGACGAACACCCCCGCCTCGTCGAGGCGGCCGAGCGCGACGATGCCCTGCCCCTCGCGGAACAGGTCCGGCAGCAGGCCGCGGTAGCGCACCGGCACCGCGTGGACGCGGTCGGTGAGGACGAAGCGCACCTCGAGCGAATCGGCCGCCCGCGCCACGCTGCCGGCCGCCACCAGCCCGCCCAGGCGGAACGCGGCCCCGGGCGGCGCCGCGCCCGCGGCGACCTGCGCCGGACTGTAGAAGTACAGCAGGTTCTGCTGGAACGCGTACAGCATCAGCCCGACCGCGGCCGCGGCGCCGGCGACCACCGCCGCCGCCAGCCACGCGCGGCGCCGCTGCGCGGCGTTCACGCGGCCGTCCTCCGCCGCGCCGCCCGCCGCAGCCGGCGCAGCCGCAGCCACGGCAACAAGGCGCCCGCGGCCAGCGCGGCCAGCGCGCAGCCGTACGCGCCCCAGACGTACGCGCCGTAGCCGCCCATGGCCAGGAACTCAGCCATCGAGCAGCTCCGCCGCCCACGCGCGGTCGGCCTCGCGCTCGAGCAGCGCCGCGCGCACGCGCGCCAAGAGCGCCGCGGCGAAGTGCAGCACGAACACGGCGCCCATGAACAGCAGCGGCCACAGCATGCTCGGGTGCGCCGAGGGCGCCGCGAACTTGCTCACCGTGGCGCCCTGGTGCAGGGTGTTCCACCACTCCACCGAGTAGTGCACGATCGGCACGTTCACCACCCCGGCCAGCGCCAGCACCGCGGCCACCCGGGCGGCGCGGCGCGGCTCGGCGATCGCGTTGTGCAGGCCGAGCACCCCCAGGTACAGGAACAGCAGCACCAGCTCCGACACCAGCCGGGCGTCGCCCCACTGCCACCAGGTGCCCCACATCGGCTTGCCCCAGAGCATGCCGGTGGCGAGCGCCGCGGCGGTGAACGAGGCGCCGAGCGCGGCGCACTCGGCGACCGCGGCCTCGGCCACCTTGACGCGCCAGATCAGGGCGACGGCGCCGGCGGCGGCCATCGCCAGGTAGGCCAGCAGCGACAGCCAGGCGGCCGGGACGTGCACGTAGATGATGCGGTAGGCCTCGCCCTGCTGGTAGTCCGGCGGCGCGACCGCCAGGCCCCAGACCAGGCCGACGGCCAGGCCCGCCGCGGCCAGCGTCCACAGCCAGGGCAGCCAGCGCCCGGCGCGCGCGCAGAACGCGGGCGGCGAGGCGAGGAACAGGTAGCGCGTCAGCATTCCGGGGTCCGGTTCATTCTTGGCCGGCGCGCAGCGCGGCCGCGGCCGCCGGCGGCGTCAGGCACAGCGCCAGCAGCGCCAGCGCCGCCAACAGCGTCAGCGGGCCCGCGGTCGGCAGGCCCTCGACCGCGGCGTGCACCGACGCCGAGCCGAACAGCAGCACCGGCACGTACAGCGGCAGCGCCACCAGCGCCAGCAGCAGCCCGCCCCGGGGCAGGCCCAGAGTCAGCGCCGCGGCCAGCGCGCCGACCCAACATAATACAGGCAGGCCGAGCGCGAGCGAAGCGCACAGCGTCCCGAACCCGGCCGCCGGCAGGCCGAGCCAGGCCGCCAGCAGCGGGCTCGCCAGCGCCAGCGGCGCCGACACCAGCAGCGCGTGCGCCGCGAGCTTCGCCAGCAGCAGCCAGGCGAGCGGCAGGCCGCAGGTGCGCCACAGCTCGAGGCCGCCGTCCTCGAACTCGGCGCGGAACAGGCCGCTCGAGGCCAGGAACGCCGCCAGCAGCGCCACCCCCCACAGCAGCGACGGCGCGGCCGCCGCCAGCAGCGCCGGCCGCGGCCCCATGCCGAGCGCCAGCAGCAGCGTCGCCAGCGCGGCGAAGGCCAGGGGCTGCAGCAGCCGCGCGCGGGCGCGCCAGGCGAGCCGGCACTCGCGCGCGAACAGCGCGGCGAAGGCGCGCGCCATCAGCCGCCGAGCTCCAGCAGGCGCGCGCCGTCCGCCCCCGGCAGCGCCCGGTGGGTGGCCACCGCCGCCGCGCCGCCGGCGGCGCGGTGCGCCGCGAGCCGCGCCGCCACCCAGTCCGCCGCGGCCGCGTCCAGCGCGGTCAGCGGCTCGTCCAGCAGCCACAGCCGGTGCGGCGCCACCGCCAGCCGCGCCAGCGCCACCCGCCGCGCCTGCCCCGCCGACAGTTCCGCGGCGCGCGCGTCGGCCCGCCCGGCCAGCCCCAGCGCCGCCAGCGCGGCGTCGGCCGCGGCCGCGTCGCCGCCGTCGAGCGCGGCCATGAAGCGCAGGTTCTCGCGCGCGGTGAGTTCGGCGCAGACCGCCGGGCGGTGGCCGAGCCACAGCAGGCCGGCGGCGCCGCCGCGCCGGAGCTCGCCCTCCTCGACCGGGGCGAGGCCCGCCAGCATGCGCAGCAGCGAGGTCTTGCCGCTGCCGTTGGGGCCGCGCACCAGCAGCAGGCCGCCCGCGCCGAGCCGGAACGACAGGTCCCGGAACAGCCGCCGGCGCCCGCGCGCGCAGCCCAGGCCGCGCGCCTCAAGCACGGGCGGCGGCCGGGGCTTTCGGCAGGCCCCGCGCGGCGGGATACAATGGCGGAAAGATGGACATGCTGCGGAACATCACGGTCGGCGCGGCCGTCGCGCTGGCCGGCGCGGGCTTCGCCGGGGCGCTCGGCGCGTCTATGGTACTGGAAAGCACCAACACGGACGAATTCTGCACCTCCTGCCACTCCATGCAGTGGAACGCGGCCGAGTGGGCGGACTCGGCCCACTACCGCAACGCCGCCGGCGTGCGCGCCGGCTGCGCCGACTGCCACGTGCCGCAGGCGCTGGGGCCGAAGCTCGGCGCCAAGCTGATCGCGGCGCGCGACGTGTGGGGCGAGCTGACCGGGATCATCGACAGCGAGGAGAAGTTCGAGGCGCACCGCTGGCACATGGCGAGCCGGGTGTGGGCGCGGATGGAGGCGAACGACTCCCGCGAGTGCCGCAGCTGCCACGCGTTCGAAGCGATGGACCTCGAGGAGCAGGACCGCACCGCGCGCAAGAAGCACCACAAGGCGCCGCAGCGCGGCAAGACCTGCATCGAATGCCACCGCGGCGTGGCGCACAAGATGCCGCGCCGCCCGCGGCGCAGCGCCGGCTCCGGTTCCGGTTCCTGATTCCCGGCGGCGGCTATCCAGCGACTTCTTCAGCGACGGCCCGCGTCGCCAGCACGATGAAAGCGGACTCCGCCTATACCATAACGCATGAAGACTAAGGCGCGTTAAGCGCCGCGGAATTCCGGATTCTAGCTTTCCGGAGAACCGGGCACTCCGCCCGCCCGTTCGCCCGCGCCTAGAAGCGCAATTCGCCGGTCACCATCAGGCTGCGCTCGGCGCCGCCCGACGGCGGGTCGCGCACTTCCAGCTCCAGCCCCAGCGTCGCCGTCGCGTCCAACGCCACCGCGCCCTTCAGGCGGCAGGCCGCGCCCGCGTCCTCGACCGCCTCGCCGCCCAGCGTCAGCCGCAGCAGGCCCCGGCTCCACGGCGACTTCAGCCCGTAGCCCAGCTCCGCCTCCAGACGGCCGCCCGGGTCGGACTCGTCCGCCGCGCCGCTGAGTCCCGGCGCGCCCTGCTCCCACAGTTTCTGCGCGCCGCTCTGCACCGCGCCCCACGACGGCGCCAGCCGGAACGAGAAGCCCCGCCCGCCCGCGCCCGGCGCGTACGCCAGCGCCAGATCCGCGCCCCATTCGTCGTAGTCCGAATTCGCCGCCAGCGCCCGCGCCCCGCCCGACGCCGTCAGCCGGCCCGACGCGTACTCCGCGCCGCCGCCCAACTCCACCCCCGCGCCGGTTTCGCCGTCGCCGCCGTCGTGCCGCAGGCCCAGCTCGAACCGCGGCGACAGCCGCGCCCCCGACGCCAGCGCGCGGTCCCGCCGCGCCTCCAGCGCCAAGCGCAAGCGACTCGCGTCCGCCGTGTAGGCCTGGATGCGCCTGCCGTTGCCGTCCACCTCGAAGCTTGAATACAGCGCCTCGCCGCGCAGCGACACCCGCAGCCCGCTCTCCGTCTCATGCAGCGGCTTGCGCGCCCCGGCCGCCGCCAGCCACATGTCCGCGTCCGATTTCTCCCGCGCCGTTCCGCCGGCGGCGATCTCCAGGTCGCCGCTGCCCGCGCCCGCCGAAGCCCACAGCTCCAGGCCGCCCGGCGTCGTCCACCCCAGGTACGGCTGCGCGCTGGTCATCTCCAGCTCCCACTCGCCTTCGCGGCCCTCGTGCCGGTAGTCGAACTTGGCCTCCGACCACGAGGCCGCGAGGCCCACGCGCAGGCCGTTCGCCAGTTTCCGGTCCAGCCCCAGGTGCGCGCTCACGACGTCGCCGTCCCACGACACGCCCCGCGCCTCGCCGTCCAGGTCGCGGTAGTCCCCGCTCCCCCACACGGCGACGCCGCCTCCGGAACCGCCGCCGGCCGCGTTCAGCGGCAGCGCGAACGACGACCCCGCCAGCGTTTTCTTCCAGTCCAGCGAGTCATCCTGAACCGAGGGGCCGTGCTCCGCCAGCAGGCTCGGCAACGATGCCATCTCCGGCGCCTCCGCCGCGTCCGCGCTTTCCAGCCGCCGCCGCACCGCGCTCGCTCGGCTGTCCGCCATCGCCCGCGCCGCCTCCGGCAACAGCACCGCCGTCACCGCCTCCGTCCCGTCGTCGTCGCGGATGGTCAACACCACCGCTTCCGGCTGCTCGATGCCGTGCGCGTTCTCCGCCCGGCCCGACACCGCCACCTCCCGGTCCGGACCCTGCTCCTCGTCGTCCACCGCCGTCAGCGTCACCGCGCCCGCGCTCGCCGTCGCGCCCGCGGGGATCGAGAGGACGTTGTCCGCGCCCACCGTCACCCCGGCCGCGGCCGACACCGTCACCGTCGTCGCCATGCTCGAGGGATGGCTCAGCGCCGCCGTCACCCGCGCCGCGTTGTCCGGCCCGCTCTCGTCGATCATCGCCGGCGTCAAGGTCAGCGACGCCTGCGGCGCCGCGTCGTTGTCCGCGATCGTCAGCGTCACGGAATCCGGATCCAGCGCCCCCTGGCCGCCGCTCGACGACCCCGACACCGTCACCTGCCGGGTCTCCGGGCCGTCCACCTCGTCGTCCACCGCGGTGATGGTCACCGCGCCCGTGCTCGACGTCGCCCCCGCCGCCACCGTCAGCGTCCGGTTCTCGCTCAGCCGGAAGTGCGCCGCCGACGCGCCCGTCCCCGCCGCCGCCGACACCGTGATCGTCGTCGCCGCCTGCACCGCGCGGCCCAAGCGCGCCGTCACCGTCGCCGATTCGCCCTCCGCGAGCCGCCCGCCCGCCGCCGAGGTCGACAGCGTCACCGTCACCGCATCGTCGTCTTCGTTCGTGCCCGACACCTCCACGTCATCCAAGCCGTCGTAGGCGGCATCGAATGTGCTGCTCGAATCCAGCGTGATCGTGTACCGCTGCGGGCCGTCCGGGTCGTCGTCGTCCATGCCCGTCACCGTCACCTCCTGCGGATCGTTCCATCGGAACACCGGGTTGGCGGGGTCGCTGCTGTCCGCCGCCGGCCCGAACGTGAGGCTCGCCGGGGAAACCGTCGCCTCGCCCTCGTCGCTGCTGCGGATCGCGACGGTCACGTTCGCCCCCGTCAGCGTCGCCAAGCGCACCGTGAACATGTCGGTCGTTCCGTCCTCGCTGGTCGACACTTCGGTCTTCGACAGCGTCAGTCCCGCCGTGTCGTCGTCCACCACGGTAACCGACACCGTCTCATCCCCCAGCGTGTTGTAGTTCGTGTCCGTGCTGCTGACCGACAGCGTGATGTCGCACGACTGGTCGGTGTCGGCAGCGGGGTCGTCAATGGCCCGCACCATCACCGTTTGCGGCGTGCTCCACAGGGTGGCCGGAGTAGAGGCCGTGAACGTCAGCGTCGTCGAGGCCCCGTACGCGCCCGCGCCGCTCTTCACTTCGCATTCCGTGGCGTCCGCTGCCGGCCGCGATGCCGTCACCGTCACGTCCGCCGTCGGCTGCGACCCCAGATTCACCGCGAACGAGCCCTCCTCCCCGGCCTCGCCCAGCGACAGCGAGGTCCGCGACAAATCCAGGCCCGGCCCGTCGTCGTCCCGGATCGTCAGCGTCGCGTCCGCCGGCGCCACCGTGTTCCCGCCCGACGACGTCGCCGACACCGTCACCGTCTTGTTCGCCGCGTCCACGGCGTTGTCCACCGCCGTGATCGTCACCGTCCCCGTGCTGGTCGTCGCGCCCGACGCGATCGTCAGCGTGCTCCCGCTCAGGCTGTAATCGCCCGCCACCGCCGGACTCACCGGCGCCGCCGACACCGTGAGCGTCACCTGCGACGCCGCGGGGTCCGCCAGCGTCGCCGTCACCGTCGCCCGGTTGTTCGAGCCGCTCTCGTCGATCGCGGACGGCGTCAGCGCCAGCGTCGGCTGCACGTCGTTGTCGGTAACGGTCACCGTCACCTCGACATCGGCCAACGCATGATACGCGGTGTCGCCCGAGGCCGGCACGCTGCTCGTGTCCAGCCGCACCGTGCAGGTCTCGCCGGGATCCAGCACGCTGTCGTCCACGCCCCGCACCGTCACCGTCTGCGCCTCGCTCCACAGGGTCGTCTGGGGTCCCGGATTTTCGACGGCCGTCGGCGAGAACATCAGCGTCCCGCCGTCGTAATCCGTGCTGCCGTCCACCTCCGCCACGCACTCGTCGGCGTCGTCGCTCGACACCGCCACCTGCACCGTCGACGCCGGCCGGGTCGCCAAGCGCACCTCGAACGTGTCCGTGCCCAAGTCCTCCGTCACCGTGGTGCCGCCGCCGCTCTCGACCACCGTCAGCGCCGACGTGTCGTCGTCGTTGATCGTCAGCGTCGCGGAGCCGGACCGGTAGTCGACGGTCGTCGCCACCGCTCCCCTCACCGTCACCTGCTTGGTCTCCGGGCCGTCCAGGTTGTTGTTCACCGCCGTGATCAACGCGAGCCCGCTGGTGGTGCCGTTCGCCGGAATCGTCAACGTCGTCGTGGCTCCCGACCAGCTCGTCGTGAAATCCGCCGACGTCGCCGGACTCACCGGCGCCGCCGACAGCGTCACCGCCAAGGCCGTAGTCGGCTCGGAGCCCGTCGGCACCGTCGCCTGCACCACCGTCGTTATGGTTCCGCCACTCTCGTTGATCGTCGCCGGCGACAGCGACACCGTCACCTGCGGCGCCTGGGCATCGAGAATCGTCAGCGTGGCCGAGGTGATGGCTCTGGTATCCGCCCCGCTCCACGCGTTGTCTCCAGTACCACCAGTATCTGGGGTCCCCGATACCGTCAGCGTCCTGTGTCCGGTCGTAGCGCCGTCGTCCGTGGTCGTAATCGTCACCGTGCCCGCCCAAGGGCCGTTCGAATTGGTCGATTGCGCGGTCAGCCGCACGTTGCTGGACAATGAAACGTTGGTGTAAGTGGTGGGGCTGATCGCGATATCCGCCCTTATAGTCGACTGCGTGGTGGAGCCGCCGAGTGTTATCAAGTTGTGGCCGCAATACGAAGTGCAGCGCAGACCCACCGTGACCGACTGCCCTTCGGTGATCGTGCTCGAACTCAGGGTCACCGCATATGCGAGATGCTGCGCCTGCGCCGGCGACGCCGGCAACAGCGCCGCGGCCAGCAATGCCGCCGCCAGCCCGCGCGCGGAGCGCGCGCCGGTCATCGGTTCCGGCCGAGACGGCCGGGCCGGAGCGCCGGGCGCCCGGCGCGCGGAAAGGCTTTTAGACCCCCCCCCCCGTATTAGGGCTGCGCGCGATAGGACCACGCGCGGCGCAGGCGCGATTCATGGCTAATGCGGCGGGATCGTTCACAGCAAGGTGCAGCTCGCTTCGCGGACTGAAGCGGTTTCAGTCCGAGAACGGGCAGGATTATAACACCGGAAAGATTCAAGAGCCGGGACGGCGGCCGCTCCCGGCGAACAAGGATTTCCGGCGTCCGGCCGCGGGCTAGCGATTGAGCCAGGCCAGAAAGCGCTCGTTGAGTTCGGTCTGGCGGTCGAGCCAGAAATCCGCGTCGGCGCGCACGGCGTTGTCGAGGTTGGGCGGCGTGGTGGTAAGGTAGGGGCGGATGTCCAGCGCCGGGTCGCCGTGGTAGCCGCGGATGCGCGCCTGCGCCGAGCGGCGCGCCGGCGCGTAGGCGATGCGCGAGAACTGGTCCGCGAGCCGCTCGGTGGAGGTGGCGAAGGCGATCAACTCCAGCGCCAGCCGCTTGCGCTTCGAGCCCGCCGGGATGACGAAGTAGCCCTGGGTGTAGACCTGCCCGTCCCAGAGGATGGCGAAGTTCCGGCCCTCGGTGGCGACGGCGTCGAAGATGCGGCCGTTGAACGCGGTGGTCATCAGCACCTCGCCGTCGGCCAGCAGCTGCGGCGGCTGGCTGCCGGCCTCCCACCAGACCGCATGCTCCCGCAGCGCCTCCAGCCGGGCGAAGGCGCGCGCCAGCCCCGCCTCCGCGCGCAGCTCCTCGTACACCCGCGCCGGCGGCACGCCGTCGGCGACCAGCGCCATCTCCAGGTTGCCGCGGGCTTTGCGGCGCAGGCCGCGCTTGCCGGGGAAGCGCTCGAGGTCGTAGAAGTCGCGCAGCGCCGCCGGGCCCTCCGGCAGGCGGTCGCGGTCCCAGGCGATCACGATCGACGCCAGGTTGTTGCCGACGCCGCACTCGGCCAGGCCGCCGGCGACGAAGTCCTCGGCCGCCGGGACGCCGTCCGGAGACGGCGGCAGCGCGGCGTGGTCGAGCCGCTCCAGCAGGCCCTCCTCGCAGCCGAGCGCGGCGTCCTCGGCCTCGACCGACACCAGGTCCCAGGTCACGGCGCCGGCCTCCACCTGCGCCTTGATCTCGGCGAGGCCGCCGCTGTAGCCGCCCTCGACCACGATGCGGTGGCCGGTGCGCGCCATCCAGGGCCGGAACAGGGCCTCCTCTTGGCTGCGCTGGTAGGCGCCGCCCCAAGACACCACCACCAGCTCCTCGGCGGCGGCCGCGGCGGCCGCGGCCGACAGGCCGAGCGCGGCGAGCGCGCGGAACGGCGGCGGGAAAGTCATGGCGGCAGTTTACAACGGGGGTCACCAAGGAGAGCGCTTGCGCCGAAAAGATTCCGGACTCGGAACAGGCGCATGAAAAGAAAGTGCGCCGGCTTGCCGCCCCGGCGGTCCCCGCGCTTCCCCTTATAATCCCGCCGCGATGACCGAACTGGCGATCCTCACCTGCGGCGGGACTTTCGACAAGGTCTACCACGACGCGCTCAGCGACTACGCGGTCGGCGCGCCCTGCGTGCCGGAGATCCTCAACGAGGCCGGCATGCACGAGGGCTGGGAGCTGATCGAGGTGATGCGCAAGGACAGCCTCGACATGACCGACGCCGACCGCCGCGCGCTGCGCGACGCGGCCGCGGCCTGCGCCGCGCCGCGGCTGGTGGTGGTGCACGGCACCGACACCATGGCGGAGTCGGCGGCGGCACTGGCGGCGCCGGCGGCGCTGGCGGACCGCACCATCGTGCTGACCGGCGCCATGAGCCCGGCCCGCTTCCGCCAGAGCGACGCCGCCTTCAACACCGGCTTCGCGGTGGCCGCGGCGCTGACCGCGCCGCCGGGCGTCTACATCGCCATGCACGGCCGCCTGCACCCGCACGACCAAGTGCGCAAGAACCGCCCGGCGGGCCGCTTCGAGGCCGCCGGCGGGACTTGAAACCGGCCGCCGCCGGCCCCATGTAACTCCTGCCGGAGACCGAACGACCGGCAGGAGGCAACCATCATGTACCCAAGCATCTTCACCACCGACCCGTTCGGGGATCTGCTCGGCCTGCGCGCGCTGCTGGCCGACGGCCCCGCCGCCGGCGCGCCGCGCGGCTGGACGCCCGCCGTCGACTGGGAGGACCGCGGCGACCACTACGTCGTCCGCGCCGACCTGCCGGGCATCAAGCCCGCCGACGTGGGCATCGAGCTGGACCACGACGTGCTGCGCATCAGGGGCGAGCGCCAGGCGGAGCCCGCGCCGGAGGGCCAGGACGTCCGCTGCCGCCGCATCGAGCGCGCGCACGGGGTGTTCGAGCGCAGCCTGCGGCTGCCGGAGGACGCCGACCCGGACGCGGTGGAGGCCCGCGGCGAGCACGGCGTGCTGCACGTCCGCATCGGCAAGCAGGCCGCGGTCGCGCCGCGCCGCATCGAGGTGCGGCACGACTGAGCCGCCGGGGCGGCCGCTCGGGGCCCGTCCGGAGCGTTCCGGGCGGGCCCTTTTTCCGCCCGGGCGCGGGCGCCGGTGCTATCCTATTAAACGGAGAGTTGCCGGAGCGGTCGAACGGGGCGGTCTCGAAAACCGTTGTGCGAGCAATCGCACCGAGGGTTCGAATCCCTCACTCTCCGCCAGACGCCGCCCGCCGCCCGCATGGTCCGCCTCGCCCGCCAGTGGAACCAGCGCGAGACCCCGCGCCCGGCGGGGCAGACCGCGAGCGCCCTGTCGGTGACGGTGTACCGGCTGGCGGGCCAGGCGCTGCTGGCGCTCGAGAACGAGGGCTTCGACACGGAGGACTGGTCGATGCGGCTCGACGTCATCGAGCAGTTCGCCATCTTCGGCGCGCATCTGGTCGACCGCGCCGCGAGCGAGCGGCTGAGCGAAGCGTCGCGCGCCGAA